>JAGBXO010000003.1 GCA_017629245.1 Alphaproteobacteria bacterium | reverse complement strand
TAATTAGAAACACGGTAGAATCATCACACCTGGCGGCGATCCGTGATGCGTTATTGCCTAAGCTGATGAGTGGCGAAATTGACGTGTCAAAGGTCGATATTTCTGACCCAAGTTACTTAGATAAATTATTGTTTAGCGAAGAAACGGAGTAAAAATGGGGTTATTTTCTTTGATTTAGCTGCATCATCAAATATAATAGGCCTAAAAAGGAGCAAAAATGAGTTATTTATTGTTTATGGATGAAAGTGGACATGACCATAAAAACATGAATTACGAAGTTCGTGGTGGGATCTCTATTGCTTCTGTTAATGTTTTCAACTTTCTAAAAGATATTCAATGTTCAGAAGAAAAAATTTTTGGCTGTAGGTTATCAGAATTTAAAACAGAAATTAAAGGATCTAAACTGTTGGAAAAAGAGCGCTTTAAATGGGCCGCTCAGGATAAAAAGCTCTCCAAAGAAGATCGCCAAAAGGGGTGTAGGCGTTTTTTAACCGCATGCCTAGAAAAAAGAAGTCCCACCAGACAAGACTTTACCGCATTTGGTCAAGCATCATTAGAGATGGCAGACACTATTCTTGGTCTGCTAAAAAAATACAAGGCGAAAGTCTTTGCATGCCTAATCGAAAAAGGTGTTAAGAAACCTCTAAATTTTGAATTTGATGATTATCTACGTAAAGACCATGTGTTTTTGATGGAAATTTTCGCAAATTTCTTGGCAAGACAGCGAGAAGACGGTCTATTGATAATGGATCAATGTGAAAAAGAATACGATAAAAAGTTTAAAAGACAGCTAACGAACTATTTTTCGAAAACTATTTCAGGACAACAACACGCCAATTGGATTGTTCCTGAGCCTTTATTTATAGAATCAGATATAAATTATTTGATACAGGTAGCAGATGTTTGTATTTATATCATAAATACAGGGTACAGAAGATCTCAGGGTATGCATGCGCCCGCACGTTCAGAAATACAAGAACGGTATGAAAACAAAATTGCACGCCTGCAATATAAAGGCTATAAGACCATAAAGGGACAGCGAAAAGTATTAGAGAGCATAAAGCTGCATAAGAGCCCGTATCAGACAAGAAAAAAGAGGTAATGCAGTTGGAGCCACCATTAGCAACCCCTCAGCCGAACCTCTGATATTATGATGACATAATAAAAATAGCTTGTCAAACATTTTAAGAAAAAAAAGTAAAAACGAGAAAACAGATGAGCACTATATTTAACGAAAATAGTTATGAAGTATCTATTATAGAACTGTTCCAACAACTGGGATATCAGCATGTTTATGGTCCTGATGTTGTCCGTGACTACACCAGTCCATTGTATGAAGATATTCTTAAATCCCAACTTAAGAGACTCAATCCGTTTACCTCTGAAAAGATTCTTGAGGGGGCTTTTAACAAGATCAAATACTTTGATAATGGCGACCTGATCCAGCGCAACGAGGCATTTACTAATTATCTTCAGAATGGTATTGAAGTTCCATTCGTTGAAAATGGCGAATCCAGGACTGAATTGGTTCGCATTGTTGACTACTCTGATCTAGGAAACAACTCTTTCATTATCGCTAATCAGTGGACATTTATTGAAAATAGCGAAAAAAGACCTGATCTGATAGTGTTCCTTAATGGTATTCCGGTTGTCTTAATGGAGTTAAAATCACCCTCTAGAGAAGAAACGGAGGTTTCCGAGGCATATCGTCAGCTGCGTAATTATATGCAGGAAATTCCATCAATGTTCATTTATAATGCTTTCTGTGTCATGAGTGACCAATTGACCTCTAAGGCAGGTACTATCACCGCTGGCGAAGACCGTTACATGGAGTGGAAGACTACTGATGGCTCTTACGAAAATACAAAGGCTGCTCAGTTTGATACATTCTTTATCGGCATGTTTGAGCAAACACGTTTTCTGGATATCTTAAAGAATTTTATTTGTTTCTCTAAGGAAAGTAAGCAAGATGTTAAGATCCTTGCTGGATACCATCAGTATTTTGCTGTTCGCAAGGCGATCACATCGACAGAAAACGCTGTCGGCAATGATGGTAAGGCCGGGGTCTTTTGGCACACCCAGGGAAGTGGCAAATCACTTTCAATGGTATTTTATGCCAAGTTATTGCAATCTGCCCTGACAAGCCCAACTGTTGTCGTTATTACTGATCGAAACGACCTGGACGATCAATTATACGGACAATTCGCCAAGTGTAAGGACTTCTTGCGCCAGGAACCTGTCCAAGCCACTAGCAGAAAAGGCTTAAAAGATTGGTTAGACGGCCGTGTTGCCAATGGTATTATCTTCACAACCATGCAAAAGTTCGAGGAATCAGATGAGCCACTGTCAGAACGGACCAATATTATTGTAATGGCTGATGAAGCACATCGTGGTCAGTATGGCTTAACTGAAAAAATCAAAATGACCAAGGATGCCGATGGTAATGATATCACAAAGCGAGTTGTAGGGGCAGCCCGTATTATCCGTAACAACCTACCTAATGCTACCTATATTGGCTTTACTGGCACACCTGTTTCTATCAAGGATCGTAACACACGTGAGGTCTTTGGTAATTATATTGATGTTTATGATATGACACAGGCTGTTGAAGATGGTGCGACTCGTCCTGTATATTATGAAAGTCGGGTTGTGAAACTAAAATTAGACGAAAAAGTCATCAAAGAAATTGACGAACAGTATGACGCCTTAGCTGATGCCGTTGATCCTGCAGTCTTGGAACAGAGCAAGAAACAAATTGGTCAAATGGAAGCCGTTTTGGGTAATGACAACACTATTGATTCCCTTGTAACAGATATTCTTGCTCACTATGAAAATAACCGTGCTGATTTGCTCACTGGCAAGGCTATGATTGTGGCTTATTCTCGTCCAATTGCTATGAAAATATATAATCGTATCATGGAATTACGTCCGACTTGGACTGATAAAGTCGCAGTTGTCATGACAGATGAAAACAAGGATCCTGAAGAATGGCGCAAAATCATCGGCAACAAGGCTCATCGTGAAGAACTGGCCACCAAGTTCAAGGATAATAACAGTCCGTTAAAAATCGCTATTGTGGTTGACATGTGGCTAACTGGATTTGATGTTCCGTCATTGGCGACCATGTATGTATATAAACCAATGTCAGGCCATAATCTGATGCAGGCTATCGCACGTGTTAATCGCGTATTTAAGGACAAGGAAGGTGGTTTGGTGGTCGACTATATCGGTATTGCGGCTGCTCTTAAACAGGCGATGAACGACTATACAACCCGTGATAAGAAGAAATTTGGCGACCCCGACATTGGTAAAGTAGCATATCCAAAGTTTTTGGAAAAATTAGATGTTTGCCGTTCACTGATGCATGGTTACGATTATCAGTTGTTCTTTACAGGCACTCCGCTTGAAAAAGCCACAACAATTAGTGGTGGTTTGAATTTCTTGCTGGAACCGTCACGCAATGACACCAAGGAGTCATTCCGCAAGGAAGCTTTAATGTTGAACCAAGCTCTATCATTATGTTCTTCTATGGTCCAAAAAGACATGCGCTTTGAAGCAGCATTCTTTGAAACAATACGTGTATTGATTCAGCGCATGATGTTTGCTGGTTCTGGTGGCAAGAAAATGTCATTAAAGGAATTGAATGAGAAAATCAATGAAATGCTAAAACAGAGCATTAAAAGCGATGGGGTGATAAACCTTTTCTCTACGAATGTGTCAGACGGTTTCTCTTTATTTGACCCAAAATTCTTGGATGAAATTTCCAAGATGAAGGAACGCAATATCGCCGTTGAATTGCTGAAAAAACTGATTGCGGAGCAAATTAAGGTATATCGCAGAACCAATATTGTAAAATCAGAAAAATTTAGCGAAATCATTCAAACAGTTATGAATAAGTACCTGAATGGCATGCTAACCAATGAAGAAGTTATCGCTGAATTGATGAACCTGGCTAAACAAATTACAACGGCACAGCAGGAAGGTGAGGATCTTGGTTTGAGTCCTGAGGAATTGGCATTCTATGATGCTCTGACAAAACCACGAGCCGTTAAAGACTTCTATGAAAACGATGAGCTTATTGCCATCACAAAGGAACTGACCGAGGCGCTGCAGAAAAATAAGACTGTAGACTGGCAACGCAAAGATGATGCTCGTGCTGCAATGCGAATGACAATAAAGCGGCTTTTACGCAAGCATAAATATCCACCAGAGGGCGAAGATGATGCTATTCAGACTGTTATGACCCAGTGTGAATTATGGACTGATAACCTGATGGAAATCGATTAAACAACGCCCCAAAATGGGGCTTTGTTTATCAATTGATTTTTTCAATAAATGGTGTAGAATATGTGTGTGCAAGTAATTGCACAAGCGACATCAAAAAAGTCGTCTTGTGCAGCAATAATAAAGAGCAAACCAATGCTTGATATTCTACTTACTGTATTTATCAAAATCCCAATAGCAGTTTTTGTTTTTGTGCTTCTTTTTAATGGAATTGCTATTTTTTTGAGAAACATCCCTAAGCTTATCAAGCATGCATGTAGTTTTTTTATATATGCTTATAACCAAATAAAATCATCAATACACAACCACATAAAATCCTATTGTACTGCTTTACTGGCTGTTGCATTTCTAACAATTATTCTAGCTGTACTAGATGGATTAGAAAATGCATTGATACTGTCTGGTGGTCTACTTTTTTGTTTTTTATGCTATGCTATATTGGTACTACTGTTTCAATATTATAAAAAACAGAATTACTAGCTATTTCTTTTGTCTTTATTAGCCAAATTTTGTTATGCCCATAAATATAACAGTAAAAACTGTATCTTCCTGACCCTCCCAGCGCAAGAATACACCAATCGGTTTGAAATGTTGTGGGGGATGTATAATTAAATGCTATTTGTCCCCTAACAAATGAGGGTTATAAACCTTAAGCTCATAATCTTTTGCTCTATCTAGATCAGAATCATCAGAACCATGTTTTCTTTGAAATTCTCTCAGTTCTTTATATAGCGTTTTCAGAGCGGGCACTACTACCTCTAGTTCTGGTTTTATATAATTGTTATATGCTGTCTTGTTCCTAAAATCCGTTTCAGAAATATCTGACACCAATTTAATTAAATGCTTTATCTGCTTGTACACATCTGCATATGTGTCATGAATCTGTCCAGCTGTAGACACATAAGCACGTAATCTAATGCGAGCCAAGTGGCCAAATCTGTTGTTTATTGAACTAAGGGGCTGATAGGCAGGGTGATGGGAAAATAATTTTTTCTTTGTATTTTGTGGACAATCCTTATAAACATTATCTTCACCATAATCTATATCGTTATATTCGTGCCGCATTTTGTTTTTTTCTTTATGTAAACGATTACACAACTGATAAGCCAACAGTCTGCATCTTATAGGTTCATGATACGTATTACAAAACAATTTTGCTCTGTTTATTAGTTCGACCGTTTCCCGGTAGGAAAAATGCGATTTTTTTGCATACTCGGCAATCCATTTCCGCAATTCTTGAATATTATTGTAACTATCACCCTCATAAACCAAGTTACTTCTAAACTCTTCTTCTGTAATACGGTCTGCACATATTTTCTCGTAATTTAAATTCGGAATATCTATTATGTCATTAAAGAATTTTTGCAAATAATCTTCTGCAACAACACCTTTTTGTTCCGCCGTGCCGCCAATACCATAAAAAGCATCTATATATTGTCGCAACCTAGATTGATTTATAGGCATCACAACAATCAGGCCATCAATATCAAAAAAATGTTTTACCGTTTCTAAGATCTTGACCGCTGTATCAGGTCTACATCTATCCAAGTCATCCACTATAAGAACCATTTTTTCATGCGGCAAAGACTTTATATAATTAGCTAATTCACGTTTAGCATTTTGTAACATATCTTCCTTAATAGTTAACTTATTTAATTGTCTTCTAAAATGCTCAACATTGAATGTCATACTTATGGGGAATTTTGTAATAGGACTATTTACGGATATGCTTTCGATAGCAACCCATAGTGATTTTAGAAGAGACTTTATGTTTTTTATTTGGCTGCTTTCAATATATTTCTTGTCCGTCTTTATTAAATTGGCGATTTGTTCTAGAAAAACCGTTATCAGCTCTTTTTCATAGTCCTTTTCCCAGGCACTAAAATATATTGTTTTGATTTGTTCATGCATTTGTGCCGCAAACCTGGTTGCAAAATGCGTTTTTCCTGTACCATATCCACCGTCCAAACCGATGACATATGGGGTATCAACACTTTGTAATAATCCTTGTAATTTTCTTGCAAAATCTACTATTTCTGGTGCGGTATCATCCCACAACACATCTAAAGAAGATTTTTTTGTTTCCAGTTCTTTCGGTGGTAATTTAAAAATATTAGACGTATCTTTCATGCCGTTATAAAACCTTTAGTAATTATAAGCCTATAATCAATCATAAAAGCACATTTTTCAAGGAATTAAAAAACCTTATTCAACAAACACAACCACAAACTATTGATCGATATTCATTTATCCCAACAATCCCAGCATTGAATTGGTGGCGCGTTGCATGGATTCACGGACCGGATCACAGGATAATCTGGCATAGATTTGGGTGGCGGCGGTGGACCGATGCCCCAGCGACTGGCCGATGATGTGCAGGCTGGATCCGGTGATGGCCTGGTAACTGCCCATTGTGCGGCGCAGGTCATGGATGCGAAGGTTTTCAATATTCGCACGTTTCAGCAGTGCATTCCACGCACGTTTAGGCTCTTCGATATGGCCACTTTTGCTGGTGCTGCTGGGGAACAGCCACGGATTATCCCCAGCTGTTCTGTACATTTGTATCAGTATTTCACGGGCCTGGTCCGTCATGGGTGTGTTAACAGTATCGCCATTCTTGGTATCAACAAATCGCACAATATCGTTTTCAAAATCTATATCGCCCCAGCGCAATGCCAAGATACTACTGCGCCGTTGCCCCAGGAACAATGACAGCAAGATGTAGTGACGGAAACGGGGTTCGGCATATTGAAGTGCTTCGAAAAAGCGTGCCAGCTCGGCCCGAGACATAAAGCGGTCGCGACTTTTTTCTTTAAAAGCTTTGACATATTGTGCCGGATTTTCCAGGCGACGTGGATAGCCCAGTTCGTACGCCTTGTTATACATGTGGCGCAACAGGCCCAGGGTTCGGTTGGCGCTGTACAGGCCGCATTTACGTTTCAAGGAACCGTGCAGTTGGGATACCTCCAGTTGAGATATCGTTCGCATCTGGCGATTATGAAACGGCTTCATATTGCGACGGAACAGTCCGTTGTCATCGTATACGGTCGCAGGCTTTTTATGAACCATTGAATGTTGTGGCACATAAATGTTTTCATAGTACTGGCGCAGGGTCATGTCTTTCAATGCATCACGCCGTTCGGCCGACGGGTCTTCTCCACGCAGGGAACGTTCTTTTAGTGTATGCGCTTTCATTCGTGCCTCTATCAACTTCATCTGACCGACACGGGCAATTTTAACGCGACGGGGAACACCCTGGAACTTCATATAGGCATAGTATGTTTTGGTCCCGCCATAGGTTACAATAACACACAGGCCGTCCATTGAGCCGGCATCATAATAGACCGCCGAACCAGTCGTCGGAACTGGCAATGCGGCCAGTGCACGTTCAGTAAAATTAAAGCGGTTCGATTTCATATTTTTCAGATGCCTTTTTCATCCATTTTTTTGCTACGTATTTGCTACCGCAGGTATGAAATTTTAGTTTTTGCTACCGATTTTTATTTAAGTATAATAAATTTAAAATCCGCTGTAAAGCCCAGAATACTAAGCAAAATTCAACGTTGACAAACGTTATTCAACACTCGTTTGGGCGGTTTGTAATCAGTAGGTCGTTGGCTCAAGTCCGACAACCGGCACCAGAATTAAAATGCACCAAATGGTGCGTTTTTTCGTTGGGTTTTCCTGCTCTTTTGAGTTTTGCACCAATCGTAATTTTATTGCGGGGCAGATAGTTTTTATTTTATTCGGGGTGTGCAATTCCAACCTAATATCGCCCCACGACCCCAAAACACCAAAAACTGTGATGCAAACAGTGATGCGGTGTGGTATAGTTACATAAAATAAAAAAATTAGTGCATGGATATACATAGGAGTATTAAATATGAACGATAAAAAAAATAAGCTTTCAATAGGCACGGAAAATATCATATCCTTGAAGGATTTCGCGGATAAACTTAACAAAACTAAAAAAATATTTCCAAAAGTTGGACTGATATATTCCGCTTCTGGCTATTTTAAGCCGGAAATTTATGAACAAGTTATCATGTCGTATAACAATCCAAAACTAACAAAGTTACTGGCTAAATTTGTTGATTATATTTTTGATTCATATCAACCAGAGGAAAAAAAGTTCCAACCTGCAAAAGACATGATTCTGGACTATATAGGCGCAAACATAACAGACAACGAGCTTAGCAAATATAAAGCATTTCAACACAAACCTGTAAACTCAATTCGAAACAGATGCATTTGTCGCATGGCACCAAACGGTTTGCATCCGCATGCAATTGCACAAAAACATGGGTATAAAGACGGGGGGTATATCGGGTCTGACGTATTACCGAGAGCTTTTATGAGCTTGTTGCGAGAACACGGACATGCTTTGCAGGCAGTTGTAGACGCATATATAAGAGGCGACCAGCAAGCAATGCTGGACGCAATGCCAGAAAAACTGCGCAAGGAATTATTTCAACAAGAGTATAAAACATCAAATATGCCACTTGATGAGTTAAACAAGGCTGGGGAATGGCTGAAAAACAATATGAAATTCGAACGGTAAAAACTGTGATGCAAAGTGTGATGCACGAATAAAAACACCGCCCAATTGGGCGGTAGTTATTTTGAATGCGTATGTAATGCGATATTCTGATAATTGTTTTTATACAACTGGCGTGCTGCCTCTGATTTTATAACCTCTAATGCACGCGGTTTCAGTTTTAACTGTTCCGGAACAGACAAACCACATGACTGCGCCGCACGCATCAGTTTATTTACAATCTTTTGTTCCAGTTCAAAATACTCGGCATTATCAGGCATGTCTGGAATATCTGTCAGCAATAACAAAATCAAATCACCCACATTGCGTACATTTTTAACAGGTCGCAAATCAATAATGTAAAACCGCCCAGTGGTTGGGTTTATCAACATATTCCCCTCGCACGGGTCGATGGTAAAGTTTGTGCCGGCCAGATGATTCAAATCATCAACCAGCCTGCGATAAGATTTTTGTGGTGCAGATGCCATTATGCGCATCTTTTCAATTGCCACAGCCATCGCATCGGATTTTTGTTTTGTCGTCAATGGTTCTTCGACCAAATCGTTTGTAGTAATTCCATCCACCTTTTTACAAACAGACAACATCACAGTTCCGGACATTGGGTCTGTTAAATTATACAATGGCTGACCAAAATTGCGGCGACCGTGTATATTATCAACCTTTTGATAGTTGTATGTACCGTTGGATAGATTTTCCCTGAATGCTTTATCAATTTTTACAGTATGCGGCACACGCACAACATAGCGACCAGCATCGTATGTAGTCGCCTCGGTTCCTCGACCAATGGGATGTTTTGATAAGGCACTTAAAATTTCAGACTTATTCAATAATTTCATTTGTAAATCTTTTTTATCCCATTTATTTTATCATATTTTTTATCAAAATGCTATGTGAGGCTAAGTGTGATGCAGACTGAGAAATCAACTGTCTGAAACTATTGGAAATCTTGGACTTTGGACTCGCCTTGACATCCCGACAACCGGCACCAGTAATTTTTCTTAGAAATCCAGCACTTTTGTTGGATTTTTTTATTATTTTCAGACAATTTCAGTTTTAGCCATCACATCAAAAAAGGTTAGTTTTCCAAGCCTTTGACGCACCGGACAACAAAAACAAGAGTAAAAGCATGATAAAGTGTGATGCAAACTGTGATGCATTAGGTAATATCTGGCTAAGAAATAACGTGTTTTATTATAAAGCAAACAACTGTGAACAAGAAACAACCCAGAAAAGAAATGCTATCAGAACATTATTAAAGCAAATCAAGTTAACCTTTAATGATGACTAATCCAAATTACACAATGTTAAATTGGTAAAAACGATCAGAATACGCCTGAATCATTGTACCGGAATATTCATGTTGGAAATAAAAAACAGTCCATTATTGGACTTTTGTTCCTATTGGTGTTAAAATATCAACTAAATCCAATAGGATTCTACTTGGGGCTTTGGGTTCAACAATGTTCTGATTTATTAACTCCCAGACCTCCAATATTCAATTGGCTGTTATTAAAAATAAAAAAATGGAGAAGAGATGAAAATTGCAAGAATTGTTATGCCGTTTACAGCATTGACTATAATGGCAGCACCATGCTATGCGACCGATACATTAACGTCTTTCGAGGCATTAAAAGCTGCACTTAGTGAAATGGATGCAAATGTTGTGTTGGATATGTCTACAACCACTTCTGAAGTGTCCGCCAATATAGATATTGCTGCATCTCAATCTGTTGTGTTGAAAAATATTACATCATGGACCAATCCAGCGGCTGCAATTGATATCGTTACGCCACGTATGATTATAAATAATGGCACATTGGCATTAGATAATGTTGGGATATTGAACAATACATTATTTGTGTCTTCTGGTGAAGTCGGGGGTGGTGCCTCCATTTTGAACAAAGGTAAAATTTTAGAAATATCAAACTCTAGGTTCAATGATAATTTTGTTGGATCTATTCCAAAAAATGACTTATGGGGTGGTCTTATTTCAAATTTGGGTGCTGGTGAAATTGCTACTATCAAGGATACCGTTTTTACAGGCAATCGATTTGAAACGGCACAAAGTGCTCCGCACGGTGCAATTATATATAATGCATCCAAAATAGGTAGAATTGAAAATGTAGATTTTATCGATAATGTCATGACAGCACAGGCCAATTTCAAGGGCGGTGGACACGGCACAACTATTGACAACAATCAGTATTCTGAAATAGGTGTTATTACAAATACACGATTTATCGACAATAAAACATATAAACCTGGCACAAACGCACCCGAAGGTCATGCGTCGGGTGGAGCATTAGACAACTATAACATAATCGGAGAAATTTCTAATTCTTTGTTCCAAGGGAATGTCGCAGAGACAGAAAGTAAAAATGCACCCGCGATGGGTGGTGGTATAAAGAATTCCTTTGCAACGAATAATGGTGCGATCGGATTAATTAACCTGATAAAAAATGTTGATTTTATTGAAAACCGTGCAGTAAATAGTAACGGTGTCGCATATGGTGGTGCTTATTCAACGTCTTATACTGCTTCAAATGCTGCAACAACCGTCAAATCAATGCAGGATGTAATGTTCCGAGGTAACTATGCATCGGGAAACTGGGATACAGACAATGTGGTTGCAGGATTGGGTGGAGCAATATATTCATACGGCGTAATTGGCGAATTGTCTGGTGATTTTATTGATAATTATGCAGAAAATAAGCATGGCAAATCGTGGGCACAGGGCGGTGCGATACATAACGGCTCTGCGGTTGCAAACATCAACAATATGACCGCGACATTTAATGGAAACTATGCCAACGCAAAACAAGGAACTGCTCAAGGTGGCGCAATCTGGAATATGGGTACAATTTCCATGACAGATTCAACCTTTTTAAATAACGGTGTTATTGGTTCACAAGATACACTAACAGGCGGTGGTGCGATTTGGAATTCTGGCACAATAACCATGCGTGGGCAAAATAATTTTATGAACAACAAGACACAAATTGGTACGTCAGTATACGATAATGATATCTTTAATTCTGGTACTATCAATGTGACACAAGATGCGACGTTAAACATTAATGGTGGTATGACGGGGAATGATGGCACCATCAATATTGCACAAAATGCGACCTTAAATATTAATGGTGCAAATGTCTCTGGAAACAATATAAATATGTCAGACGGAGCAACATTGGCTATGTATATTGATGCACAATCTGATAGCATTAGTGTTGATGGCAATATCGCATTACAGGGAACAAACAATTTGAATGTTGGTGTTTTATTTGATGGCACTATATCGGGCCAATTAACACACACTATTGCAAATAGTGTTGATTTGTCAGATGGGGACTGGAATATTGTACAGTCAAATAATTCAATCTACGATGTTACGATGGATATAACCAATGCAGGTAATGTATTGAATATTTCTTATAACCGTAAATCCATATCGGAGGTTGCAGATGCACTTAACACTACAGAAACAGGTGCGGCAATATTGATGGCGATGTTGCCACAATCTGAAAATAATGAAGACTTTAATTCTGTAGCCAAGGATATTAATCGCATGGCCCAATTAGGAGATAATACTATTGGTGCTATAATGCGTGATATTGGAGATTTGTCAGCGACAACAACGACAATGTTGATTCAACATGCAGACACACTATTTAATACATTGCAATTATTGCTTATGGATAATAGTAGTGCTAACGGTCGTTCTGGTGGCGATATATATAACGTACAGCCTGATTTATGGGTGCGTGGTCTATACCAAACATTCAAACATAATAATAAAATCTCTTTTGATGCGGATGGATTTGGTGTTATGATTGGTGCAGATAGTCGTATATCAAAAAATTTAACTGTTGGCTTAGGGTATAGTTTTTCGAAAACTAATATGCACGCAAATGTCACAGATAGTCAGGTTGATAGCAATAATTTCTTTGCATATGGTAAATACAATCATGATAATTGGATATATAACGCAATGGCGATGTATGAAATGTCTGATTTTCAACAAAATCAGAATCTGCTGAATCGTGCACTAAATTCATCATATGATACAGATACGTTTGGGCTGCAATTGTCCGTTGGACATATGTTTACGGATGTGGCGGCCAAACGCAATATTGCAATCATACCAAATGCTGGCGTTAGAGTGTACCATATCACACAGAATGATTATACAGACACGTTGAAGATTAAGCACGATAAAACTAACAGCGATATTATGACATTGGTTGCAGGGGTTGGCTTAACAGATGTTGTAAAAGTGAATAATACGTCTATAAATCAAAATTTATACATTAATGCGACCTATAACGCATTGGTAGATGGCGGAAAGACACTAATTCAACTACCAAATGCAAATCAGTTATATATTGACAATGATTTGGACAGAGAACTTGGGATTGAGTTTGGATGCGGTATATCTGTCGAAGTTATAGACAGGTTGCAAATCGGTGTGAATTATGATTTTAATTGGCACGCTGATTATACTTCACACGCAGGTACACTATCGATGAGATATGTGTTCTAACAATTATGGCACTACCGCCCATATGGGCGGTTTTTGTCGAATAATACAGTTGTCGTATAAACATATTGTGATACATTGTGGTATAATTTGTGGGCTAAATAATTACAGGAAACTGCCAAGTAATTTGTTTATAAAGACATGTACAATGTGCAAATAACTTGTTAAAATGCTATGTGAGGCGTTGTGTGATGTAGGAATAAAAAACTTTTTACACCAAAGAGTAATCATTAAAAAGAAAGCACCAAATGGTGCTTTCTTTTATTTTGAGTTTGATTTCATTTTTATTGCTGCTTTTACCAAAATATTATCTGGTTTGTTATTTTTTTGCAGGACTTCTGAAATCAGACTTATCATAGGTTCACGATGACTGTTTATAAAACTTTTTATCTGATTTTGAATAATTTGTTGAGTATCTTTATCAGAAGATTCTTTGAACGATGCCGCCGTACCAGTCCAAATGCCATATACATTACCCAGATACAGATTATGCAAGGTTACAGGCTCGCCACGTTTGGCACGAACCCAACCATATTCATCGCGTCCAGCATTAGTAATATGTAGTCTTAAAGTCTCTGCTGACTTTACCGTTTTAGGGAACATATCAATATTCAAGGCAAAATTATCTTGAAACTTTACAATTACGTTAAAAAATTTGACTGCATAATCATATATTTCTTTACCGTTTGGCACGGGACCCAATTTAGACAATTCTTTTTGCATCTGCTCTAGCTGATTCATGGTTTCAACTTTGTTGATAGCTTTTTTAAACATCTTTTCTCCTTTTTTATTTGTCTATATTGTAACACAAATAAATAAACAAATCAAATGAAGCGAACATAATGATGTTGGTGTAGCGAAGCAATAAACAAACGTGTACAAACTGAATAATACTTGGAAAAATGCTATGCGAGGCGATATGTGATGCAGGCCTAGAAACCAACTGTCTGAAACTATTGGCAATCTGGAACTTTAGACTTGCCTTAGTATCCTAACAAGAGATAACCGCTTAAAAACACACCAAACTGTGTGTTTTTTTGTTTAGATTTCTCTGCCCGTTTGATTTTTGTATTGGGTACAGTTTTATTGGGGTGCGGTTGTTTTTTATTTTAACCAGAGTTTAAAAATCCATCCAATTCTGCCCCATGCACTAAAAAAAACTAAAAACTGTGATATATCAATAAAAAACCGCCCTATCGGGCGGGATTTATTTGTTTTATCTGCATTATTATATCGCTTGTTGCGCTGAAGATGAAGGTGTTGAAAAATATTTTGTAAAGTCATAAAGAGAAGCACCAGTACTTTCCAATATCTTTGCAATACTGTTGGTAGATGGCCAACGAGGCTGTCCATATTTTGAATAACGTTTACTTTTATTAAACGTTGTTGCGTCTAATCCGCTACGTCTTGCAAGTCCCGAACAGGATACATTGTGATCTTTAGCGAACGAATCAATAGCGAACCAAACATCTGCGTGTGTCATTTAAAAACTCCTTGTTTCATTTGTTGTTGGACACGAAGGAATTATAGACTAGGTTTTTATGTTTTGTTTTATACTCTTTTTACGCCAGGCAATGTATAAAAAAGGGACTGGAAAGACATCAAAACTATACTTTTCAAGGATTTTTCACAAAAAAACGATCGGATTTTTACATATTTTTTCCTATAAAAATAACTATTGTTTAGAACTTTTTCCTGGTGTATCCTGGGGAAACATTGTCAAAAAAGGAAGATTATGCCAACTATTAAAACAAAAATTGCTTTTTTACGCGAGTTGTTAGCATTAAAGGAAGTTATTGATTTGGGGCAAATTCAGGCAGCGGCCGAACGTAATGGCATAAAACATTCTAATATGTCAAAAATGATTTCAGATTTGGAATCCAGGTTTAAAGCACGATTGTTGATACGCAGTTCCGCAGGCAGTGTACCAACCAATACAACACGTCAATTATATGCAGATATTGAAAATATATCAAATGCACTTGATAATATTCTACATAATATTACGGGACCAGATGAACTGACGGGCCACATTTCTATTTGGACGGAAGAAGGTTTTGCAGGCAGCAAATTATTTACCGAGTTAAATAAATTATATGCAAAACATCCTAAAATTCGTTTAGACATTCTAACCAACCACCATATGAACATGTCAAATCCGGATATTTCTATTATAGATATACGCTCTTTGTCAAAGATCCCGGGGTCTGTTTCATTATTCAAATTTAAAACAAAAACTAAATTCTATACAACACGCGAATATTTAAACAAACACGGCACACCACACGATATGGCCGACATGCTAGAGAACTTTGATTTATGTATTCGTCAAAAATTTTTACATCTGCCGGAATGTAATTTTATATTAAAGAAAGCAAAAAGATTGAATGTTACAGCAGATTCTGCTTCTATTTTGTATCAGTTGGTATCTGATGGCGCAGGGATATCTTTGATGCCAGAATGGTGCACCATGCGAAATGAACGCTTGGTAGAGGTTCCAAACATCGATTTTGATTATGAGTATATTTTAACGGGAATTGGGAATCCACTGACCGTAAAAACTCCAAAAGTTCAAGCGTTCCTTGAATTCTTTTATGAATTTTGCAAGGAATATGATATTCCACTGGAAATGTTTGAATAATAAAAAACTTACAAAGCAGATTGGAAACGACTATACAGATACATATTGCCGCCCTGTCTTTGACACATATAAAGAGCAACAACCGTAATAACTCAGCTATTTTTTGTTGTTGAAAAATGAATTTTGTCAACTATAATATACTTATATTTTAAAAGGATTTTTTATGGCACAAAAGTGTATTTTTTGCGGTAACAAGCCGCAGCAAAAAAACAAAGAACACGTTATACCACAATGGTTAAGCAAATACCTGGGGCGCTATAATTCTGTATGCACCGTACCAGGCGCAACAGATTATGAGATAACATTTGCTAAACTTACCTTCCCGGCATGTAAAGCATGCAATGACGCAGATTCAAAACTGGAAGGTGAAGCCAAGGCTGTGGTTGAAAAACTGATGAATTCTAAATCTGTGACAGGTCAAGAAATCAGCACATTAATGGACTGGTTTGATAAGTTGCGCGTAGGATTATGGTTGGGACAGTTGACACTGCAGAAGAAACTGGATTTAATGGATCCTAATTTTTATATAAACGATCGCGTTGGCGCCAAAGACCGTATGCTGATTATCGAACGAGTAAAAGACATGGGCAATGGTTTAGGACTGGTCGGAAATGACACAAATATATTTTTGTATTCTCCATGCGTGTTCCAGGTATGGTTCAATGATATTTTAATCACAAATGCATCAACCGATGGCTTGGTTAGTGGGAAACTGGGCTTTCCCAGATTATCAAAATTAACATCAACTGGATATCGTGGCGCAACCGCCACACTGACCAAAGGCATAAATAGGACCGTACATCCAGTTGTTATGAATATTGATGGCACAAACAAGACCGTTTTATATCAACCAATCTTTAAACAATATACACCTAACCCGTTCTATGATGTACCATATGTTCAACAACATTGCTATGATATCAACAAAGGATTGGGCGGAATATTTGTTCAAAAAAACGGTAACGCAATTCAATATATGAAGCCAGACGATAAAATAACCCTGTTGCCAAAGGCACAGCCAAAGAATAATGTACTGGATAGTATGAAACGAGTTTATGAACTACAAAATCATGTTATAACAAAACTGAACGATACAGAATCACATACATCCGCCGTACAGCAAATGATAAAGGCAAGCCTGCTGCAAAATCAAGTAATTATTAAACGGATAGAAAAAGCAAAATAACCCCACCGCCCGACTGGGCGGTATTTATTTGGAATAACGCCTGAATTATGCTACAATTCATAGCAAGACAATAAAAAGGGAGAAACAAAATATGGCAGAAAAAAAATCATATATGACGATGGAGGAATTGGCCGGATTTTTATTAAACCGACGGGCGACAGATAGAATGGGACGCAACAAAGAACTGGGTACAGTGTATAATATAATGACCGGCACAATATTAAATCAACATGAACTAGATACAGCATATACGATACAAAACCAGTACAGTGAAGCAGATAAAAAATTAGATGAAATATTTAAACAAATTCAACACGCCAAGAAAAACCAAAATAACCCAGAAGCCAGAAGTTTCCTGGAAAGCGCACAGATTATTATAGGGACTAGATTGTGCATAGATTCAACAATGGCAAATATTCAATACGCCCCTGTTAAGCCAATCGAAATGCTGAACACTTTTCTGAAACTGATTGACAGTGATATAAAAGATGAAAAAGTTAAGTACGACTCTTTACGTTTCTTGGTTTCAAGATTCTCGAATGAACTTACAGTCGCAATAAAAAAAGGAATATGGGCAAAAATAATTAAAAATCCTAATGTGGTACCATACGATTTTTATCAGGCGATAATGGCACTGCCCAAGGATGACCCGACAGTAAAAAAGCTGTTTTCCGCACTGGAGAAAAAAGTAAAAGAAATTATCAAAGAAGAAAGCAAAAAAAGATTACCCGACATACAAAAAGTTAAGAACGGAAAAGATATATTGTATGGGGCTGCAAAATACATTGATGAACAACTGTTCAATCAGATACAGAAAATATATGACACAACACCAGATTATGGCGAAGAAGATTTAGCAAAATACCTGGAAACAGTTGAAGAATCTGCAAGCCTGAAAATAGTAGAACTGACATCTCAGGTTGAAGAACAACAAAAGGAATTAAACGCCACATCCAAGAAACTGTCACAGACAACACACGCACTGGAACAGGCGCAGGCAGAAATAGAAAAGCAAACAAAGACTAATGAAATAAAATCAGAAAAACTGAAACAAGAAAGAAAGTACAACAAACAAATGATAGACGCTGCAAAAAGACTGCGCATCGGTATTGGCAGCAGTGGTATTAACAATATGCGCCAATTAATAGAGCATATTGAACAAGAAAGAGGCAAATAATTAAAACCAACGCACCGATCGGTGCGTTTTTATTTGATTTTTTTTCATTTTAGCTATAGTATAAAAATGTATTGTAACAATAGTGTTGCAACGACCGCGGATTTAAATCCTAACTTGTCCTGCGTTAATGGACTAAAAAAGGAGTATTTTATGTCAACATTAAAACATGTGGTGGTGGCACCAACCACTGATAAAGGTGCAAATTCATGCTTATTTGAAAATCTGAATCTGATAAATACCAACCGTAATAAAATCTGGGGCACGCCAGAATTTAGCAACATTCAAATACCAGGACTGTATGTCGGCGGACTGTATGTCGGGATGTATAAAATAAGACTGGGTGACATATTAAAATTATGGTCCGATACACAATGGCATGATGGCAACAGATATTATTACAACATAATCGGAACACCGTTGAGTGGTATGAATACCACACATTGGTATAACGCCGACACAAAAACATTCGAATCAGGACGATATAACAATGGCAAATTGCAGTTCCTGGGGTTGGCGCGACCTGCGTTTGACCAGATAAGGAACAGCAAATTAAATAATCCGAACGCCGTGATTTCAAAACTTACCATCTTTGATTTAGTTCGGCAGTTATAGAAAACACCGCCCGTTTGGGCGGTGTGGGGCGTGAGAAAGGAAACTTATTTTTTCAATTTTTTCTTAATCGCTTTCTTAGGGTGCGATGGTACGGTCTGCTCTTCATCGGTTGCCATAATATCTATTTCAGCATCACCATTGGCAATATCCATAATGCGATTTACATTGCGACGCAGGTTTGGATGATTGTCTGCATAGCGCTTAATTCCAACCAGAACAGCAGCTGTCACAATCTTTTCCATGTCGCGCATATCTATATTTTCGGACACACGACCACGGATTGTTGAAATGACACTGCGTACCGTATTGCGAGCACGACGAAAGAATTTGCGACGACGATGCGCACGAACAATTTCGCGTATCCACATCAATATCAATCCGATAAGCAGTGGAACAATCACACAAAACAAGAAATAACGATACCAACCATCACAAAAGATGGGCGTAAATATCGCATCACATACACGCTGAAAATGCAGCATGGATACCGCGACCATTTCATAAATGGCCAAGACAGTAAAACATATTTTTGAACGTAACAACATAGGCTCTCTCCGTTAAAGTATACGCAATTATAATAACTAAAAAGGCTATATATGTCAGCAGGTATGAATTCCGATAAAAAAACACCCCGCAATTGCGGGGCAAAAATTATTCATCCGCGGACGCGTCTGCGTCATCAGGTTCGGCAGATTCGTGTTCTTCTACCACGCGGGCAACCGTTTCAATTTGCAACAATTGGTTTTCTAGTGCTGCACGTTCAGACGATTTATAACCGGTTTCAGTTTCGCCTTGTTTTTCTGTCTGCTTGGCATGCGATACTATTGCGGGATTTATCAGGTTATTATAGATCTCAATCGCCTGGCGTGTACCTGCCATATCGCGCGCCAGCAATTTGTTTTCAGGCCCAGGGAAGAACCATTCGTCCAATTTCACCGCGGTTATTTGCATAATTGGGCGTGTACGCGCCTGGGACAGCCATTGTGGCAGATGTGGCATATCAGAATAATACCATAATGCCCCCCAATAAAAGCCCCCCATAACAACAACACCACGAATAATACCAAATATTACCCCCAATGTTCTGTCGGTGACATTCATTATGCTGTCTTGAATTTTATCGCGCAACTTTTGATTTACAAACCCGACCAAAATCAACACTGCAAAAAACACAATAAAGTATGACGCAACCAATGTACCAACAGTTGATTCAGACAAATCAAACCAAGACTGAAATAATTTATCCAGCCAAGGGGATGCAAAGCGCGCTGATATTGCCGCCACAACCCACGACAATGTGGCAATGGTTTCAAACACACCGCCACGAATTGTCGCCCATATTGTAGATGCTAAAATGACACCTACATAGATATAATCAAGTATCGTTAAATCAAACATATCGATTCCGATTTATAATTATTTCTTTTTGTTGTCACCACGCGCCAGAACATACCCCAGCCCTGCAACCAAGACAATCAACAACGCCCAGAACCAAACGGTACTGCCCTGAGGGCTATTTTTTTTTTCAGATTCTGCAACAGGCTGCTGCGCAGTTTCTGCAGCGACCGAGAATTCAGAAATCGCTTTGATGCGGTCTGCGTGTTCTGATTTGAATTTTTCTGCATCAGCAGCCATTGCTTTTTTATTTTCAGCTGCGACTGCCTTTTGTTCATCTGTCATGTCTGCTTCGATATGCTGACGCAGGCTATCTTGCATAAAATCGGCATAGCCCTGTTCACATTTGTCACCAATTACCAATACTGGCACACCACCAGATTCAAATTCACATTTCTTTAACGCGGCCTGGAATTGTTCCTGGTTTGCAGGTTCCATAACATTAACTTCTGTCACGGTCAATTCTGGGTATTCATAAATCAATGTACTGGAAATAAATTCACGTGCATGATGGCAATGCGGGCAATGTGGCGAATGATAAATTGTGATATTTGCCGCAGATGCTGCACCGATAAATGATAAACCAAAAATTGCAGATAATATTGATAATTTTTTCATTTAAGACTCCTTTCGTGGTTTGATTATAGAAAATATTTTAATGGGGGCGCAAGTGCTTTTATATAAAAAAATTTATTCCTGTTGATATTTGTATAAGGCTGACGCAAAATTTAGGCAAAGGAGATATTGCAAATGTTCACAATAACACAATTCCCACTGCCATATGCGACGGACGCGTTGGCGCCATATATTTCCCAAGAAACACTGGAAACACATCATGGCAAACATGTGGCGACATATATAGACAATCTGAATAAATTAATTGAAAATACGCCGTACGAAGAAATATCACTGGATGAAATTATTGTGCAATCTGCGGGCAAGACATCAGAAAAAAAGATTTTTGATAACGCCGCGCAAATTTATAACCATAACTTTTTCTTTCAGGGAATGTGTCCAAAATGCGAAACACAAATGCCTGTGGAAATAATCGCAGCATTTGGCAGCGAAGAAGACTTTAAGGAACAATTTAAGTCCGCCGCAACCAGTCTGTTTGGCAGTGGATATACATGGCTGGTTCGTGATGGTGACAGGCTGAAAATTATTAACACTGCAAATGCAGACACGCCAATAGTTTATAATATGAAACCGTTGCTGAATCTGGATGTCTGGGAACACGCATACTATCTGGACTATAAGAACAAGCGGGCAGATTTTATAGATAACTTTCTGGACAATCTGGTCAATTGGGATTTTGTTGCAGAAAATCTGCGTAAATAAAAAAAAGGGGCACTCCCCTTTTTTTATCGGTCGTATATAACCGGGGTTTTATTTATCGTATAAACGCGACCGTCGTTTTCAATGTTGTAATATGTATAGATAACATTTGCCGCACCATCTATGTTTCGCCATGGGGAAAAGGTGCCAATAACCTGGCGCGATGTGTTATATGGGAACACCGTGCGAAAAGTATTATCAAACACGCGCGAATATTTATCTGCAAATTCTGGATAAACAATCATATTCAACGCAATAATCCCATTTGGTGCAATGCGTGATTTCAGGCGCTGCATAAATTCAACCGTTATCAAGGATTCAGGCACCTGGTACGAATTTGAATACACATCCAGCAATATAAAGTCATACATTTCGGGTGTGTTTTTTAAATACTGGCTGGCATCGGCAACAATAAAGCGTTTGTTTGGTGTTAACTTCTGTTTCAAAAAGTGATTTTCAGATACATCTTTCAGGGTGCGCTCAATATCTACGAATGTATAATCGTTATGTGTATCGTTCAGCCCCAGTGTAAAGCCCCCTGCCCCCAGCACCAAGATTTTATACTTTTTATCCGCAGGCATTGTGTTTATAAAGTTTTCATTCAGGTAATCTATATATTCTGCCATGCCTGATTTGTCACGACGATATACAGACATCGGCAGGCCATTCATATACAAAACGCGCGCATCTGTATAATCAATAACCGATATCGTAGAATTTGCATTGTTTACCAAAATCCCCAGGCGATTTTTCTGATATGAATTACTGTTTATATATAAAGACAACCCCAACACAAATGCACACACAATCCACACCCACCAACGACGACGCAAAATCAGGCCCGCAATGACGGACAAGACGGTTATTAATACAACCGTGTAATTTACCCCCATAAATGGCATTAACAATAATGTTGTTGCAATCGAGCCAAACACAGACCCAATTGTATCCCATGCCATGATACAGCCGGTGCTTTTTGCGGAATAACAATGCAATTGGCGCGACAGTAATGTTGTATTAAAACCAAACAAAAATGGCCCAACCGATAAAAACAACAGCGAATAAGTAAATGTCTGAACCACACCAGATGTAAGCCCACCAGAATACATTAATGCGAAATAATTTGTGATTAATGGGAAACTGGCCGCGACGACAGACAGGGCGGCAATAATCAGAAAACTGACGTTTAAAGTATTTCTGATTCTGTTATTGTTTATGCGTTCTGATTCGCCAACAAAATACCCCAGTGACATAAACCCTAGAAATATTGCCATTATAATACTGGTTACAACGGCACTGGACCCGACATAAAATGACAACTGACGCAGAATGGATAATTCTAAAGATAGACTAACATAACCGTTCAAGAATATTAAAAATATTAATGTTGCGCGTGATAATTTCTGCATACCTTCCCCCAATAAATTTTGCAACAGACATGCTAGTAAAAAACACAAGCCAGCGCAATTGATTTATTGATGAACATTCATTAATCTGATGTCATCAAATTCGGAAAAGCGATTGAACATCGCACGTGCAAATGGACACAGGGTTATTACATGACGATGTTGAGCACGCGCCATATTCGCAACATTGCGAACCAGGGTTAGCCCAACATTGCGCTTTCTAAATTCTGGTGCAACGGCGGTGTAATCTATTATCAATTTATCTGCGCCGACACGAACAAATGTTATTTCGCCAATGCGTTGGCCGTGAAAGACGGCTTCGAATCCATCGCGTTCTGGTAATACAAAATACTTTATTTCATCAGACATACAACAAATATATCATGCGCAAAAATATTTTTAAATACGACTGTATTCCAAATAAAAAATGCCCGGGTGGGCATTTTTTATTTGATTGTATCAAAATTCTTGCGAATTATTTTCCCACTGCGTCGCAGGGCGGCGGATTCTGTTGCGTCCAGTTTTGGCATCAGGGTCGCAACAACACCAGAACCACCCACAATACGCGGCAGTGACATTGACAGCCCCTTGTCCCCCAGCCCATCTACGACAGACACAGTTAAAATACGATGTTCGTCATTGGCAATACAACGCACCAGGTCGGCAACCGCGCCCGCGATTCCGTCCCATGTTGCGCCACGACCGCGAATGATTTCGTATGCCGCATTATGTACGCGATGTTCAATCGTCTTGCGCGTGGTTTGGGGCAGACTGATTTTCGTCTGACGACAGAAACTGTTTAAATCAACGCCACCAATGCACGCTGCGCCCCAGGCAATCATACTGCTGTCGCCATGTTCGCCCAGAACATATGCATTAATAGACTGGGTTGATACAGATAACTGGCGTGACAGAATTGTGCGCAGGCGCGCAGAATCCAGCATTGTGCCCGTACCAATAACGCGGGACGGTGGCAATTTTGATAACTTTTGCGCCAACATAACCATAACATCCAGCGGGTTTGTGACAATGATTAGTTTTACAATCTTGGCATCAACATTTGCCATTACACGCGGTACAACATCTGAAATTACCGCGGCGTTCGCATTCAGCAAATCTGTGCGCGTTTCGCCCGGTCGCTGGTTCGCGCCGGCGGCAATGATTACAATTTCAGAACCACGAATTGCACGATAAGTATTTACCGCAGTTATCTTGATATCATACGAAAATGCGGCGGCGTGGCCCAAGTCTTCGGCGGCGGCGCGTGCGCGAATGCCATCACGATCAAACAAAACGATTTCATGTGCCAGACCAGTATTCGCAACCGCCGTTGCAACCGCAGAACCAACAGAACCAATACCAATAATTGAAATTTTCATATTCCCCCCTGGTGTTTTATTATCAGTGACATTATACCATAAAAAAAGATGATTTGTATTGGGAATAAAAAAATAAAAACGGGGCATGCACCCCGTTTGGTTATTTCCCCAATAATTTTAATATTGTGTCAACTGTTTCTGACATATAAGTATCCAGACCAAATACAGTCTTGAAATCAGTGGTATCAACATCATTTACACGATACTTAACCTCTAACACATTATTTGCAAGATTTTTGGCAGATACAATTATGCGAATTGGTGCAGCAATCAAATCTGCATCTGCAAATTTTTCACCCGCACGCGCATCACGATTATCTAACAAAACTTCTATGCCGGCCTGTTTCAGATTGTTATATATTTCTTCGGCCAAAGGTAATGTTTTCCCGTCTTTGTCAGGCAGACCAATAACCTGAACGGCAAATGGCGCGGTTACCATATTCCAAATTGGTCCCTTGTCGTCTGCACTTTCTTCCATTATTGCGGCCATTGTACGACCAACACCAATACCATAACAGCCCATTATTGGGTGCATAGATTCACCATCAGATGCAGTATAGGTTAAATTCATTGATTTTGAATATTTGGTACCAAGTTGGAATATATTACCAATTTCAATACCACGAACACGGCGCATTTTTTTACCACACTTTGGGCAAGTTTCCGTTTCATCGTCAACCAATTCTTTGTTTGTGTTAAAACCACATTCGCACAAGAACAAAGTATCTTCACCCATATCGTTTATTAACTGAAATTCATGCGCAACACTGCCGCCCATATCACCAGTAGAGGACATTACACTGACCACATTTTTCAGGCCACAGCGCGCAAAAACGCGTTCATAGGCATGCAGACAACGGTCATAATACTGTTCCAGGTCAGATTGCGTTTCGTGGAAAGAGTATGCGTCTTTCATTATAAATTCACGGGTACGAATCAAACCTGCACGCGCACGCAATTCATCGCGGAATTTTGTTTGAATCTGATAAACCATAAATGGCATTTGGCGGTATGTTTCCAACACAGATTTAACATAATCCACAACAACTTCTTCGTGCGTTGGATTTAATACATAGTCTGTACCAGAACGCCCCTTGAACTTTGCCAGAACATCAACAGTGTCATAACGACCACTTTCACGCCAAATATCTGCACCAGATACAACCGGCATTAAAATTTCTTGGCCATCAATACCGTCCATTTCCTGGCGAATAATGTTTTCAATATTACGAACCACACGCCAACCCAATGGTGACAATGTATAGCCACCTTGGAATGTTTGATAGATATAACCACCCTTGATTGCCATTTTATGACCGTGTGTCGTTGCGCCGGCAACATCACCAATCAAACGGCGAACACATAAATTTTCAATTTTCATTTTCTAAATCTCTTTATTTTTTATTGTTATTATTTTTTATCTTTTAATTCCATGTATTTTTCTGACACTTGTTTTTGCAGTATGTCAGCAATCTGCTTTCTGTCCAACCCCGTCAGGGGTGGTGGTGGCAGCAATGTTATTTCAACCGTAAATCCGCCCAACATCATTATATGAAACACCTGGCCAAAGGCACTGCGTTCGCGTTTGCATTTTGGCCCCACATCCATTTTCTTGTTATCAAAATATGCGAAGTGATCAGCAAGTGTCTGTTCATCAATTACAGAACCGTCACGATAGCGATAGTGCATTGCCATTGGTTGCACAGTCACATTAGAATTTTCAACAAAGTTAAATAATGTACTTTTAAATGGTTTTACATATGCGCCGTTTGTCGTTGTTCCTTCGGGAAATAAAATCATCGGATACTTAACGGTTTGGACCGCACGTTGCACCACCGCCAGCGCATCACGCGCATGCGATGGACGACGGTCAACAAAGATTACACCAAACTTTCGCGCAACCCAACCGACCAATGGCCAATTTTCCATTTCTTTTTTGGCAATGAAACTGCCCCGGAAAACAGATGGAAATGTCGCAATTTCAAACACAGAAATATGATTAGATACAATCATCAGTGGACGCGCATCAGACAATTTACCATGAACAATAACGCGCACCCCCGCCAGTTTTACCAAAACCCACATAAATACACGCATATAGCGCACAGATAAATCACCGCGTGGCAACAATAGCAATATTGGCAACTGGACCACAACCATTATCCAAAACAGCACAAACTTAATTGCCGCGGTTGTTGTATTAAATATATTTTGTTTGCGTAATTTTGCCATGATACTATTCTTCGGTTTCTGATTTTTCGATATCTTCGATATATTCTGCATCATCTGCATCTTCGCGCAACAAGAAGTCAACAACAGCACGCACCGCCTTGAACGGACCAACAACTGGGAATGTTAGAATTTTTCCCACTGTTTTGATGATTTTTTCTTTTTCATCTTCTGGTGCGCCCAGCGCATTCTCGCGGCCCAAGAAATGCTTTTGATACGCCGCATCCATTTTGCGTGTTTCAACAACAACGAACACATCGTATGAATTAAACGGCACATCAACGAATACACCACGACCAAATGATGCCCCCAGGCGCAAATACCCCTTAATCAATGGGGTCATTTCAGTGCGCGCATCTGCTGCATCAACAAATTCACGTGGAAAAATATTCATGCGCGCCAGTTTTGGGTTTACACCTTCTGCAAATTTTTCAGGCAACACAGTTGCACGCAGACGTGATGGCGATAAATGGTTATAGTACAAATATGATATTGCCTGGGCACTGCGCGCAGGCTTTGTTCCAACGAACGACGCCACACCAAACACAACACCAATTTTACGACGCACAATTAATTCACCCAAACCTGCCCACAACATACGCAAAACCAATGCGTTATCACGATATTCTGGATCAACACATGCGCGCGACATTTCAGCAATGTTGCCACGATATTTTTTTATCTTGGATATATTAAATTCGTTTTCTGTATAGAAACCATCCATCTTTTCGGCGGCCCGTCTGTCGATGATACGATATGTACCAACCACACGACCATTATGAAATACCGCCATGTATTCAGCAAAACGGTCATAGGCATCATACTCTTCGCCCAGGGCACGCTGCTCTTCAGTTGCACCTGCCCCCTCTTCCAGACAGAAAACCTGATAGCGCAATTGACGAACCTGTTTTCGTTCTTCTTTGCTGCGCGTTAGGCGAACTTCGAAATCGCGTATTTTGATAGCCATTAATACATCCTTTATATACTGTACAGGGGAAAGAATACCAAACAAACGCTGAATATTCAATGATTTTATTTGTATTGATTTTTGAAATAATACAAATTATTATAAATGTTGTCGCAGGGTGTTTCTGCGATGGGCGTGAGAACCCAGAACCGAGTGTCCACGGAAACGTGGACAACTCTCCATCGTAATTGGTTGGAGTATGCTGAATATATTGAATAAGGCATGCAATCCTCGGTATTGTTCTCAAGCTCCAACCACCAAGTTTTTTCTTGGTGTTTTTTTTAAAGGTGGAGCAAACAAATGTACACAAAAAAAAGAAAAGCAGAAAACTGTCCTAGTGCATATGTGAATAAAAACAGCTACGCTGATGGCACAAAAGAAGGAAAAGGTTTTCACATGCCAACAGTATCCGTACTGACCCCAATATATAATACAAACCATGCACATTTACGCGCGTGTATTGAATCAATTCTGAATCAGACATACGCTGATTTTGAATTTATAATCTTGAATGACAGTCCGGAAAATACCGAACTGGGTCAGATTGTTAAATCATACAATGATGCGCGGATAAAATATGTCTGCAATGATAAAAACATCGGGATTTCTGCATCGCGAAATAAACTGATTGATTTAGCGCGCGGTAAGTATTTGGCAATTTTTGATCATGACGATATATCACACCCATCGCGACTGGAAAAACAGGTTAAGTTTCTAGACGCAAATCCATATGTTGGGGTAGTTGGTGCATGGGCGCACTGGTTCGGAGAAAAAGACTTTATACGAAAAAATCCAGAATTTGATACAGATATAAAAATACGACTGACCGATGTGTGTGCAATTATGCACACAACCGCGATGATAAGAAAATCTGTGCTGATAAAAAACAACATAAAATACGAAGAACAATATACGCCTGCAGAAGATTATCGGTTATGGGGACAACTGATGGCGTGCACTGATTTTCACAATTTGCAAGAAGTTTTGGTTGAATACAGATGGGAAAACACAAACACTTCAAATCAAAACAGACGGCGCGTTAATATCGTGCATGAATCAATCAAAATGCAAATATGCAACAAATACCCAATGTACAGATTGGCATTTGAACGAAGTCTGCGACGGATACGCATCAGGCTGTTTGGAAAAATCCCATTGATAAAAATCAAAAATAAATGGGCATTACTGTTTGACTGTATACCACTGGTAAAAATCAAAGACTGATATTATGAAAGCCATAATTAGCATTATATGCCTGGTTATACCAATATCATCACTGCGACGGCCATTACGCAGATACCTTAAAAACAAATGGAATGCGTATATAAATGTTCCAAAAGCTGTTACCAAACATCTGACCGGCAAACCTGTTATAGTATGGTTTGATCATGCATTGGGGGGCGGAACCGAAGTTTATTCAAAGCAACAAATAAAAACTCTGAAAAAAAATTTCGATATTATCAGGGTGCAACATTTTCCTGCGACGGGTTTATATCATATGACATGGGCAACAAACCGGCATCGTGTTTTTAAGACCAAATATATATATCGGATATATAATTTGTTCTGCGATTTAGATTTACATGAAATTGTAATCAATAATCTGGTGGCGTATAAAAGCACAACAGACACCCTGCTTCTAATCCGTGCAATTAAGCAAAACAATCCATATTGCCCACGCGTATCATTCCGGGGGCATGATTTTCACTGCATTTGCCCCAGTTTTAATTTAATTAACTGCGATGGAAAATACTGCAGACTGCAATATGGCGGCGGGTGCGAACAATGCTGGGGAAAAATTCGGTTAGCAAACAATAAAAAATCAGACAAGGCATTAAAGTCGGGCGCAACAAGTATTTGTAGTTGGCGGCACGCATGGTGGGATTTTCTGGAAAACACAGCGGATTGTATAGTTATCTTTTCAGAAAAAATTGCAGATATTTTTACAATGGCTTATCCGAACATAAAAAATAAAATATCCGTTATTCCGCACACTGTACGCAAATTCAAGGTCGCCAGAATAAAACCACACAACGATATAAATATTGCTGTCCTGGGGGCAATATCACAACAAAAAGGTGCAGGTGTTATTCGTGATATGGCGCACCATTTGGCAGATAATGTAAAAATTAAAATTATTGGCACAATGAAAAATGCGCCCGCAAATATATATGTATCCGGCAGGTACAAGCCAAAACATTTGCCAAAAATAATGGAACGTGAACAAATTGATTTAGTATTTATACCATCCATTTGGCCAGAAACATTTTCATATACCACGTCTGAGGCAATATCAATGGGGTTGCCCGTTGCGTGCTTTGACATTGGTGCACCGGCCGAGCGCGTATCAAAGTACAAATACGGACTGGTACTGAATACGATTTCTCCAAAACAAAACCTGAACGACATTATAAACTTTATCAAGACACAAAGGCAAACACTATGACACATCCAAAGATATCTGTACTGACACCATTATATAATACTAAACCGATCCAATTGCGCGCAATGATAGAAAGCATTCTGGGCCAAACATATGAGGATTTTGAATTTCTGATATTAAACGACAGTCCAGAAAATACCGAGATTGAAAAAATTGTTAAATCATACGATGATTCGCGCATAAAGTTTTTTGTAAACGAATATAATATGGGAATTACAAAATCACGAAACAAATTAATCAATATGGCAACAGGCGAATACCTGGCGGTGGTAGACCATGATGACATTTCAATGCCAAAAAGATTCGAATTGGAAGCAGAAATTTTAGATAAAAATCCACACATTGGGGTTGTGGGCGGAAATATGTACGAAATAAAAGACAATAAAATAATATCAAAAACTAACTTTCCAACCAATGACAACGATATAAAAATATCATTGATTAATGAACCATATATATGTACCCCGAACCACCCAACCGCAATGATACGCGCATCTGTATTAAAACAAAACAACATAAAATATGATGAAAAATGGACACCCGCAGAGGACCATTCTTTATGGCTGGATTTAATCAATCACACTTGTTTTCACAATATTCCTGATGTGGTATTACAGTATGTATGGCATGGCGATAATACAACAACGCGAACATGGCAAAAAATGTATGATATTTTACCAATTATGATTAATCAGGCACGAGAAAAATATCCAATTTATTACGATGAATGGAAAAGAAGACAAAAAACAAAAAAAATTAAAAAAGTACTTAAATTATTTGGATTTATTCCTTTAATAAAAATTCAATACTATAAATAAGGTACTAATATGAGATGGATAAAAAAAATAAACAAACAAAATTACATAAACCTGTACGCCAGATGGTTAAGTCAACTGAAACACGACACATCCCAGTTTGTCGCGTTCACAGACAAACCCTTTTTGCGCACAGATGATGACATTAAAATATTTGCATATTATCTGACACAATTTCACCCAATTCCAGAAAACGATTCCGCACACGGCAAGGGGTTCACAGAATGGACAAATGTCGCATCATGTGCACCATATTTTGATGGACATTATCAACCCAAAATTCCATACGACCTGGGCTTTTATAATTTAACAGACATAAATGTTATGAGACGCCAAGCAGAAATTGCACAGGCATATGGGTTGTATGGATTTTGTTTTTACTATTATTGGTTTTCTGGAAAGAAAGTCCTGGAAAAACCATTATATAATTTTTTGAATTCAGATATAGATATGCATTTTCATCTGTGTTGGGCAAATGAAAACTGGTCAAAATTATGGGATGGCGGGAATAAGGAAATTATATTAGAACAAAAAATCAATCCAGATGATGCAGAAAAATTCTGGGCAGATTTATTGCCATTTGTACAAGACAATAGATACGAGAAAATTGATAATAAACCGTTGCTAATGATTTATAGACCTGAAGTATTTGAACAAAATCAATTGACCGATTTTATGAAAAAAATAGAATTCTTTGCAAAACAGGTTGGATTTGATGGCATATTTTGGATGGCTTCAAACGCAATGGGATTTAATCAACCACTGCAACTGGGATTCCAAGGAATAATAGAATTTCCACCACATGTATTATTTTCAAAATGTGACAGCGTTTATAAAAATAAAATATCGGAAACAGTTAATTTTAATGTGCTAAATCTGAACAAATATTTAAAACAAAAACAACATATGAACACACCAGACTACACTCTGTTTAAGGCCTGTTTTCCATCATGGGACAACTGTCCTCGCAAAGCGTACTCGCATGGAACTTGCTTTGATATGACATATGAAGATTTTAAATTATGGTTGACGGATATTTTACAATGGACAAAACAAAATAATAAAAAAAATAATCAATATGTCTATATAAATGCCTGGAACGAATGGGCAGAAGGCGCAATCCTGGAACCTACAACCAGATACGGATATAAAGCTTTGGATATAATGAAGCAATGTCTAGAAGAAGCCAGAACAAAGAATAATTCTTAATGCAATTGGTCAGCCAGGGTAGCAATTGCGATGGCGTACCAATTAGAATTATTCCACTTTTTAATCCGATAAAAATTTGGGTATGTCAGGTATGCGGTTATAACCGGCATTGGCGCAACATCTGTGTCTGGCGCGGCAGTCTGGGATGCCTGGGCACGCATGTTGGTGATTTCGGCAACATCTGCAACCAGACCTGCCAGCATTTCATTTTGCGGAATAGCCGAACCATCAGGATTTGTCACCCCCATGGCCGCCCACTGGGGTAGTGTGAATTTTGTTTTGCCGTCCAACAGGGATATATCAAAATCAGCAGGTAATATTACCTGGCGAACGATACGCTGATTTTTGTCCCAGCCCAGTTTATTCAGGTAATTTCCGGCACTGAACATTGCGTCACCGATATTGTTTATAATATCGATACGCCCGTCACCACTGCCGTCTGCGCCATATTGTTGCAGGGTTGTGGGGATAAACTGAAAATGGCCCATCGCACCCGCCCAAGAACCATAGATATTATTTATGTCCAGTTTATTTTTATCTGCAATCTTCATCAAGGCCACTAACTGGTTTGTAAAGAATGTTTCACGACGACCATCATACATTAGCGTAAAAAAGGCATCTGTTAATTTGTGTCGTGATTTTACCGCACCGTAATTTGATTCCATACCCCAAAACGCCAACATGATATGTGGTGGCACACCATATTTATTTTCAACACGCGACAACATTGTTGGATATGTTGCACGCATCTTTTGTCCCTGGGCAATACGCGTAGAATTTACTGTACGCGCCAGATAGCCATCCAGGGTTAATTTAAATTCTGCCTGATTTTTATCGCTGCGAACAATTGATGGGATAAAAGCAGGACTGCGCAGGGTTGAATTTATAGTATCTGCAGAAATACCATCGGCTGTGGCGCGTGTACGTACAGATTCCAGCATTTCATACCAACGATCAACATTAAATTCACCACGCATGGCATTTGCAGAATATGGAAAAAATAATACGCATGCCGTCAACCACGACAGATACTTGGTCTTCATACATACCCCCAAAATTAGTTAAAACGCATACTTAACGCCCAGATGCAGACCAAACGACTGCCATGTGGCGCGCTTTAAGGAATCAGATACCTGTTCGGTATAGGCCGGATATGTTTCCAGCACAGGGATATAATAGATATTCCCATCATCACCAATAATTTCTTGGGTTATATATTGACCGTTTTCATCAACGGCATACTGACTGTATTCTGCGACATATAATTCACCACCGATATTGCCAACATGGAATAAATTTGTATCAACCTTTAGCGATAATTTTACGCGGTCGGATAATTTGTAGTTGTATTCCAGTTCTGCAGAGTATGAATATGCGCCATTGCTGCCTTCGTCCAGGAAACTGGGGTTTTGTTGCCAGTCGGTACGATTTGGCCAGATACCTTCTGATGAATATTTGGGCAGACCAAACTGAACATACATGCGCAGATTATCTTTTAATGTCATCTGCTTTTCAATTTCCAACCCAACAAAAAATCCAGACCAAGTTGTGTTATAGATATGCGTTGTCCCTTCTACAATAACGGGGCCGTCACCACCAATAATTACGCATTCGCCGGCACTTACCCCCCATGGTACCGTACCCATCGCAATTTCATAGTCACCAGTGTACAGCGTATCCCCCAACTGACCAAAACCGTCGTAATAACCGTTTGGTGAATTTGTGACAACCTTTATATCTTCTGGGGACATACACACCTGGTACCAGGTATCAGGGGTTGCAGTGCCCGGAATAACTGAATAATAATTACCAACATCATCACCAAAGACATATTCCCCTTTATCCGTCATTAATGGCAGATATACCCCAGGGTTCGGATAGTAATGATTGGACATTTCCAAGTTGTGTTTGAATATTTCATAGCCAAATGTCGGCGACAACTTCCATCCGCCAATATCCCATACATGATGCGCCGATATTCCAAAGCGAAAATGATTGCTGCGCCCAGATTGGTCACCCATAGAAATTGTAAAAATCCCATATGTCTGATCCGCTTCATCAAAAGGCTTTAGGTCATAGTCCATAGACAATCCGCCATGTGACATGTCACCATAGGCATATTCGCCAAATACAGACATATCAAAATCGCGCAGACTGAAATTATGTTTGGCACCGACACGAATTTCGTTCCAAATCATGTCATCCCATTCCAGAATGGAATTTACACCCGTTTCAAATTCAAAATCCGCAAAACGACGTGAATAACCCGCATAAATATGTGTTGCGTGTTCATTTTCCGCAGGCAGCGCAATACCATTTGGGGTCATTGTGCCCGCAATTGTTGGCACCTGGGCGCGCGGAACCTGATATGAATACGTTTGAGAATTTAAAACCTGTTTTGATCCAGACTGACCAACATATTTTGTGTATCCACGGGCTGCATAACGTTCATAAGCCGCCTGGTTTGCAGTTGGTGCGGCGGTCATTTGATAGTATGCGGGAACACCTTCGTTCGCGGCAAGCACCGCCAAAGGCGCAAAAATACCCGTTAAAAATGAAATTGTCCTGACCTTCATCGTATCAATGTTGTGATTATTATATCATAAAAACAAATCACATAAAAGTGTTTTTCATTTATCACTTGCACGAAAGAATTCAGGCGGTAAAATATGGGCACTATGCAAAACCCAGCGCACAATATATATATTCATGTTCCATACTGTATGTCAAAGTGCAATTACTGTGCATTCTTTTCACGCGCATGCAGTGCGCCAGACTGGGGCGAATATGAAAATAAAATCTGTGGCGAGATAGAATTTTGGGCCGACAAACTGGGGCGAATTGATGTGCCAACAATATTTTTTGGCGGCGGCACACCATCACTGATGCCAGTCAGTACTTTTGAAAAAATAATTAATACAATTCGTGATAACTTTAACCTGCTGACCGAGGCCGAGATAACACTGGAATCCAACCCAGGGACACTGGATGAAAAGGAACTAAATGATTTTAGGTGCGCAGGCATGAATCGCCTGTCAATCGGGGTACAAAGTTTAGATGATGATAAACTGCGATTCCTGGGGCGGCGACACACTGCGCAGGACGCATTGGATTTAATCGGTGCCGCGCAAAAAATGGGACTGCGGGTGTCGGCCGACTTTATTTATGGACTGCCGGGGGATACAGAAAAATCTGTGATTGAAATGTGCGACCAGATAAATCAAATTGGATTAAACCATTTATCAATGTATGAACTGACGATTGAAGAAAACACCCCGTTTGGAAAAATGAATTTGGACATGCCAACAAATGCTGAAATGGCCCAGATGTATGTTGCAATAGATAATCATATCGCCCTGCCCCGGTATGAAGTTTCAAACTATTGCGCACCCGGTCATGAATGCCGGCATAATATGAATGTGTGGGGTGGCGCGCCCTATATTGGCATTGGGAATGGCGCAGCAGGGCGCATATATATGAACAATCAATGGTATGACCAACTGGGGAACGGAGCGCGCTTTGAAAAAATATCGAACAGTGTGCGCGCCACAGAAAAAATCATAACAGGTCTGAGAACTGTTCGCGGTTGTCAATTGACAGACGATGTAAAAAGCGTTATTGATATAGAATGGGTGAGCAATCATCCAATGTTAGTTAATATACACAACAACTGTATCAGCGCAACAAAACAGGGAATGCTGGTATTAGATGATGTGATTTTAAATTTAATACGGTAGAAGGAAATGGAAAATAAGTTCTTGAACATTGTTGGGATTGTTGCGGTTGTGGCTGCAATTTTTTGGGCAAATGCATCACAAAAGGAGAAAGTAGTGAACGCAGGTATAAAAATAGAAAACATGGATATAACAATTAACCCAGGTGACGATTTCTATGAATACGCCACACGCGGATGGCAGGTTCGCAACCCAATGCCTGATGATTACAGCAGATATGGCGCGTTTGAAGTATTGCGCAATACAAATCTGGAACGTACGCGCGAAATCGCAGAAAAAGATACTGGTAAAATTGGGACGCTGTATTCTGTTGCGATGAATGCCGAAAAATTAAATGCAGATGCAACAAAACCGGTCGCAAAGCAGTTGGCAGAAATTGATACGCTGACGCGCGACGGTCTGGAAAAATATATGGGCAAAATGTTTACATATTCATCTGCATTCTGGGGCGACGGGGTTGGATTAGACGAAATGGACAGCGAACATTTCCTGTACAATATTGGCCAGGGCGGATTGGGGCTGTCGCGCGACTATTATTTTGACAGCGACGCAAAATCTGTTGAAATTCGCAAAAAGTATAAAGAATTTATTGCCAAACAGATGAAAAACTTCGGCATTGATGTAGATGTCGATAAACTGTATGCACTGGAAGAACGCATGGCAAAATCTTTCTATCCAAAGGAAAAACTGCGTGACCCACATGCCAATTATCATAAAATGAGCACTGCCGAGGTAAAAGAAAAATTTACCGGCTTTGATTGGGACGCTTTCCTGGGGGCGCGCGGTGCGACGGCGGCAGAATATATTAATATTGCCCAGCCAGAGGCAATTGCAGAATCAATTGCGATTATGAACGACACTGATTTTGAATTAATTAAAACATATTTGAAATATCGTATTGTCAGCGCGGCTGATACCGTCTTGGACGACAAAACATACGAAATATCGTTCGATTTCTATAACCGGACAATGGCGGGACAAAAAGAACAAAAACCACGTTGGAAACGCGCAGTTGCAATGATTGATGGCGCATTGGGCGAAGAAGTTGGCAGACTGTATGTTGATAAATACTTTTCAGAAGACGCCAAAGAACGCATGCAGATGTTGGTAAAAAATCTGCAACGCGCGTATGCAATGCGTATTGAAAAACTGGACTGGATGTCGTCTGAGACCAAACAAAAAGCGTTAGAAAAACTGTCCACTTTCCGTGCAAAAATTGGATATCCAGACAAATGGCGCAATTACAGCAATCTGGAAATCAAAAATGATTCGTTGTGGGAAAATATGGTGCGTGTTGCACAATTTGAAGATGCGTTCTGGCTGGAAAAAATCGGCAAAGAAAAAGATCCAACACTGTGGTATATGAATGCCCACGAAGTGAATGCATATTACGATCCTTCAACAAATGAAATTTGTTTCCCAGCAGGAATCTTGCAATATCCCTTCTTTGACATGGGGGCAGATGACGCGTTTAACTATGGCGCAATCGGCGCGGTTATTGGTCATGAAATGACACACGGATTTGATGATTCCGGCCGTCACTTTGATAAAGACGGAAATATGAAAGATTGGTGGACCGCAGCAGATGCCACAGGGTTTGAGGTACGCGCAAATGTTATGAAAGAATTTTTCAATAACATTAAAATTAACGATGAAGTAAACGCAAATGGCGAATTTACACTGGGTGAAAATTTGGCTGATTACGGTGGTGTGACAATTGCGTTTGATGCATATAAAAACTTTGGCACACCATCCGACATGGCGGAAAACCTGAGCGCAGACAGACGCTTCTTTATCGCATATGCCGGCGCATGGGCCCAGAACATTCGGGCCGACGAAGAACTGCGCCTGACCAAGGTTGACGAACATTCGCTGGGAAAAAATCGCGTAAATGGAATTTTGCCACACATCAACGCGTGGTATGATGCGTTTGAAATTAAACCAGATAACAAGATGTATCTGATACCGGAAAAGCGCGTGAAGTTATGGTAAAAAAAAACGCCCCAATGGGCGTTTTTTTATTTATGGTTTGCGACACGTTCGCGAAATTCATTGCTGGGGCGGAATGTCGCAACACGACGGGCAGAAATAACCGCACTTTGCCCTGTCTTTGGATTACGACCCATACGTGCACTTTTCTTTAAAATCTTAAAACTGCCAAAACCTGCAAATTTAACCTCTTCATTATTAACCAAGGCATCACGTATTTCATCAAAAACAACATCAACCATTTTGTACGCATCGGCAGTCGTCAAGCCAAAACGTTCACGCAATCTTTCTGCAAAATCACTTCTTGTTATTGTTGCCATATTTTTCCCTTTTTATTTTTATCCGCCATATTTTATACAATGTATTTAATAATGTCAAACCCAACATAAAAAATCCCCACTGTTGTATGGGGACTGATATTTAACGTTCTTTTTCCAGGTCAATTTTCAATTCCTTCAACTGATTATTTAACAAATTCAGTTTGGCTATCGCATCTTCATATGCTTTTTTGCGCTGCAAATTTTTTGTCAAATCATCTGCCATACACAGTAACTTTTCTGTACTTGTTTCTTTCTGCATCTTTTTCAACAGCGCATCACGTGCCATGTCTGTGTATTTTATATTCTGTACCAAACGCATATTCATGGTAAACAATTCTGTCCAAACAAAATTTGTCTTTGAAATATCAATTGGTTCCTTTTTTATTTTTGCGTCGCTTTTATCGTCTGTTCCCCCGACATTCGATGTATCAATTTTTGGCGCATCCATAGGTTGCGGACCAGCGGGTGGAAAATCAGGCCCACCATTACCATCATCGGTCAATTCGCGGATTAAATCCGCAACATTATAAAATGACGCCAAATCCATTTTTGATAAATCAATGCGCGCATCACGAATAACGCCCTTATATTCATCTATTGAATGTTCATGTTCTGGGAAAAAATCTATACACACAAAGGCATCACCAGAAACCGCCCAAACAATGCGCTGTTTACTGTTAAGACTTTTGAAGCCCTGGGACAGACATGTTGCACTTTTAAATTCCAGCGTACGAGATGTTTTTATTTGCCCATCTTGGATATAATATACTTTTTTTCCAGCAGTATCTGTTGGGTTTATGTTTATAAAATCAACATCACGCAAAATTTCCAACAGCATTTTTTTATCATCACCACACGCCTTGCAGATTTTGCCCCATTCTTGCTTTGGAATATATTTCTTGATCTGTTTTTCAACAACTGTTTTTCCGTCAATTTGATACCCAACTTTTTCTTTAACTTTTTCATTAGCCAACACATCCACTTTTGCTTTTTTGGGTTTCTTTACAGTATTTTTTATTGTTTTACGTGCCTGGTCAGATTCAATTTGCGCCAATATATAATCAATAATCGTATCAAGATACTTTTTATGCACACAAACAATTGTCGCGCCATCTTCACGTTTTAAATCAACAGGTTCTAATTTCAAATTCGCCTTGGCAGAGCGTGCTTTTTTAATATAACGCGTCAGTTCTGCATCACTTATACCAGATAAATCCTGGGACGCAGAACGACACGCCATTAACAGTTCATCTGTTGACAGGTATTCATCTGTCTTGGCCTGTAATTCAATAATCGGTGTTATTTTAGTGCTAGGTGCAACAGGTTGAGGCCCTTTGTTTGAGGACAACTCTATTTCACGCAATAAATCGCGCAAGGTTGTTTTTCCATCGGTCACAACGATGCGCGGATGCGCATTGGCAAAGCGACGCGCAATACGCAAGGCGTCATCCTTGTCCTTTTTAATATTATTTAACAAGGCACGACGTATTGTGATTTTCTTAATTTTTGCAGGCAAAATTTCAGGCAAATCGGCCAATGACTTTATAGAATATTCGCACTTTAATTCTTCCAGCCTATCAGGCAAGATAGTATCTGGCGTTAAATCAAAATCGCGGATATCCAACGTACCCAAAATAACAACATTACGCAACAAAGGAAATGTGCGACCACGTCTGCCACGCAATACAACATCACCGTGTATAATCAGGGGATTTTCACCGTCAAATTTATCATAGGGCAGATTAAAAATATCCACAATTATTTCTGATATTTCTTCATCCTGTTTTATTGTAGCGTGATACATACCTGTATTTTTTGTCATTTTTTGCCTTTTATTATTCACACTTATAGTGTAATACAGTTTTTATTTTTGTCAATACCGCGTAACAAAACGGTTGAATATTTTTTCGCTTTAATTTAATATTGCCGTGTTGTGTCCCCATAGTTCAACAGGATAGAACAAGTTCCTCCTAAGAATTAGATGCAGGTTCAAGTCCTGCTGGGGATGCCAATTATTATTTCTGGGGTTGACGCGACATTATCAATACACTGTCCCAATTCGTATCCCGCAATGCCGACAGAACTGTGCGCGATGCAAATTTAACCGATTCATTTTTTATACGCTGCGACTGAAAATAATCCATAAAATTTGTCCAATCACCGGGCTTTGCCCCCCAAATGTACTGAAAGCAAATTTTACCATTATCGGTCAGGTTGTTGCGTGCCAAAGGATATAAAACCTCGTGATAAAATCGTTCAAATCGACATTCTGTTATTGTTTCTTCAGAATACATATAATAAAAAATGTTGGACAGCATTATTAAATCATAACGCTGATTAAATTTTGCCGAAACACGTTCCAGTTTACAGTGATGAAAGTTTATGCGTTCGGGTAACAATTCACGCAATTTATTGTATTTAGATTCCTCGGATGCGTATGAGAGATTACGCAAATCATAATTTGGCGATATTGATGCATGATATTTAAACATATTTGTACCACTGTCCTGGCACTTGGTCATAAAATGTCGCAGCCCCTTGGAAAAATTATCGGATATCGTTGCAATAATTTTTGGATTAAAAAAATTTTTCTTATCAAAAAAGAAATCCATAAAATCATGATATGGCAGGCCACGTATCATATGTGTTTTTAGTTCAAGTACATGTCGCTGGTACGAATTAATATCAAAGGTATCAACATGAGTTGCACCCGCCAGATACGCTTCAAACGCATGGTCACCAGATGATGCGACTGTCAATACACGCCCCGGATTTAACCCCTGAATGTATCCTGCAATATTTTCATTTGTAAACAGATATACCGAGGATTCATCCTGGAATGCATAATCAGTAGATATATAAAAATCAGAATTCTTTGACACGGCGTCTTTATACCACAAATGGGGATATTGTCAATATTTTATTGTTTGATAAATTATACATTCGTATTATAATTGCACCTAAAAAAGGTTTTACATGAAGAATAAAGCTGTTAAAATTGGAATAATTGCAACAATTGCACCACACATATTTTGCTGTGGATTACCATTGATTCTGGCCATCATTGGATTAATTGCGCCAGATGCGGCACATTTTCATATATTGCCACACTGGATGGAACCATGGCTGTTTATATTCTCAGGCGTAATGCTGGGGGTATCTTGGTGGATGGTGGGCCGTGAATGCGGATGCGATTGTGAACACTGCGATGGCAATAAATCACACCATGCGCAAAAGATTATTCTGGGGGTAATAACAATTATATTTATTACCAGTTTGATTTTACATTTTATATCACACCATTAAAAAATGCCCCAAAAGGGGCAATTTTTAAATTTTCTTGTATGCACAATATCCCGATGCAGAATTCCATACACCAGAATATCCGTCACATTCGGTCTTAGTTATTGCATTTGGCCAAATACAAATGCCGCCGGCTGCAACACTGGTACCTTCGGGACAAGAGACCATTACATTGTTAACCCATTCTGCCATACCGGCTGGCGTTGGATCAGCAGTCGCATCACCGTTTACAGACATACATGTGATAATCTGCGAACGACATGCGTTAATCGCAATCTTAGATTTGGTTGAATTAACATTTACAGAATCATAGTTATTTTCACCCAAACATGATGACACATCTGCAATACAACCTTCGGCATAGGACGAGATTATTTCATCCTGCTTGGCCTTGATCTGAACCAGTGTGCGCGTCAGATATTCACGTACAACCGGGTTATTTGCCTGATATACACCATTGTCATATGTGTAATCTTGACACTTGTTCAAGACAGACATACACATACCATGATTTTTGTTTGTCGAAGCTTCATGATAGCCGATTTTGTACTGTAAGTATTCAGACATAATCGTACTGGTTTCGGTTATATAACCGTCAGCCTTTTCTGGCATTGTATCGGCGATATACGCAGTCAGTGAATCACCGTTGTTGCTGCCCCAGGCATTATTATTACTGCCAAAATTCCATGTAGAATACAACCCATCCTTCGAATACTGTGGCGCTACAACTGCACCGGAATAGCTGTTCTGACCAGGCGCAGAACCCAACACCACTTCACCTTCAACAATATATTTGCCAAATGGGTCCAGACAGTTTTCGTATTCATTGCCACAAACAAAATCATCCTGCATACATGAATCCAATGCATTTACACAACCACGCAAATCATATGAATTTTTCTGTTGCGCAACCATCAAGCGGGCGCGTTGCAGAACACTTTTCGCATTGCGAACGGTTTGATTCATTTCGTCATTCGCATCGGTCAATGAACGTTCGTATGCAACACATTGTTTATCAATTTCCAAATCATATGAATTAGAAACAACCGAGATATCAACACCTTGGGCCTGACAATCCGTTAAGACCGCCGCCTTGCATCGCGCAGCCGCAGTTTTGTACAACTGTTCACCGCGTTGATTGCTGATTGAATTTGTGTTTGCTGTTGTTGTATTTCCAAACAATGAGCCCAAATTGAAACCAGTGCTGTCAATATTAAAGTTCATTAAACCAGACAAATCCATGGACAGGCCATCTGCAACCTCAGTCGATGAGGCAGTGCCAGATTTTACACCAACCAACAGACCACGGATTTTATCCAAATCATTTTTCAACTGGCTGTTATCTGTATTTGCAGACATGGCGGCTTCGGCCTCGGTCTGGGTGAACAATGTTTCAATTTCATCACCGGTCAGGCCGATATACTGAATCTGTTGTGCAACATCTTGCAACGCTTCGGTAGCCTCTTTTAATGCAACTTCTGTTTTTTCGTAATTTTTAATATTTTTTGAACACGAACAACGCCCCTGGTTATCATCCAGAACATTACAGAAATTATCCATACATTCTGTATATTGCGCCTTGCAAAATGCGGTTACCTGGGCCAATTCATCCATAGCGGCAGTTGCACTGGCCGCATTTGTCGCAACAGGCGCCGATACAGCGGTTGACGCCGTATTATCAACAGATGCGGAAATTGTTGGGATACGCGCACGAACCGCCCCGCCCGAACCGGCACGCATACTGGCGCGCGCAACAACATTGCTAGCCTTGCTGTTTCCAGAATAAATAGGCGCATTTACCGTATCATTTGTTGTGACACCTGCACGCGCAACATTTGCAGAACCATTTTGCATTGCACGACGTGTTGTCGCAATTTGATTTGTTGACGCAGCATTACGTGATGGACGCGCTGCAACATTTGATGCACTGCGTGCGGTCGCGTTACGCGCGGCCACGCCATTCACAGCGTTACGTGACACAACACCACTGCGTGATGCACGGGTTGCAACATTTGCACGGCCCGTTGCCGCTGCAGAACGATTTGACACAGACGCAGCATCACGAGATGCGACACGACCACGCGGATTGTTGCGTGATGTCTGTGGTGCCACCTTTTGTTCCGTCACCACTTCTTCGGCTGGTACAACTGTGGCTGTATCCACCGCTTCAAATTCTTCAAAATAGAGTGGCGCAATTTCAGCAAAAGCAGGCAACGCAAGCAAACCGGCCAGACATACAACAAATCGTTTCATGATAGACTCTCTTTCCTTTGATTGCTTTTATTCTATCACATTCCCAAATATAGAACAAGCAAAAAATGCCCCAAGTGGGGCATTTTATTAACTACACTTATAGCCAGTGTAACCTTGTTGACTATTCGGCGACACCTTCCACGAACCAGTACAATAACATGTATTATTTGACCATATTCCTCCAACCGCAGCACAACTGGTTCCTGTTGGTGGACATATTCCACCCGCTTCCAGCACAGAGTAAGCTTCAAGACCGGAACACGTTGGTTGTCCAGAAGCATTCAAATGTGTTGTAATATAACAATTCGATCCCCCAGACGCGCAGTTAGTAACGCCACCACCGCCGACACCACCAGTTTCTGTCATAATACTGCTGACCCAGCCAGCCATTCCCGCAGGTGTTGGATCCGCATCCGCACGACCGTTTACAGACATACATGTGATAATCTGTGAACGGCATGCGTTGATTGCAATTTTGGACTTGCTGCTGTTAGTGGCAGTTTCATCATAATTATTTTCACCCAGACATGACGAAACATCGGCAATACATGTTTCTGCATAATCAGCCAAGACGTTATCCTGGGCATTTTTAATTTTTACCAATGTCCGCATTAAATATTCTTCGACAACGCGATTCTTTGGTGAATACGAACCATTAGAATATGTATAATCCTGGCATTTATTTAGTACAGATGCGCACATACCGTAACTTTTGTTATCTTTGATATAGCCAATCTTGTACTGTAAATACTCGGACATAGTATCCCCAACACCGGTCGGTGTGGCGCCCATCGTGCTGGTTACATATTCGTTAAGACTGCCTTCGGCATAACCAGATGACGCCCCCCACGCATTTTTACTACTGCCATAATTCCACGTAGAATACAACCCGTCGGCACTGTACATTGCACCAGACATACCAGAATAATCACTCAAATCTGTCTGCCCTGGCATTGAGCCAACCACAACTTCGCCGTCAACAATATATTTACCAGATGGATCTAGGCAATTTTCATAATCATTGCCACAAACAAAGTCATCCTGCATACATGCGTCCAATGCATTTACACAACCGCGCAAATCATATGCATTCTTTTGCTGGGCCACCATCAAGCGCGCGCGCTGCAGCACACTTTTTGCATTGCGAACCGTTTGAACCATTTCTTCGTTTGCGTCGGTCAAAGAACGTTCATACGCGACACACTGTTTATCAATTTCCATATCGTACGCATTGGATACAATCGATATATCAACACCCTGGCTCTGACAATCATTCAACACCGCCGTTTTACAACGCGCAGCCGCGGTTTTATATAATTGTTCACCACGCTGATTGCTGATCGAACCTGTATTTGCTGTTTGTGTACCAAACAAGGACCCCAAATCAAAACCAGCACTGCTGATATTAAAATTCATTAGGCCCGACAAATCCATGGACAGACCTGTATCAATTTCTGTTGACGATGCAGTACCAGATTTCACCTGAACAATCAATCCCTTAATCTTGTCCAAATCATTCTTTATCTGCGAATTATCACTTGTTGCCTGCATTTGGATTTCAGCCTCGGTCTGAGAGAACAAGGTTTCAATTTCGTCTTTGCTTAACCCAATATACTGAATCTGCTGTGCAACATCCTGTAAAGATTCGGTCGCAGCCTTTAATGCATTTTCTGTCTTTTCATAATTTTTAATATTTTTCGAACAAGAACAACGCCCCTGGTTATCATCCAAAACATTACAGAAATTATCCATACATTCTGTATATTGCGCCTTGCAAAATGATGTCAGTGCCGCCGAATTTTCCATTGCAGCAGTGACACTGGCCGGAGTTGCAGCCGCTTCGGCCGGAGCATCGGAAGAATTATTCACAGACACAACATTGTCGCCCTTGGACACATTTGTCGTCATTGTCGCAGCACGCGCACGAACACGTGGCGCCGATGGCGCTGCAACACGTGCAGCCACAGCAGGCTTTGCCCCCACTTGACCGACCGCCGTACGCGAAACGACCGCACCATCACGTGCCGCTGCCTTGCGCGCAGAGACGGACGGTGCCGCAACACCCGCACGCCCCGCGGCGATAACACGACCAGACGCCGCGTTACGATTCGCCGTCGTCATATCAGATGCCGCCGCAGGCACAACACGCGATATCGCCCCACGAGACGCCGCACCAGAACGACCAGACGTACGCCCCGCCGCCGTCGCAGATGCAGGCACATCAATATTACGCGACACAACATCAGAACGCACACCGTCTTCTTTGTATATAATCGCATCCTCTGCAAATGCAGGTAAAGTCAACAACCCAGCGAGCACCGCAACAAATCTTTTCATGATAAAATCTTCCTTTCCATAATTTCTTGTTATTAATTTTAACACTTATTACAAATTTATACAAACAAAAAAATTCACAATTTATTAGACAACAGGAACCATTTCACAATTTATTAAAAAATATAATGAATTTTTATTGCGACCGTGATAACCTTGGACTATAATCGCGCAAAAAGATAAGGAAGACAAAATTGTCACTGATAAAAAAAGTCGCCATATGGATTTTAGCCCTGCCCCTGATGGGATGCACAACCGTGCCAACAACAACAAACGACACACGACTAAACGGATACACACCAAAGGTGACCACAAACGACTTCAATTACAATCCATACAAAACACCAATTGCACAATACTACGCAACAGACCTGAAACAAGACAACGAAACATCGGGCGCAACACTGATTGACGACGGACTATCCGCATTTATTATACGATCCGCCTTTGCACGAATGGCAACAAAAACAATTGATTTACAAACATATATTTACAGTAACGACTTCACATCCAAGGTTTTGATTGGCGAACTAAAAAACGCAGCTGACCGCGGGGTCAAAATACGAATACTATTGGACGATTACGGCACCAAATCAGATATTGTTGATGTAACACTGTTGAACCAACACCCGAACATAGAAGTCAAGATTTTTAACACAGTCGCAAACCGTTCAAAACTGCTGTATTACCCACAATTTTTAACAGATTTTAATCGACTAAACTCACGCATGCACAACAAACTGTTTATTGTCGACAACATCGCATATATTACTGGCGGCAGAAACGTTGGCAGCAATTATTTCTATCCAGAAACCGCATCTAACTTTTCAGACACAGACGTTTTATTCCTGGGGGACATGACACGATACGCCACAATGAGTTTTAACGAATACTGGAATCATCACCTGGCGATACCTGCATCCGTTTTCCCAAAAGCAAAATCAAAGCGCGCAATGCGAAAACTGGAAAAAACTTTTGCAAACCTAGAAGAACATAGCACAGAAAACGTACGCAGATACAACACCATTATATCAATGGCAATACGCGATTTTAAACAGAAAAAATTCGACTTCAGCTGGGGGCGCGGAAAATTCTTGGCCGACCCACCAGAAAAAGTCGAAATGACAATGACAGAAAAGGAAAATTATCGTAGTGACATCATTTTGGCACTGCAACACCTGTGGAACAAAACCAAAAATTCAGTATATATGTCTGCCGCATACTTTGTACCAGGCCAAGGCGGACTGGAGCATATGTTGCAAGAAGAAAAGTCCGGCGTCCATATGACGATTGTAACAAACTCGCTAGCCTCTACAAACGCGCCAACCGTTTACGCAAAATGGGAAAAATATCGCGAACAATTAATACAATCAGGCGCAGACGTTTATGAATTTATGGTATCTGCTGAAAACCTGCGCGGCAAAGAACATGACCGCGAAAGAAAGCAATCCAGCTTTTCAGTATTACACAGCAAAACAATGGTCTTTGACGACAATATTTCATGGATCGGCAGTTTTAATCTGGACCCACGCAGCGCATACTATAACACAGAAAATGTCGCAATTTTTGAAAGCGCAGATTTCGCAGATAAACTGCGTGAAATGATTATAAAAGACACACAAACATCATGGCGCGTCACACTGAACAAAAACAACAAACCCGTTTGGACCGGCAGTCGCCCAGGCGACACAACACCCCGCGTACACAAACACGCCCCAGACACCAGCATACTGCGCAGAATTTGGAAAAACATTTGTAATCTGATACCAGAAAAATTTGTGTAGGCAGTTAGCATTAGAAGAGAATTAAAAACTTTTATTTAACAAAATAATTATAAACAAAAAACCGTCAACGATCACTCGATGACGGTCGCTCCCTTCCTTCCGATAAACGGAAACTGTTGTGATGTATTACGCAGCCTTTGCAACACCGGATTTAGCAGAGGAATCTGACACATCCATGATTTTTTTCGCCTCAGCAAACACCAACTCTTTTACACGCAATGCCAAATCACGCGTCTCCAAGCTTTCGGCCGCAACATCAAAATTATCTGTACGAATTTGTAAAGAAACATACGCACCAACCAACGAAGGACGAGATAAATCTTCGATAGAACGTGGCGCATTATTATGACCAATTTTCAATTCATCTGCCAGGGAAACAATCTGACGATCTTCGTTAACCCAAACTGTTGTTGTTAAAACCTGGTTTAATGCAATCATAATTTCTTTGATGTTTTTTGGCATGCGCGTTCCCCTCCTTATGGGCGTATGTTGTAGAAAACCGCCATTTTCCGTGTAAATACCAACGTATTTACAAATCAGAGAAACAGTTTTCATTTTTGTTTTTTGTTTTTCCCAAAAATCCGATACTCTTGCGGCTTTCTGGGACTTTTATTTCTTTTTCCCTTGTCTATACAAACATCTTAGAACAAAAACGAATCGCAGGTCAAGCATAAAATGCATTTATTTTAATTTTATTTTAATTTTTTTACTTTTATTTTGAAAAACCATAAAATACCATAAAAAAACCATAAATTGTCATTGACAACCATAAAATACCGTGCTACATTCCGTTTGAAGCAAAAGGAAAGAGAGGGCACAAACAATCCCAATTAAAGAAAATCATAAAATGTCATTGTTTCTCTCATCTTATGAAAATCGTTTGGATACCAAGGGACGCGTTTCTGTTCCCGCCTCTTTCCGGGCTTCGGTCAGCAATGAAAAATTCGCAGGCGTTGTTCTTTTCCGTTCTTTTACAAACAACTGTATCGAAGGCATGACCATGTCACGCATGGAACAAATGGCCGCAGCAACCGATAAAATGGGCATTTTTGACAGCGAACTGGATGATTTGACAGCAATGCTGTTTGCAGACGCACGCCAATTGGCGTTTGATGTGACGGGTCGCATCGTCATTCCATCAGATATGTTGGCGCACGCCGGAATTACAGACAGTGCGATATTCGTTGGTCGCGGCAACAGTTTTCAAATATGGAACCCAGACGCATTCCGCGCCGCCCAAGAAAAATCATTAAGCAATTTACGCGCCGCGCGCCCCAATTTAAAATTAGGCGAATAAAAAAAGATATAAAAAAATTCCCCCATCTGGGGGATTTATTATTAATCCAATGTTCGCAGGCTGATTCTTTCTTCGTCCACGATAACCAACTTACCCATATTTATATTAAAGCGACGAGCCGCATTAAACGCATCACGCATACCGAACAATTCATTGTCATAAATTGGGAATACGCCACGCGCCAGACACAATTGGTTCGCAATTACCGCTTCGTTGCATACCGCGATAACCGGAATATCAGGTTTACGGCATGAAATTTCGGTTGCGGTTATTGTATCGCGTGCAAAGACCACGATTGCAGAGGCCTTGTTCAAATATGCCATTGACGCAACAGAACGCGACCAATCGTTTTCTGGAACATTTTCAACACGCGACCAATCGTACGGATTTGCAATTGTGTCAGAGTCTGCATGCGACAAGATGTTTGACATCGTTTCAATAACATTAACCGGATTCATACCGATTGTCGTCTCTTCGGATGTCATAGTTGAATCTGCACGCAGGTACGCCGTGTTTGCAACATCAGTGATTTCTGCACGCGTTGGGAATTCACTGTTTACCATTGAGCCCAACATTTGTGTTGCAACAATTACAGGTTTGTTCATTTTGCGACATTCGCGAATGATATGACGCGAAATCGCCGGCACTTCGGCATATGGTACCTCAACCGCCAAGTCACCGCGCGCAATCATAATACCATCTGCAATAGCGGCAATATCAGTAATACGCGCAACCGCATTTGGACGTTCTATTTTTGCGATAATTTTAATCGGATGCGACGTACGTTCGGTGATAAAGTCACGAACCTCGGCAATATCTTCGGGTTTTTGCACAAATGAAATCGCAACCCAATCTGGATTTTTTGTAATTGCATATTCCAGGTCGGCCCGGTCTTTCTTGGTCAGGACAGATGTTGCAATTTCTGTATCTGGTAAATTAAACCCACGACGCGACCAAATTTCTGTACCACGCACAACCGTTGCGTCAACCCGGTCAGGGGACGCAAATTCAACGCGCATTTCAATTTTACCGTCGTTTAATAAAATACGATCACCAACACTTAATGACCCTAAAACATCAGAATCAGGCAACTGAACACGCGACGAATTGCCCGGGGTTGGATCTGTATCAAATGTAAATTTTTGACCAATTGTTAATGGATATTTATCTTCGGTTTCGAAATTACCAATACGATGTTTGGGCCCCTGCAGGTCAACCATAACTGCAACTGGCATATTTAATTCCGCAGATATTTCGCGTATCATATCAATCTTGCGCCCCTGAACATCACCGGTATCATGACTAAAATTCAAACGACACATATTAACACCCGCAGAAATCATACGGGTTAAAACTTCGCGCTCTTCGCTGTTCGGACCAATTGATGCAGTAATTTTTGTAAATCTTTTCATTTTTTCACATCCCGTGTTAAATTTGTTTTCTTGATTTTTACGATTTATTGTATATCATAAGTTTTACAAATAAACAAGGGGAAAACAGAAAATGAAACAGGCAAATCACGGCGCAATAGATAATCAACAATTGATCAGTATTATTGAAAGAATTGAAAAGCTGAATGAAGATACAGCAGCAATCGCTGCGGATATTAAGGAAATTTATTCCGAAGCAAAATCCGCAGGATTTGATCCAAAATACATCCGTCAGATGATACGTTTGCGTAAATTGGACCCAGATGAATTGGACGAAGCGGATGAACTGACCCAGATGTATCGCAACGCATTGGGGATATAATGAAGGGCTTTACAAAAACAGTCGAAGATTTTAACTGCGCCCACTGTGGCGCAGTTGTTCATGGAAATGGATACACAAACCACTGTCCAAACTGTCTGTGGTCACGACATGTTGACAATAACCCAGGTGACCGCGCGGCAACATGCGGTGGCATGATGTGCCCAATTTCGATTGAAGGTGATGGCGCGCGCTTTATTATCACACACAAGTGTGAAAAATGTGGCAAGACTAAACGCCAGCGCACATGTGACGACGATAATATAGATGCAATTATCGAACTGTCACAAAATAACAGTTTTATATTTGGAAAATAAATATTTCAAACTACATCCCCAATGCAGACGTGATATCTGCAAAATTATCATTAACATCACCGGCCGCATCTATTTCAGAAAAAGTTATCCCGGGTGCAGTACGCAACCAATCAACTGCCGGCATTGTTGTTTTATGAAAATTTTCCAAACGATGACAAATTGTTTTCATTGCCGCATCATCGGCGCGATGACTGCCGGTGCGGACACGCTTTTGAATACGACGAACTAATGTTTCATCGTCTGTATTTAAAAATAATATTTGAACATCGTATTTATTTGCATAATTTTTTACCAGCCATTTTGCCTGGCCAATCGTACGCGGAAAACCGTCCATTATAATATCGTCATCTGTAATTTGCGCCACCATCAAATCACAAACCAAATTATCTGGCACCAGATCACCCGCAGAAATCAATTTACCAATTTCGGAATCAGCCGGCATGGCACGCAACAGGGCACCGGCCTCAACATGTTTAAAGGGACGACGCGCCATTAACATATCGGAAAAAGTCCCCTTGCCTACGCCGGGTCCGCCCATCATTACAATAATTTGTTTTTTTTCTGTCATATACATAATTTTATCATAAAAAACACGGCCGGGCAAGATTGCACGACCGTGAAACAATTCATACGAATACAAATTATTTTTTGCTGTTTTCAATAGCAGCACCCAAGATGTCGCCCAAAACAGAACCACTGTCTGCTTCGTTTGAGAATTCTTTAACGGCCTGCTTTTCCAATGTCACCTGCAGTGCACGGACAGACAATTTAACAGTGTTGTCTTCAACAGAAACAACAGATGCTTCTACGCTGTCACCAACATTGTATTTTGATGTGTCCTGTTCTGATTTTTCACGTGACAGGTCTGTGCGACGGATAACACCGCGTACATCGCCCGCCAATGTCAAAACCAATTCATCAGGTGTGATTTCGGAAACTGTACCACATACAACCGCACCCTTCTTTAATGAAGCCGCGTTGTTTTCTGCGCTTTCAGTCAATTGTTTGATACCCAATGTGACACGTTCTTTTTCTGGGTTGATGTCCAAGATTTTCGCTGTCACTTCCTGGCCACGAACGAACTTTTTCAGTTCTTCTTCGTCCAGTTTATTCCATGACAGGTCGGAAATATGAACCATACCATCTAATTCAGGTGTCAGGGCCACAAACAAACCGAATTCTGTTGTATTTTTAATTGGGCCTGTGATTACATCGCCAACATTGTGTGTTTCTGCGAACTGTTTCCATGGATTTGGTTGCAGTTGTTTGTAACCCAATGAAATACGACGTTTATCCTGGTCAATACCCAAAACAGTAACAGTTACATCCTGACCATTTTGCAAAACTTTGCTTGGGTGGATGTTCTTGTTTGTCCAGGACAGTTCAGACATGTGAACCAGACCTTCGATATTGTTGCCCAAATCAATAAATGCACCATAGTCTGTCAAAGAAGATACTTTACCGGTGACAGTATCGCCAACATTGAATGCACGCGATGCTGTTTCCCATGGATCTTCTTCCAGTTGTTTCATACCCAACGAGATACGATGTGATTCTGGATCGAATTGGATAACTTTAACTTTGATTGTTTCACCAACGTGAACCAATTCGCGTGGATGATTTACGCGTTTCCATGACAAATCTGTCACATGCAACAAACCATCAATACCACCCAAATCAACGAATACACCGTAATCTGTGATATTCTTGACTGTACCTTCAAGAACCGCGCCCAGAGAGATGTTCTTCATCGCTTCTTTCTGTGCAGCAGCAATTGTATCAGACTGAATCGCGCGACGTGATACGATTGCGTTTGTACGCAGCGCATCCATCTTTAATACGCGGAATTTGTCTTTTAAACCAATCAAAGATTTTGCATCGCGGATTGGTTTATGATCAACCTGAGATGATGGCATAAATGCAAATACGCCATTGATATCCACAGTGAAACCACCACGAACAACATCAATAATTGTACCTTCTGGGTCAACGCCTTCGGCAACAGTCTTTTCCAGATCTTTCCACGCCTTTTCAGCACGAGCCTTGGTATAAGACAAGATAGCAGTACCTTCGCGGGATTCATAACGTTCTACAAAAACGTCAATAATATCACCAACAGATGGCACAGATGCACCGAATTCTTTTAATGGAACACGACCTTCGGATTTCAAGCCAACATCAACCATTGCAAAATCACCACGGATATCTTTTACCGTACCCTTGGTTGCATAGCCCTGTAATGTTTCCTGAGAACCATAGTTTGTATCAAACATCTGGACAAAATCTTCGCCAGATAATGGATTAAATAAATCTTTGGATAAATCTTTCATAAGAAAATATTCATCAAAGTTTGCCATCGCCATATGTTTTTATAACAGCGAGGTCTTGTGGGGTTAATCGGACCGACCCTGCGCCCACCCGCAAAGTCAGGAATATTATATATAACTTTTTGAATTTTGCAAGAAAAAACCACCCATATGGGCGGTGTATTTATTGTCCTCCGTCATTATGAATTGTTGCGCGAATATCGGCCAAGGCGCGGGCGCGTTCCGCAATCAGACCATTCAGGTTTGCCTTGGTTAATTCGGCGGTATAACCAATTGAATTCGCAAACGCCAATGCATCACTGTTCCCATGGGTTTTTACCGCAAATCCACGCAAACCTAAGAATGTTGCACCTGCATAAGAACGCGGATCAATTTTGTGTTTCAATCTTTTAAAGACATGAATCAGGAAGAACGCACCAATTATTGCCAAAACAGATTTCTTGAAATTTTCAACAACAACGCGTTTTACCAGGCGTGCAGTACCTTCGACTGTTTTCAGCACAATATTACCAGTAAAGCCGTCGGTCACAACTACCTGGACACGACCGGCGCTGATGTCATTTCCTTCGACAAAGCCGATATATTCATATGGTAATTTATCTTTGTTTTCTGTCAGAATCTTATTCAAATGAACCAGCGTTTCATTCCCCTTGGTTTCTTCGGAACCAATGTTCAAAACACCCAATTTTGGCTTTGGCATGTGGCCGACCACTTCGGCATAAACACTGCCCAAAACGGCAAAATCAAACAATATTGTTTCGTCACATTGAACATTTGCCCCTAAGTCCAGTACAACCACACGACTGTCGCCGGCCCCAGATGGCAACATCGTTGTAATCGCAGGACGCGAAATACCATCAATCGTCTTTAAAGCCAATTTTGATAAAGACATCAAAATACCGGTATTACCCGCACTGATTACCGCAGACGAATTACCTTCGCGAACATCCTTGATTGCCATGTACATAGAAGTATCCTGTGCATGACGCAGAACATCCATAACCTTGTCCGTTGGTTTGATGATATTTGGTGCATGAATCACTTCACAATTGCGGGAAACACGGGGATATTTTGCCAACAGGCGGCGTAATTTCTTTTCATCACCAAACACGCGAAAGAAAATCTTACCTTCGCCATTTTGATATAAATATTGATTCATTCCGCCCAGGACGGCGTTTGGACCTTTGTCCCCGCCCATGGCATCAATTGAAATAATTTTTTTTTCGTCTGACATTGTGTATAAAAAAGCAGAAAAGGCATGAACATTTGCCCTGCCCTTTTTCTGCCCATATATTTTATGTTAAATTATTTTGCACCGCATGCAGAACAAACGTGATGTGGGCGCTTCTTTTCGCCACATGTTTTGCATACCCCACAAGGCATTACAGACAATGCATCATGTGAACGACGCTGTGCAGAACGTGCTTTACTTGTTTTACTTTTTGGCGTTGCCATTTTTATATCCTTTTTATTTTATAACTGTCCTATTCTATCTAAATTCTAGGCATTTGCAAGAAAAAGTTTATACCTGTCCAGGAGATACCCCTGGACGGGTATTTTTGTTTTAGATATCCAGCAACTGCTGTTGACCATTTCCTTCACGTGCCAAACGCTCCGCCTTTTCTTCTTCGCGCGCAATTTCGCGAACACGACGAACATAAGCACCTGTTCCAATTGGAATCAAACGACCAACAATCAGGTTTTCGTTGATACCAACCAATTTATCGGTTGAACCGGAAATTGCGGCATCTACCAGAACCTTGGTTGTCTGTTGGAACGAAGCATTTGAAATAAATGAACGCGATGTCAAGGATGCACGGGTCAGGCCAACCAAGACCTGGGACGCTTCGGCCAGACGACCATTGTCGCGTGCAACACGTGCGTTTTCTTCTTCGAAATCAACACGGTCAACAACCTGGCCCATCAAGAAGCCCGTGTCACCTGGGTTTGTGATTTCAACACGACGTGTCATTTCACGTATCAGAATTTCAATGTGTTTGTCATTGATGGTTACACCCTGCAGACGATAAACCTGCTGAATCTGGTCAACCATAAATGTTGCCAAGGCTTTTTGGCCCAAGATACGCAAGATATCCTGAGGTACCGGGTCTCCATCAACCAACTTTTCTGCCTTTTTAACTACATCTCCGCTGCGAACCAACAGGTTTGTCCCCTTTGGCACAGCATATTCAACCGGTGCAGTACCATCGTTTGGTTCAATGCGAATAATAATCTTGGACTTGGCATCTTCCAATTCAATTGTACCGTCAACTTCTGCCAATAATGCAGGGTTGGTTGGACGACGAACTTCCAATAATTCATTAACGCGTGGCAAACCACCGGTAATGTCGCCTGTACGTTTCGCCTGAACCGGGATACGCGCCAAAATGTCACCAGCAACAACAGTGTCACCATTTGCAACATTCAGAACAGAATAGATTGGCAGCATGTATTCTGCAATCTTTTTACCGCCCAGGTTGATAACATTACCTGCTGCGTCAACCAATGTGATTGCAGGTTGTAATGCCTTCTTGGTGTTTGTTTTCCAGTTAATAACCTTGCGCGAGACGATACCTGTCATAGAATCGACTTCTTCTTGGTATGAAACGTTTTCAATCAGGTCATTAAAGTTAACAACCCCATCTTTTTCCGCGATGATTGTATTAGAATAAGGATCCCATTCTGCAACCTTGGCGCCTTTTTCGACGCGATCGCCTTCGTTAACAATCAACATTGCAGCATATGGTAATGCACAGCTGAACAATTCTTTGCCTTCGTCATCAACAACTGCAACTTTGCCGTTACGGCTTAAAACTACAACACGGCCTGCACTGTTCTTAATTGTGTTAACATCAACCAGTTTTACAGTACCTGCGACAGGAACTTCAATAAAGTGACTTTCTGCACCACCAGCCGCAATACCACCAATGTGGAAGGTACGCAATGTCAACTGGGTACCAGGTTCACCAATAGACTGACCTGCGATAACACCAACCGCTTCGCCAACATGTACCAATGCATTACGAGACAAATCCATACCATAACATTTTGCACACAGACCGTCACTGCAACATGTCAGAACACTGCGCACATCAACGCTTGGCAGACCAGATTCATTAATTGCCTTGGCTGCGGCCTTGGTAATCAATTCGCCGGCAGGAACAATTACTTCTTTACTGATTGGATGAACAATGTCGCGGGCCGCGGTACGTCCCAATACAACATCACCCAGCGCAACAGACAATGTAGAACCAGTATAAACCGGTTTCGCTGTGATGTATTCTGTTGTGCCACAATCGTGTTCAGTAATGACTGTGTTCTGCGCCAATTCAACCAAACGACGGGTCAAGTAACCAGCGTCAGCAGTTTTCAAAGCCGTGTCCGACATACCTTTACGTGCACCGTGGGTGGATGTAAAGTATTCAGACATGGTCAGACCTTCTTTAAAGTTCGAAATAATTGGAACTTCAATAATAGAACCGTCTGGTTTCTGCATCATACCACGCATACCCGCCAACTGCTGAATCTGACGTTTAGAACCACGGGCACCAGACAATGCCATCATATATACAGAATTCCAATTGTCACCTGTTGATTTACCCAGCGCAGCATACGCCATATCACCCAGTTTATCGGTTGTTTTCTGCCACAAGTCAATCAGTTTATTGTGACGTTCACCGCCAGACAACAAACCGTTTTGATACTGGTCTTCAATTTCTTCGGCAGATTTTTCAGATTCTGCAATCAGTGTTTTCTTTTCTTCTGGAATAACGATATCGTCATAACCAATTGAAATACCACTGCGCGCTGCCTGTTCAAAACCGGTGTTCTTTAATGCGTCCGCCAACAGAATTGTTTCTTTGTCACCGCAACGTTCATATGTTGTTGCCAACAAAGCCTTGATTTCTTTTACTGGCATAACTTTGTTTACCAAATCAAATGGCATGTTGTCAGATTTTGGCAGCAATTCACCCAAAATCATACGACCAGCGGTTGTTTTATAGATTTTACCGTTGATACGCGCAACAATTGGTGTGTGCAATGTAATTGTCTTGTTTTCCAGTGCCAATTTTACTTCGTCCATATTCGCAAAGCGAGGGGACTTTTCATCATGTTCACCGTTAATCAATGAAATGTAGTATACGCCCAATACCATGTCCTGGGATGGAACAATCATTGGTTCACCATTTGCAGGCGACAATACATTGTTAGATGACAACATTAATGTGCGCGCTTCTAATTGTGCCTCTAATGAAATTGGAACGTGAACAGACATCTGGTCACCGTCAAAGTCAGCATTAAAGCCCTTACATACCAATGGATGCAGACGGATTGCCTTGCCTTCTATCAAAACTGGTTCAAATGCCAACAATGACAAACGGTGCAAGGTTGGCGCACGGTTTAACAATACAGGATGCTGATAAATAACCTGTTCCAGGATTTCCCATACAACATCTTCGCCGTTTTCAACCATCTTGCGCGCGGTTTTCAATGTGTTTGCATGATCACCCGCTAACAGACGTGCATAAACAAAAGGTTTGAACAATTCCAATGCCATTGTCTTTGGCAAACCAACCTGGTGCAATTTCAATGTTGGACCAGATACGATAACCGAACGACCAGAATAGTCAACACGTTTACCCAACATGTTCATACGGAAACGACCAGATTTACCACGCAATGAATCAGACAGTGATTTCAATGGACGACGGTTCTGGGATACCATTGGACGGGCCTTGTGACCGTTGTCAAACAATGAATCAACCGCTTCTTGCAACATGCGTTTTTCGTTGCGGATAATGATATCTGGTGCATGCATTTCCATAAAACGTTTCAAACGATTATTACGGATGATTACACGACGATACAAATCATTCAGGTCAGATGCCGCAACATGCCCCGCATCCAATGTGACCAATGGACGCATATCTGGTGGGATAACCGGGATAATATCTGGCATCATCCACGCAGGTTCTGTCTTGGAATCCAAGAATGCTTCGACCAATTTTAACTGTTTGATGATTGCCTTGCGTTTGGCTTCGGATTTAGTATCTTGCAATTCTGCACGCAGACGAGTGCGTTCATCGCCCATATCCAAATTCGCGATAATATTGCGGACACCTTCGGCACCAATGCCAACGCGGAATGCGTCTGCACCAAATTCTTCGACCGCAGCCTGGTATTCGTCTTCGCTGATAACATCATACTGTTTCAGATTTGTTAAACCTGGTTCAATAACGATGTATGCATCATAAGAGATAACCTGTTCCAATTTCTTTTGTGGCAGGTTATTTAATAATGTTGCGATTTTACCTTCGCGCAGGAACCATGTGTGCGCAACAGGCATCGCCAATTTAATGTGCCCCATACGTTCACGACGAACAGATGCAGAACCAACTTCGACCCCGCAACGTTCACAGACAACGCCACGGAATTTGATTCTTTTATACTTACCACACGCACATTCATAGTCTTTGACCGGACCAAAAATCTGCTGGCAGAACAAACCTTCGGCTTCTGGTTTCATAGAATGATAGTTGATGGTTTCTGGTTTTTTTACCTCGCCATGGGACCAGGACAAAATTTCTTCGGGGGACGCAATTGTGATACGCAGGGCATCAAACTGTTCCTTGGTTTCAATTTGTCCAAAAATCTTTTGCAACATATTGCTCATTATTTTTTGCTCCTTAATAGAATAGTTTTTAGTTGTTAGTGTGGCTAGTGGTTAGGGTGTGGGGAAACGCCCCCACACCAATGCTAACAACTAATCTACTTTCTTTGGTGTCATTGCCAGACCCAATCCACGCAATTCGCGAACGAATACGTTGAAAGCTTCTGGTGTGCCGGTCTGGATATCATTGCTGCCGGAAATGATGGATTCATACATCTTGTTTCGGCCGGTGATATCGTCAGATTTTACCGTCAACATTTCGCGCAACAGGTGGGCGGCACCGTGGGCTTCCAGTGCCCACACTTCCATTTCACCCAAACGCTGGCCACCCATGTGGGCTTTACCAGACAATGGCTGTTGCGTGACCAATGAATAGTTACCAATTGAACGTGCGTGAATCTTTTCATCAACAAAGTGATGCAGTTTCAGCATGTACATGATTCCAACTGTGACCGGACGTGCAAACTTTTCGCCTGTCATACCGTCATACAGGTCAAACTGGCCTGTTTCTGGTAACTTCGCCAATTTCAACATTGAACGAATATCTTCTGGTGTCGCACCGTCGAATGTTGGTGTCGCCATTGGAACACCATCACGCAACAGAGCTGCCTGGGCGCGAACATCTGTGTCTGTCATCTTTTCCAGTTTTTCAGCAACCTCGGCACCATACACACAGCCCATTACATTACGCAAATCGTCTGTAACGGCACGTTTAGCCTTGACTTCGTCCAGAACCGCACCAATTTGGGCACCCAATGTGCGTGCCGCCATACCAAGGTGGGTTTCCAGAATCTGACCGATATTCATACGCGAAGGCACACCCAATGGATTCAGCACCAGGTCAACCGGTGTACCGTCGGCCAAGTGTGGCATGTCTTCAACAGGAACAACCTTGGACACAATACCCTTGTTCCCGTGACGCCCCGCCATTTTGTCACCAGGCTGCAATTTCATCTTGTGTGCGATGTATACTTTTACTTCTTTTAATACACCTGCGTTCAAAGAATTGCTTTCTGTTGCCTTGGATACTTCTGCATCAGCCTTTTCGTTCAGCAACTTTAATTTCAGAACATGCTGTTCACGCAGTTCATCAATCTTGGCTTGCGCTTCTTTGTTTTTAACAACCAATTTCTTGACATCGGCTGCACGGACGCCTTCGAACACTTCGCTGGTCAATTTTTTGCCGATAAACGGTTTCAAACTGCCACTGCCAGCTTCGATTTCCATATTTTCTGCAATTTGGAAAATCTGGTCTGCAAAGCCTTTTTCAATAATGGCGATTTCTTCTTCGCGGTCTTTGTTAATTTTTTCGATTTTCTGCAGCTCAATCATCTGGGTACGTTCGTCTTTCTTGACACCATGACGGGTCAGAACGTTTACACCGATAACTGTACCTTCTTCGTTTGGCCCAACGCGCAGTGATGTATCCTTAACATTTAATGCCTTTTCACCAAAGATGTTGCGCAATAACGCTTCTTCTGGAGTCAATAATGTTTCAGATTTTGGTGTAACACGGCCAACCAAGATGTCGCCCTGCTTTACACGTGCGCCAACATAGATAATACCGGATTCGTCCAGATTCTTTAAGGCTTCTTCACCAACATTTGGAATGTCGCGAGTCAAAGATTCTGGCCCCAACTGAGTATCACGAACCTTGAATTCCTTTTCAACGATTTTTACAGATGTAAATACATCGTCACGGGAAATACGTTCAGAGATAACAATAGAGTCTTCATAGTTGTATCCACGCCATGGCATAAATGCAACCAATACATTGCGACCCAACGCCAATTCACCATAGTTCATAGATGAACCGTCGGCAATGATGTCGCCCGCAGAAATACGATCACCAACCTTGACCAAAGGTTTCTGGTGAATGATTGTTTCACTGTTGGAACGTTCAAATTTTTCCAGATTGTAAATATCTACACCTGTTACAACATTGCGGCTGTTCATACATTTTACAACGATACGGTTTGCATCAACAGATTCAACAATACCACTGTGTTTTGCAACCTTACCCGTGCGTGAATCACGCGCCACTTCGCGTTCAATACCGGTACCGACCAATGGTGCCTGGACACGCAATAATGGAACGGCCTGACGCTGCATGTTAGACCCCATCAATGCACGGTTCGCGTCGTCGTTTTCAACGAATGGGATCAAACCTGTTGCAATAGACACCACCTGACGTGGTTCAACGTCGATTAAATCAACTTCGTCTTTGGCAACCATGGTAAATTCGCCATCAACACGCGCCGTTACGATATCTTCGGCCAATGCACCGTCTTTGGTTGTTGGGGTATTACCCTGGGCAATTTTATGTCCCAATTCTTCGTCGGCTGTCAGGTAAACCATTTTGTCTGTTACACGACCATTTTCAACAACGTAATATGGTGTTTCGATAAAACCATATGGATTTACACGTGCATATGATGACAAGTGGTTAATCAGACCAATGTTCGCACCTTCTGGGGTGTGAATTGGACACAGACGACCATAGTGTGTTGGATGAACGTCGCGGACATCAATGCCGGCACGTTCACGGTTCAGTCCACCAGGTCCCAAAGCAGAAATACGACGCTTATGTTCCAATTCAGACAAAGGATTATATGCATCCATAAACTGAGACAACTGAGATGTTCCCAAGAATTCAGATACCAATGACATCAATGGTTTTACATTGATTACATCCTGGGGTTGCATATTTGCAATGTTTGGTGAAGACAGTGCTTCGCGAACCAAACGTTCAATGCGAACCATACCTGTGCGGAAATTCTGTTCTAACAATTCGCCAACTGTACGGACGCGACGATTTGACAGGTTATCAATATCATCAACATTGTCTTTGCGGTCAATAATATTTGTTAATGTTTTCAATACCGCCAAGAAATCAGATTTGGTCAACAGACGTTCATCTTCTGGTTTTTTGCCAGAATCAATCTTTAAACGCTTGTTCATCTTGAAACGACCAACCGCCGACAAATCATAGTATGCGGGTTCAAAGCCCTGGCGCATAAACAGATTGATTGCGGCCTCCAGTGTTGGACGTTCACCTGGACGGATGATGTTATAAACTTCAATCAAGGCTTCTTCGCGATTTGTTGTTTTATCTGCCAACAATGTGTTGCGCATATGCGCGCTGATTGTAGCATTATCAATAGAAATCAGACTGATTTCTTTGATGTTCATTTTATCCAAATCGTTCAAAACTTCTTCGGTGATTTCTGTACCTGCTGGGAATACAACTTCGTCACCAGACATAACTGGATCAAACAGATATTCTCCAATCAAAGATTCTGGCAGGACAGCAAATGTCTTGGCATCCAGCAGCTTCTTCATGCGTTTTGCATTCAGACGATCGCCCTTGGACGCGATGACTTCTTTACCTTTGGTGGCATACAAATCATAATTCAGACGATATTTATCCAAACCGTTGAAGTCAGATGTTGCGCCAGTCCACATTTTACCATCAAATTTCAAACCTATACGATTATAGAAGGTGGACAATATTTCAGAATCTGACATACCGCTGATAGAAGGTTTGCGTGGATCCGCAATCCATTTCTTTTCGTCATCGGCAGATGGCAGGCAACGCAACAAAACCGTTGCAGGAACTTTGCGACGGCGATCGATACGAACATAAATTATGCCCTTGGATTCTTCGAAATCAATCCAGGCTCCATGTTCTGGGATAATACGTGCAGTGTATGTGATTGGATTGCCTGCAACCTTGGCTTCTTTGGTTGTTGCAAACACAACGCCCTGGGCACGGTGCATCTGGGATACGATAACGCGTTCAACACCCGATGCGATAAAGCTGCCGCGTTCAGTCATTAACGGCACTTCGCCCATAAATATTTCTTGTTCTTTGATGTCACGCAGTGTCTTTTTGCCATCTTCTGCGACATCCCATAAAATCAATCTCAGCTTCAGTTTCAACTTGCTGGAATATGTCATGTTGCGCAACATGCATTCTTTTACGTTATAGACAGGTTTGTCCAATGTATATTCCACAAATTCCAGGTCGGCAATGCCGGCATAGTCTTTGATAGGGAACATAGACGAGAATACATTTTGCAATCCCATATTTTTGCGGGATTGTGGTTCAACATCTGCCTGCAAGAAGTCTTTGTAGGAATTATATTGAATTTCAACTAAATCAGGAAGCGGAGTTTGCAAAAAACTTTTACCAAAAGATTTTCTAAGTTTCTGGATAACTGCCATCGGTTTTAATCCTTTTTTTCTGTGCGTTTTGCAAACATAGCAGGGCAAAAAGAAAATTCTTAAATAAATTGTGAATTAAATTTATTAAAATATCAGATAATTAAATTTGGTTTTTCCTGATTAAATTATCTTTGCACAATTTATCTAACAATCTCCTTTTTGCCCTGCAGTTTTCTTATTTTTGGCTTTCGCCTTTTTACGCCGTTATGCCCGCATGGAATTTTCATCCCACGCGGGCGGCGTTTTGTCATATTTTCATATGACGATATTTTTGAACCGTATCGGTTCAGGTAAAGTCAAATTATTTCAATTCAACTTTTGCACCTGCTGCTTCCAACGCGGCTTTCAATTTGTCAGCTTCGTCTTTTGCAACGTTTTCTTTAACGGCTTTTGGTGCAGATTCAACCAAAGCTTTTGCTTCGCCCAAGCCTAAGCCTGTTGCTTCTTTAACAGCTTTGATTACAGCCAATTTGTTTGCGCCAACTTCTGCCAAGACAACATTAAATTCTGTCTTTTCTTCTGCAGCAGCAGCAACAGGACCAGCAGCAACTGCAACAGCAGCAGCAGCACTAACGCCCCATGTTTCTTCTAATGCTTTGGACAGTTCAACTGCTTCCAAAACAGTCAATTGTGACAATTCTTCAACTAATTTCTGAATGTCTGCCATTTTTTTACTCCTAATTTTTTAGGTCAGAATATCGCTATTCTGATTTTATTGTTCTTTTTTTCCATACTCTGCTGAAACACGTGCCAGACGCGCACCAGGTTCAACCAAGATACGCGCAATAGTAGCACGAATTTCCAACAGGGAAGGAAGCTTGGATAATTGCAATACGCCGTCCGTATCCATAACGTCTGCATCCATTTTACCGCCCAAAATTGTCAAATTTGGATGTTCATCTGCAAATTTTGCCAATACTTTGGTCACCGCCAAGCCATCAGTTGCAACAGCAACCGCAGTTGGACGACGCAGCATATCTGATACAGGTTCGAACTCAGTGTCTTTTAACGCCAATTTCATCAAACGGTTTTTAACAACTTTGAATACGGAAACCAATGGACGTAATTCATTACGCAGGGTTTCAAATTCTTTTACAGTCAAACCGTTGTTTTCAATAACAAAAACACCGTTCGCTTCTTTCAGGGACGACTGCAACGCTGAAATCAAATCTGATTTTTCTTCGCGTCTCATCTATTTTTCCTTCAAGCTTCTGTTTTGTTAACTTATCCATCCGGGTTGCCCCGGGATGGGGCTTTGTTCCTGCCCCAAAGAATCTTCTCTTTGTCTATGATGGGAATTAAGTGTTGCCACACCATCAGTCTTGGACAGAAATCTTGTTTTTGCGACCATGGGTACCCACGGTCACAATTAATTATTTTGCATCTACCTTTAAGCCAGGACCCTGGGTTGTCGCAACGGAAATACCCAAAATATACTGACCCTTAGATGATGCAGGTTTAACCTTTTTCAACTGGTCAATCAAAGCAATCGCATTTTCAACCAATTTGTCAGTCGCAAATGACATTTTACCGATACCAGCGTGGATAATACCCTTCTTTTCAGCACGGTATTCAATCTGACCCGCTTTGGCTGTCGCAACCGCTTCGGCAACGTTGTTTGTAACCGTACCCAATTTTGGATTCGGCATCAAGCCTTTTGGACCCAAAACACGTGCGATTTTTGACATCTTTGGCATCATATCTGGTGTTGCAATTACACGGTCAAAGTTAATATTGCCAGCTGCAACCGCATCAATCAAATCTTCGGCACCAATAACGTCTGCGCCTGCTTTTTTGGCTTCGTCCTGAGCGTTCGCAGTAAATACAGCAACGCGTACAGATTTACCAGTACCATTTGGCAATGACAACATACCACGAATATTCTGGTCAGCCTTTGTTACATCAATACCCAAACGGATAGCGATTTCCAACGTTTCATCAAATTTCTTGGATGTGTATTCACGCAAAGCATCAATAGCTTCGGCTAAAGAATAAACCTTATCTGTATCCAAGTTCTTCCAAGTCTGTTGTTTCTTTGTCAGTTTCATGATATTACTCCTCTACCTTTACGCCCATAGAACGACACTGACCTGCAACGATATTCATAGCAGATTCAATGGAAGAGCAATTCAAGTCTGGCATTTTCGCTTCGGCAATTTCCTGCAACTGCGCCTTGGACAATGTACCAACAAAGTCACGACCAGGTTTGTGTGAACCGATTTTTAATTTCAATGCTTTTTTAATATAGTATGACACAGGCGGCAACTTCATAATAAATTCAAAGCTGCGATCTGTATAAACAGTGATAATACATGGAATTGGCATTCCAGGTTCTTTATCAGACGTTTTGTCATTAAACTGTTTGCAGAATTCTGCAATATTTACACCAGCAGCACCCAACGCCGGACCAATAGGAGGCGCAGGATTAGCCTGTTTCGCAGGGACGACCAATTTGACCAATCCCTTAACTTCTTTCTTTGCCATTTTTCACTCCGTTTTTTTCGTTTGTGTCGTGGTACGATATGGCGTATCTACCACGGTTTACTGTGATTTTACATGATATTTTTCAGAAAACCACAAAAATCTTTAATTTCTATATTTATACGCGTTCAACCTGTTCAAATTCCAATTCCATACTGGTTTCGCGACCAAACACCAGAACAGTTACAGTCATCTTCTGCTTTACATTATCAACCTCGGACGCAATACCATTAAAGCCAGCAAAAGGCCCATCAATAACATGCACTTCTTGACCAACTTCGTACATAACATCTTCGGCTACAACAGACCCTTCTTCGACCTGTTTCATCAAACGATGCGCCTCAGCCTCGGTCACTGCAATCGGTTTGTTTTTCGCACCCAAGAACATAACAACCTGAGGAATCTGCTTCACCAATGTAAAGGTTTCATTATTCATAACCATTTGAACAACAATGTAGCCAGGGAAGAATTTTCTTTCCGCCTTAACACGACGACCTGCCTTGATTTCAGTCACCTCGCGCGTTGGAACCATAATTTCACCAAACAAAGCATTCAAACGACGCTTGTCAATCTGTTCACGCAAACCGCGCGCAACCTTGTCTTCACAGCCCGTATGAACATTAACAACAAACCACTGCATTTTTTCTTCCATTTTTACGCACCCTTTTGCATATTATTTTCCGTTAGAACACCCAACCAACAATCGCGTTTAAAACACTGTCCACCACAAAAAAGAACAACGCCGCCGCTGCGGAAAACACCAATATCATGATTGTTGCACGAACAACACTGTCACGCGATGGCCAAACAACCTTGAACCATTCGCTGCGCACAGACTTAAAAAATTCCAGCATCTTTTTCATAAAAATTCATCCAAAATTACGTAATTCTTTCTAACTATCATCCCGTCAAACAACTGGCAGGGGCAGAAGGAATCGAACCCTCATCCGCGGTTTTGGAGACCGATATTCTACCGTTGAACTATGCCCCTGTTGAACGCAAACATCCCTGAACGATATGCCACGCGCCACAAAATAGTCTGCGACAGGATAGCACAGCGTTACAAAAAATCAAGTGGAAATATTATAATCTTTTTTAAGAATTAACACAAGAACATTTTTACACACACCTCTAAAAAAACATGTTTTATGTTTGCAAAAAATTTCCCTTGCACAAGGTATATTTTTTTGTCTACAATCACCTTAATTATAAGGGGGAGATTTTAGTGCAAAGACGCGTAGAACCACCAGTTTTACTATCCAGACTGATGACATTCGTATTAGCAACAGCAGTTGTTGTGCTGGTCGCGTTGACGATGACTTTGATAAATATGTTTCCATTAAATCGCCCACAGATTTTCTTTTTAACAACCGAAATTCGTGACAACTTGGATGTAAAACTGATTGAAATGCCACCAGTTGATAACAACCTGGAAGATTATAAGACAGCATTCGTGCGCGAATATGTACGCCACAGAAACGAGGTCTTTACAAACCCTGTTGTTATGCAAAGCAAATGGAACGCTGAAGATGGCATTGTTCGCAAAATGTCAACAGACGAAGTATATAAAAAATTTGCAGAAACAGACATGTTCTTTTCTATCATGAGTGGCATGCCAGGTTTTGATTTTCAATGCCCAGTCAATTTTATAGGGGCTCCTATTTATATGAGTCGCGATGATGCGTACCAGGTAAAGATCCGCTATTTCTGTACAGATAATAATACTGGACAGACAATACCAAAAGATTATACAATCAAAATTGTTCTGGATGCGGATGCAAACAAACAGATAAAGTGGGTTGACCGCATTGACAACCCGTTAGGATTGCGCGTTAGCGAATATACAATTGTAGAAGGGGACGGCGATCCATTAAGCACTGGATTTCGCACAGCAGAACAAATGTAAGGATACGGAAGGATTGGTAAGATGTTTGCAAAATTGTTTAAATTAAATATATCTGTTTTATGTTTGGCATACGTATTGGGGATGCCAGTGCATGCGGAAGAATATGGCGTACAAACCGCATGGGACAATCCAACTGCAAACATGGCGATGGGCAGCACCAAGCCAGGATACGCACAACTGCCATGGTCGGCGGGTGCGGTGCTACCAATCAAGTTGCGTAATGGAATGGTGACAATGATTAACCTGCCTAATGGTGAACAGATTGTTGATGCGATGGTTGGCGACCAGGGTCAATTTGACATTACCGCAACCCAGGGCGACCGCACGATGTTTATCTCACCAAAAACTGACAACCAGGGTTCAGATACCAATATGATTGTGACAGGTAAATCAGGGAACAAATATATTTTATATCTGCGTGCAGAACCATCAAATTCCAGCGAAATTACATATTCCCAGGTTGACATTACATTGGATGGTAATGCCACACTGCCCATGGCGGGCGGGGCCGCATCTGCGTCGGGTGGTGCGAAATCAATATTTCAAAAGGCCGCACCCAAGACATCTGTGGTTGGGGCAGACGGCGAAGATTACGGTTGGATAAAATCTATGAAGATTGACCCGTCGGAATTCAGATTTGATTTAGATATTTTTGTTCCAAATCCAGATGACTATGTAATTGCGCCTGAACGCGTATGGCGTGACAGAATATTTACATATATTGACTTTGGGGACAAGGTTATTTCTATGACCCAGCGTCCGGTTGTATCATTATTGGTCGAAGGCGGCGAATCACCGGTTGGATTCCGCACAGATGGTGAAGATGGACGCCTGTTAATTGTTGAAGCGGTTGGCGACATGGTATTACGCAGCGGTCAACGCATAGTATGCATCAAAAAACGCGAAAAGCCATTCTTAATCGCTGATACGGCGTCTGTTATGGCCCTGGCTGAGGCAAATGTTGCACAAAGCATGCTGTCGGGACAATCGCTGAATAATATCGCATACACAGACAGCATGGCCGCAATGAGCATGGGTACAAATTACACCGGTACACCAATGTATGTTGGCAATACCCAAATGGTAAATCCAACAACGGGCGCTGGTACATATATGCCGGCTGGTTTTACCGTACCACAGGCAATGCCACAGCAGTCTGGCAGTGTGGTTAACATGTTGCCACAACAGCGCAATACCGCCGGGGCATATCTGCCACAAACAAATATCCCAGTGATTGCCAGCAACCAGATTGGCGTTGCGGTTGAACTAAAATCAGATACATCTGTTGATGCGTTGGATAAATACTGGTCAACACTGTTGGCAAAATTCAGTGGCGATGATGGTCAGGGATTGTTGACCCCGTATAAGGACATGGTATTCTTTGCAATTGACGAACAGGGCGTTGGCGATTTGGGGGCCGAATCTTCCAGTGCGCGTCAATATCGTCTGCGCATTGGACCATTGGCAGATATTGCCACAGCGCAAGAGCTGTGTGATAAGTTACTGCGTTTCAGCGGAACCAGTTGCAGTGTCGTTCGTATGCAATAAAAAACGGGTTTGGGGGATGAGTAAATTTAAACAGCAAATTTCAGAAATGCGTAAAAATATGCCACGCCATATTCAATGGCTGTTGCTGGGGGCGGCATTTGTTGTCGTGCTGATATTACTGACGATACTGGTTGGTGGCAAGGGCGACAATAACAAAGAAATTGCAGCGACAAATGCAGCGGCGGCGGAATTGAAGATAAATCCCGATATGGTTAACTGGGCCGATGTGATTGTTGGCGAAAAAAAGACAGAAAAAATTACTATTTCTGCGACCGCCCCGGTTATAATTGATAATGTTCAAAGACATGAAGAAATTAGCGGATTTGATGTCAAAGATACATGCAAGGCGACCAAGCGTCTGGATAAAAAAACAGGATGCGAAATTATTGCAACATATGCCCCAAGCAGTGTAATGCCAACGAAACAAACGTCGGTGACAATTGTTTGGCACCAGGCAAATCAATCAGAAGATATGGCACAGAAAGCCAAAATTGTTCTGACCCTGGGGGCGGTGGCACCAGTGATAGAAGAAAAGCCAATGCCTGCCCCGGCACCAAAGCCAGTCGTCGTGCCAGAGCCAGAACCTGAGCCGGCACCGGTTGAAGAAGAAGAAATTGAAGAGGAAATATTTGAAGAAGAGCCAGAAACCATTCAGGAAGAAATCATTAGCGAGGTGACCGCACTGGCCCCGCCGGTTGAAATGCCGAAAAAATCTGTCGCAGCGCGCCAAGAACCGGAAATTATTATACCGGATGGATGTTCAGACTTTGCATTCCCAGGATACAATAATTCTGGTCGTCAAATTGGATGGATTAAACCCAGTGGTGGTGCGTACTATTTTCATACATTTGATGACGAAGACTGCAGTAAACCGGCCGGAAAATATAATCCAGACAATGGCATTATTACAGATGACAGCGGGAAAAAAATCGGAACGGACGCCGATCATATTGGTACATCAGTTATAACATCAGGCAAACTGCCAGAATTGTCAAATGTGCCGGCAATCAAGCCTGTTCATCGCGCATCACAGAATGATGCGCCCGGTGGCAGCACGTCTGGCGGGATGGGCCGGTTTAGCACAGGCGGGATGTCTTCGGTGTTTAATGGGATAGAAAAAGCCAAGGAAACCGGTGTTATTTTTGGGACAACCGATGGCAATGTCGTCACATCTAGCGCGCCATACGACAGAACATTTATCCTGCGCCAATTTAAACCGATTCCTGCGACAATTGTTTCTGATATACGCGCAGATATTGACGCGTTGCAGATGGGCGTTCCCGTACGCGCAACAGTGGACAGAAATGTCTATTCTGATAACGGTCGCACAGTTATTATTCCAACAGGTACACTGTTGTTAGGTTATGTTCATGGCGAGGTTCCAGGACCATATAAAACAATTGGTCGCATGCAGGTAAAGTGGTACCAATTTATTCGTCCAGACGGTGTAGAATTTAACTTTCCCGGAGACAACGACCCATATTCAGCGGATTCACAGGGACGTTTGGGCGTGCCAGGACGCGGCAGTTCAGATTACCTGGAACAATTCTTTATGCCAATGCTGACCGCATTTGTGCCGGCGGCAATTAATCTGATTAATCCGGTGGCAGATGCGTTTGTTAATCAGATTGATTTGGATAATAACACGGTTGTACAAAGTGGGACAATGCGTTCATCTGAACTGGCCAAGAATGAAATTATTACCGCATGGAATCAGGTTGCGCAAAAATTAATGGTTGATATGATGGACAATACCATTCCGCCATTTACAATTGCGGCCGGCACACGCATTACCGTTTATTCACCAGTTGATTTACAAATTACCTGTGGGGCAAAAGATAGTGAAAACGCAGGAAAAAAATGCGCCGTTGCAGAATTTAGTGATGATAAAAGACGGACAATACAAGAATCAGATATGGGATTATATGCGGCAGACGACAGCAGTTGGGTTGGACAGTCGCGCCAATTCCAGGCACAGGAACATTGCGAACGGGATCCTGACAACGGTCTGTGGAGAGTAAAAACAGCGTGTTCTGGTGCCGGAACAGGGAAATTAAATACCTGTGGCGGATATTCATATTCTACATTGAAGCTATGGTGCGACTCGTTGAATTATGAATCAAAGAAAGATTTGCAATTCAAGGCTTATCAGGCAGACCAAAAACAACAATACGATAACAAAGTTCAGGAACTGGGGGGACCAGATTCTCAGGAATTTAAAGAACAAATTCTGGGGGTTCAGTATAACGAAGATGGTACGGTGCAAAATCCGTACGCATCTGCGCCAGAGGCCGCACCAGAGGCCGCAGCAGAGGTGTTACTGTGTCTGGATGGGACGGAACCTGATGCAAACGGATGCTGTACCGGGGAAATATATACCGATATGGGCGAACAAGGCTTCAACTGTTGCCCCGAGGCCGGTGGCGACTGTTTCCCGCCAATGTTCTGATTCACACCCGCCAATTGGCGGGTTTGTTTTTTTAACAAATATACAACAAAGGATATTCTGTGATTTTTTATATTTACTTTTTGCGCGCAATTGGGCGCGCTTTTTCTTATTACATGCGCGATATAGCAAAGAAGGATTCTGGATAAAAAACGCGATTCGTTTGTGCGATATAAAATTACAAAACCGAATCTGTTTTCTGATTCGCACTTCAACCATCGGTTGTAGCAATTTACAGGAATCTTTTCTTATTCTATATATCATACTGTGAACATAAAAAACCAAAGGAGAAAGAAAGTATGACACAAACACAGGTAAACATTAATGCAGAAAAATTTCAATCGGGGGAACAACTGTGGTTCTGGTTTCTGTATTCAAAGCAAGTGCGCGCAAATAATTTTGGTCGTATGCGCGCGGCCGCAACACGACGGCCATGTGAAATACTGGATGTGGAATCAATGATTACAAAACTGTATTTGTCGGGACGACTGAGCGATGAACAATTATCTGTTATGAAAAAATATGGTGATCGTCGGCGCGCGCCACACCAATATATTTGGAACGAAAATCGCGACGCAGGACTATGGGACCGTGCGATGAATATTATTGAAACAACTGCGCGTGCACGCGGATGGATTGAATAAATAACCACGCCCCATATGGGGCGTTATCAAAGGATAAAAATATGATTATTATTGGCTTTACACATAAAACATCCAAGGTTTTGCCACGAATCTTTTGTCGGGATTTTAGGCATGTCGCGGTAATTTATTCAACGGGTGCATGTTTAACAATGTATCAATTTGTGCATCGCAACAAAATCGTAAAAATAAAATTAAGGTGGCGCGATATTAAAATACTGACACAACATGGATGGGTGTTTGTATGTCTGCCGGGTGTGCAGGGGCAAAATCTTGATAAATATCAGGCGTGGACATGTGTGCAGTTGGCAAAAATTGCGATTGGAATGCGGAATTTACGCGTTCAAACACCAGATGCGTTGTATAAAATCTTCTGTGATACAATGCAGAAATCATCCTATGCTGAAACGAGATATCGATTCGCAAATCAAAAATAAATTTAGAACCGATTGGGAACTGCAACGTTGGATTTTCAATTTGTATGATTTGGTTCATGGTCGCGCAATCTTTAAGCGTGCACGACATTTTAAACACCGCAAACATTTTATTTACAACCTGATACACAGAAAAAAATGTTTGAATGCGCCCGTATATTGCGAAGATGCAAAAACTGCGCTGAAAAACATCAATCCGCCTTTGTTTTGTATAAACGATACTGTCAGAACCAATGACGAAATCCGAAAACAAAATCAAGACTTTTTAGGCAAAAAATTTCCAAAAAAATCTTGCTTTGAATTGTGATAAATAAAACCCGCCGTTTGGCGGGATTTTGTTTTATTTTGACTGACGCTTGATTATCTGCATTTGGATTATGCCAAAGATATTTGATACTGTCCAATACAGTACCAGACCCGCCGGCATCCATGCAAACATTATGGTAAATAATATCGGCATCCAACGCATCATTCGCTGGGTCTGGGCAACGGCATCATTGCCAGAATTGTTTGTTTTGGCTGACTGCAACCGTTGCTGCAACCACATGGTTGCGCCCATCAATATCGGCAAAATAAAGTATGGATCCATTGCAGATAAATCTGATATCCACAAAAAGTGGGCATTGCGCATCGCAACAGATATCAACAGGGCCTTGTACAATGCGAAAAAGATTGGAATCTGAATCAGCATTGGCAGACAGCCTGACATGGGTGATGTCTTGTGTGTTTGATACAGTTTCATCATTTCCATCTGCAGACGCATTTTATCGTTGGCGTACAATTTCTGGATGCGTTGCATTTCAGGCTGCATTTTCTGCATGGCTGCCATGGACACATAGGATTTACGCGTCAATGGCCACATCAACATGCGCAGCAATATTGTCATGATAATAATTGCAACACCATAATTCATAACAACATGATGTATGCCATTCAATACCCACAACATTGGACGCGCCAAGAACCAGAACCATCCATAATCAATTGTTTCTGCGATGCCAGGGATTTTCGATTCAACAGTATCCAGGATACTTTGGTCGCGGGGGCCGACAAAGATATTTGTTGTAATCGTCGCGGTCGCACCATTTGCCACAGGTACCGCAGATGCCGCCGTGTCGGCAATGTATTTGTCGCCACTTTTTTTCATGCGGATTGTTTGGTCAGGGGATGAAATTGCGGCGACTGTTTCCCAATACTGGTCCGCAAAGCCTGCAAAACCATTTGTTGTAGAATAGGCATAGGACTGCTTATCCAGTTTCTGCCATGCGACAGATTCTGTGTCTGAATTTACATATGCAATTGCACCATTAGAAACCCCCGATGCAGATTTCATATTATTTTCACGTACAATGCGCGCGTATGGCGCAAACGCAACATCGTGACCAGAATTGTTCTGCATTGTATCTGTAATGGTTATTGTATAGCCATCTGTATCAATAGTGCGCGTGAAATTTACACCATCAGAATTACGCCATGTGTATTTGTTATCGCCCGCTTTCCAAACGGTTGTTGAAACAGGTGCGGTTGTGCCGGTGGCCAATAGTCCAACTTCGACATAATCATTATCACCCCCCAACAATGACACAGGTGTTGGGTCGTCAGATGTGCGTGCAAAATCGGTCAGCGATACATCCGATATGCGCAACCCTTGAACAGATGCGGTGATATTATCTGACTTGATTTCATAGGTCGGCACCGCCGTTAAATCTTCAACAACGGTGGTGTCTGCGTCGGGTTGTGCAACCTGTTTCGGGCCCATAAGCACACCGATTAACCACCATGACGCGATGAAAATCATCGTCCACCACAAGAAGCCAGAAAATGGTGACCGCTTGGTCGTGGTGGCAGCATTCTTGTTCGCGTTCCACATATTAAAACCTGAATTTTTATTATCCATATACTGAACCATGATTATTTACCATCCTTTATTGTTTTTAAACATTTACGACGCGCCAAATACATATTTAGCAAGTATAAACCCACACCAACACAGATGCAAATGTCTGCGATATTAAATGCCGGCCAATGCCAACCGCCAATATGAAAGTCCAAAAAATCAACCACCGCGCCAAAGCGAATGCGGTCAATTAAATTACCAATCGCACCACCTGCGATTAATGCCAGGGGCACACGTTCATACGATTGGGCACGGACAAACAAATAGCGCAAAATAAATCCAATTACAAATGCAGTTGCGATAACCAGTACGATTGGCGCAGATTCACCCAATGCGCGAAACAATGAAAAGGATGTACCCGGATTCCATGTAAACACAAAATTAAAGATATCGCACACATGCGCCATCAGGTATGGCACCGGTACAATTTCCCACGCAGGTCCATACAGTGGAACCGTGCCCGTTATTAGGTACAGCAATATCCCCTTGGACAATTGATCAAGGATAATTGCACCAAAAATCACTGACAGAATTAATGTTATTTTTTTCATCTGCAACCTTTCCATTTTTCAGGTTGTAAATATAGCAATATATATATACAAATGCAAATAAAATGTCCCCAATTTGGGGACAAGATATTAATCGTTTTTATCCGAAATAACCGTAGATAATGCAGAATAATTATTGTGTCGCATTTCTGATAACAGTTCATTGATTTGTGCATCAGGTATCCCAATATGGTTTAATACCCCCTGCCCCAGCATGAATGAAGACTCAATCGTTTCGGGCAATGCGGATACAACACCTTCGCGCATTAACATTTGGGTGTCGGCCAGGTTGCGTGCACGGGCAAAAATCTTGACCCGGGGGGCAATTGATTTTACGGTCAACACCGTTTTGCGTGCCGTGGATGCATTATCCAGCGCAACAACAACCGCACGCACCGCACGTGGTCGCAGGCCAAACTCGGTCAATACTGCGCGATTTGTCGTATCGCCATAGACAACATTAAAGCCCATTTCGCGCCCCATCATGACAGAACTGACATCTAAATCAATGGCAATATATGGTATACCCTGGGCATCCAACATCTGGCATACAATTTGACCAACGCGACCAAAGCCACAAACAATAACATCAGGGTTAACATTTTTGTCTGCATCATCCAGTGCGCGTGGGTGACGTTGTGGCAACAATTTACCACGGCGTTGTAAATAATCGTGCAGACACAACAATAATGGTGTCAGCATAATAGAAACTACGATTATTGCAGTTATGATTTCTTCGTGGCCGGCAGGTATTGCGCGAATGCCCGATGTCTTCATCGTCTGCAACATCAGCAATGCAAACTCCCCCCCCTGGGCCAAGATTAATGCAATCATTGTAGAATCCATAACATTCACACCACGAACACGTGCAACCATGAATATCGCATAGAACTTTAAAGCAACAAACACAACTAGTCCACCCAATACCATGTACCAATTCGCCCCCAAGAATGGTAAATTCAATCCCATTCCCAGCGATATAAAGAACAGCGCCAGAAACAGTGTTGCGTATGGGGTTATTTCTGCGGTTATCTGGTGGCGATAAATTGTTTCAGACATTAACATCCCCGCCATAAATGCCCCCAAACCAGATGGCAACCCCAACCAATCAATCACAACCGCCCAGATAACAATGTTTAGCATTATGGCCAGCAAAAATGCCTCTTTGGATTTTAACTTTCCAATCTGGCGAAAGATTGGATTCATTATAAAACGACCAATCAATATAACCGCCAAAATTAACGCAACAGATGTGACAAAAACATCAATTGCCGCCGCACCCAGACTAAATGTTTTACCGGCAAAAATCGGCAACATCGCCAACAGCGGAATTGATAACAAATCTTGGAACAATAATATAGAAAATGTTTGGCGCCCCATATCTGTATTGAACTGATTACGTTCATTTAAAACCTGCATGTCGGCAGATGTACTGGACATGGCCAGCATCAGTGACACCATGATACAGCCCATTATTGACCACTGGGTCACACCAAATAACAACGGGAATAACATAACGGCAACCATCATAACCTGGGCTGCGCCGAAACCAAAAATCGTTCTGCGCATGCGCCATAGGCGACGAATGTTTATTTCCAGACCGATATTAAACCATAAAAACATTATCCCCAGTTCGCCCAGAAAAGTCCATGTTTCAGATAATTCAAACAAATTAAAAACATGCGGCCCAGACAAAACACCAACCAACAAAAATGCCGCCAGCGAACTGATACGCCCCAGACGAAAGAAATAAACCAGACCAAACGCGACTGCAAAAAATGCAAGAAGTGACAGTGACAATATTCTCTCCGTTTTTTCCCTGATAGAAAAATTATAACAAATTTTCTGCCAATGTTGCAAACATTTCTGGCGATAAATTTTCTGCGCGTTCGGTTCCAGTCAAACCAAAGCGTTCCCAATCAACATTTGGCATGATACCACGAATCATCTTGCGACGCATACCAAATAATTTGGCGGTTATTTGTTCTATTTTTGATAAATCGGTTATCTTGGAAATTTTATCTGCGTTTGGAATAATTTGCACAACCGCGCTTTGTACCCGTGGGCGTGGAACAAATGCAGTATTTGGGACATCAAATAAAATTTTGCTGTCTGAAATCAAAGATGTCAAAACCGCCAGACGACCATAATGTTCGTCGCCGGGATGTGCAGTGATACGCAGTGCCACTTCGCGTTGGAACATTAATGTTAATGATTTAATAGATTCGCCGTGGGCGATTTTTTGCAACCAACCAATCAATAATTCTGTGCCAACATTATATGGCAAATTTGCGCAAATCGCGTATTCTGTGACACCCAATGCAGAAAAATCAACGCGCAGCGCATCATCATAAATAACACTTAAACGACCATCTGATGCATCAATAATTTGCGATAAAATTGGCGCAGTTGTTTTATCTTTCTCAATTGCAATCAGGCGCGGTGCGCCCGCCATCAGAATCGCACGGGTAAGTCCGGCTGGACCGGGGCCAACCTCTATCACTGGGGTGTGCGTAATATCGGGAACACTGCGCGCAATGCGACCGGTCAGATTCAAATCAAACAAGAAATTTTGTCCAAATTGTTTTTTGGGTTCCAGTCCGCAATCACGCATCATTTCTGATACAGGTGGCAGGTTTGCAATTTTATCCATCATAATGATTTACGCCCCCCAAACGCCAACGACAAAGTTCCATCGTCAATATAATCTAATTCACCACCCAACGGTACCCCAGATGCAAGTTCTGTAAATGCAACTTCAGAACAATCTGATAAAACAGACATTATGTAATGCTGGGTTGTTTTACCTTCTACTGTGTTTGGCAGGGCAAAAATAATTTCGGTTATCTTTTCTGCTGCGATACGCGATGCCAGATTTTGAATATTTAAATCCTGGGGCAGAACGCCAGATGCGCCAGATAGCAATCCGCCAATAATATGATACCGACCATGAAACACAGAAGACTTTTCCAATGTCCAAACATCGGACAGGTCGCGCACAATACACAGCCCACCGTTTTGTCGCGATGCATCACGACAAAATTCACACACACCACCACCACGGTCTGTTAACACACCACAATTTGGACAAGGTGCAATATTTTCCATTGCATCAATAATTGCAGATGCCAGGGCATTACCACGACCTGTTTTATCCTGTAATAACGCCAAGGCGATACGCTGACCACCACGATTGCCAACACGAGGCAGCCGTGCAAATAATTTAATTAACTTTTCTATTTTTGGATTCATTGTGAATTATAAAATACTAGTGAAAAACATAACTGTCAATACCGTTTGCAGTGGCAGACGATTTTAATTTTTGCGCTTCTGCTTCACCCAGCCCATACACACGCACACGATACAAACCCGTACCCGTTGGTTCAACAATCGCATTTGCCCCCAGTTTGTTTTTTACATTTGCAACCTGGGATTGGGCCGCAGATTCAGATGAAAATGCACCAAACTGAACACCGGTACCGCCATGTGTTTTTTTTGCAACAGATGCGCCCGTATATTTTGGCATTGCATTTGCAGTTGCCGCATTATAAGCACCTGCAAATGTTGCTGAGGCGGTTGCGTTTACCGCCGGTGTGGGCGCAGGTGTCGGTGTGGCTGTGGGTGCGGGCGCAGTTTCCACGACCGGTGGCACATATGTATTTTTCACAATTGGCGCGCTGTTATTTGCCAACATCGCAAAACCACGGTTTAACATTTGCGCAGCAATATTGGCGCGAACATCTTTATTTTCTGCCCCTAAAACAACAGACATCAGATGATTGTCCCCACGATGTGCGGTTGCAACCAGTGAATACTTGGACTTTTTTGTGTACCCGGTTTTCATACCATCACAGCCATTAAACGATGACAACAGGCGATTTCCATTAGTGTATGTTTTACCATTATATGTCCAAGACTTAATACCAAAGAAATGCCAGTATTGCGGAAAATGCTTGTACACGGCCATTGACAGCAATGCAATATCGCGCGCAGTTGACAGGTGATCATCATTTGGCAGACCAGATGAATTTTCAAAATTAGTGTTGGTCAGACCAATTTCACGCGCAACACGTGTCATTAAGTCAGCAAAAGATTCTTCCTGGCCACCTTTTAGGTTTTCAGCTAAAACACGCGCAACATCGTTTGCACTGTATACTGCCAACGCCTTAATCGCATCTTCGACACGGATTTTAGACCCAGCTGACAGTCCCAATTTTACAGGTTCTGCATTGGCGGCGGATTTTGACACAATTAAATAATCATCTAACGCCAGGCGCCCATGTTCCAACGCATCAAAAGTCAAATACAGAGTCATTATTTTTGTCAGACTGGCCGGATAATTCAGCGCGGTTGCGTTTTCTTGATACAGAACACGACCTGTATCCATATCTGCAACCAAGGCCGCACGATACTGTGCAGCATACGCATTCAGGGATAACAGGCACGTGAAAAAAAATGGGAACATTCTTCTCATAGAGATAATCTTAGTAAAAAAAGGACAAGGCGGTCAATAATTAAAAAATTAAAAATCCCCACGAATGTGGGGATTTGTTTTTAGTTCTGACGCGGGAACTTAACCGCAGCCTGGGCAGCAGCCAGACGCGCGATTGGCACGCGGAACGGAGAACAAGAGACTGAGTTAAAGCCACACTGATGGAAGAATGCGATTGATTCTGGATCACCACCATGTTCACCGCATACACCCAGGTGGATATGTTCACCCTTGGTATCGCGGGCTTTCTTAACAGCATCTTTGATTAACAAACCAACGCCCAATTGGTCAACAGACGCGAATGGATCTGCGACATATACGCCACGGGCACGATATTCATCCAAGATTTTGGCTGTATCATCACGCGACATACCCAATGTTGTCTGGGTCAAGTCGTTTGTTCCAAATTCAAAGAATTCACAAGATTCTGCGATTTCATTTGCCAAAACCGCTGCGCGTGGCAATTCAATCATTGAACCAACTGTGTATTCAACAGATTCGCCTGTTTCTGCAAACAATGACTGGGCTGTGGCATCAATAACTGCCTTGACAATATCCACTTCTTTCTTAGAGCCAACCAATGGCACTTCGATTTCTGGGAACACCTGGATGCCAGCCTTTTTAACTTCTAATGCGGCAGACAGAATCGCGCGTGTCTGCATTTCGCAGATTTCTGGGTATGTAATCGCCAGACGGCAACCACGATGCCCCAACATTGGATTCTGTTCATGCAATTGTTCTGCACGTTGTTTAATGAATTCTACAGATTTGCCAATATGTGCAGCCAATTCTTCGATTTCTGCATCTGTGTGTGGCAAGAATTCATGTAGTGGCGGATCAATCAAACGAACCGTCACAGGCAGACCATCCATAATTTTGAACAATTCGATGAAGTCTGCTTTCTGATATGGCAACAGTTTTGCCAATGCAGCGCGACGACCAGCTTCGTCTTCGGCCAAAATCATTTCGCGCATATCCTGGATACGTGATGGATCAAAGAACATGTGTTCTGTACGTGCCAGACCGATACCTTCGGCACCGAAATCACGCGCCTGTTTTGCATCTTTTGGTGTTTCGGCGTTTGCCTTGACCGTTAATGTTTTAATCTGGTCAACCCATTCCATCAATGTACCAAAGTTACCTGTTAATTCAACAGATACTGTTGGGATTTTACCTTCGATAATCTGACCTTTAGCACCATCAATCGAAATCCAATCGCCTTCATTGATAACAACACCAGATGTTGTTTTCAATGTCTTGGATTCATAATCAATTTTGATATCAGGCGAGCCCGATACGCATGGCGTTCCCATACCACGTGCCACAACCGCTGCGTGCGATGTCATACCACCGCGTGCAGTGATAACACCCTGAGCTGCATTCATACCCGCAATATCTTCTGGGGATGTTTCGATACGGATTAACATTACCTTTTTACCTTCGGCAGCCCACTTTTCTGCATCTTCGGCGTTAAATACAGCCTGACCAACCGCAGCACCTGGGGATGCAGGCAAACCTGTTGCGATAACACGTTTTTCTGCGTGTGGGTCCAACATTGGGTGCAACAAGTGGTCTAACTGATCTGCACCAACACGCAAGATTGCTTCTTCTTTGGTTAACAGGCCTTCTTCTACCATTTCAACAGCCATACGAACCGCAGCGGCAGCCGTGCGTTTACCATTACGGCACTGCAACATCCACAATTTACCATGTTCAATTGTGAATTCCATGTCCTGCATGTCTTTGTAGTGCTTTTCCAATTTTTCACGTACATCACACAGTTCCTGATAGACTGCTGGCATTGCTTCTTCCAAAGATAAACGACCTGAGTCATCTTTGCTCATTGGCTGTGGGGTACGGATACCCGCCACAACGTCTTCGCCCTGGGCGTTAATCAGGTATTCACCATAATATTTGTTTTCACCTGTTGCAGGGTCGCGGCTGAAGCATACGCCGGTCGCAGAATCTTCGCCAGAATTACCGAATACCATTGCCTGGACGTTAACTGCGGTACCCCAATCAGCAGGGATATTATTCAATTTACGATATGTGATGGCCTTTTTGCTCATCCAAGAGCCAAACACAGCACCGATACCCATTTCCAACTGTTTCCATGGATCCTGCGGGAATACTTTGCCGATTTTAACGCCAATTTCTTTGAACTTTTCAACCAAATCTTTCAAATCATCGGCTGTCAATTCTGTATCCAGTTTATAGCCTTTGTCTTCTTTCATGCGTTCCAAGGTATGTTCAAACAAATCAATGTCTGCGCCCATAACAACTTCGCTGAACATCATGATAAAGCGACGATATGAATCATATGCAAAACGTTCGTTGCCAGAAATTTTAGCCAAAGCCTTGACCGTTTCGTCATTCAAACCCAAATTCAAAACTGTATCCATCATGCCTGGCATTGATACACGCGCGCCTGAACGTACAGAAACCAACAATGGATTTTCCAGGTCTGCAAATTTTTTACCCATAATAGATTCAACATGCGCGATACCACTGCGTACCTGGTCCATTAAATCCGATGGATATGTTTGATTATTTTCATAGTAATATGTACAAACATCAGTTGTTACAGTAAAGCCCGCAGGAACAGGCAGCCCAACCAAGTTCATTTCAGCCAAATTTGCACCTTTGCCACCCAACAGATTTTTCATATCTGCCTGACCTTCGGCTTGGCCATTACCAAAGGTATATACCCATTTATTGCTCATTAGTTCTCCTTTGTGTAGAAATAAAAATGCCCACCGATTGTGGGGCATGAAATTCACAATTGCAAGAAAAAAATCGGCATAAAAGCCGATTTTTCTGCTAATCATTTTCGTTGCCGTCTTTGAACATTGCTTTAAAGCGAGAAAATATCTTATCTTTGATACTTTGCATGCCCTGATTTAAATCTGGAGCTATGTTTTTATTTTGTGTTGCTTGCAAATCATGCAGATATTCTTTGACATCACGCAAATCCAATGCGAAAATCCCATCGTTTTGCGGATTGAAAACAGATTGATTTATATGATTACGGTTGATTGTTGGGGCATTTATTATATACATAACATCACCACGACCACCAAGATACTGACGACCAATTGTTTTTAGAACATCGGTCGTGTCACGCAAATCGCCAACATGGTGGTCCAGCGCATCTGCAATCTGTTTTAATTCGGGCGAATGATAATGCGACAATATGTCTTCTAGGCCACCTTTGCGGAACCAATCGTGTTGGTCAATACCACCAAAGAATTCCCATTTGCCGGTCGGAACATCTGTTTTTCCTGCACTGCCCGTAGAAATATAAAATGGTAATTTTTTTTCACCAACCGATACCAATAAAATTACGCGACCACTGTAAACACCAAAATCAGACATAGATTCTATTGTCGCAGGAACACCATTTATCTGGGTCAACGGCTTTCCAATAATATTTCTTAGTTTTTGCATTTGTGCAGAATTATCGCGCGATGTGGAAAGAATGCCACCTTGATATTTTGCGCCTATTTTTTCAGCATCCTCCTTGCGCATTGAAACAACAATGTAATTGCCACCAGTATGACCGTCACGATTTAATGCCACTGCATAATGCGTTCCCTGTTGCATAATGCGTTCGGCATATCCCCTGGCAACACCCCCGCCCATATCATCGCGAACATATACGTATCCGGGAACGCCATTATAATTTACTGTTCCATAATAATCCAATATGTTATCCAGCCCAGCGTCAGCCACATCAACAATTAAAAATTGCCCTTTGTTTGTATAAACTGAATTCACTTTATAAATGGCATTTTTATCCAATGCATCCAGCACAGCACTAACCTGAGATTGGGGCAAATCATCGATTTTTATCCTGTAATGTTCATACCCCAGACCTGATTCCTGGGCCTTTTTATGTTCCCATTCCATACCGGTATATCTTTTTAACTGTGCACCCAAATCATTATCTGCCTGGGCAGGTTTAACTGGTTCGGCCTGGCGGCCAGGCAATTTGGAAAACAACATATATGCAACACCATCTTTTTTCGCGGGCACCATACGAACACCATACTGAACCAAAGCCGCATTTAATTCGCGCCATTGTTCATCTGTCAAACGACCTGCAGGCAACATATATGCGATGCCTTTTTCCTGAAACTCTTTCAGATATCTATTAAAATTTTGACTGGCAAGATTAAATAAAGCCTCTGACATAACAATCCCCTTTTTGCAAGGGGATTATATCATAGAATTATTAAATGGCGCATACTTTTTTTACATCGTACAGGCACAACAAATTGAAAATAATTTAGACAAATCAGAATCTGAACGTGAATTTAATACAATTGGTGCACGTGCGCCAATGACCACACCACCAAATAACCAATCGCCAAATTGTACCATTGCCTTGATGGTATTATTGCCGGCCTCGATATTATCAAATAACAAGATGTCTGCATCACCCTGAATTGGGCCCATATACCCCTTGGCCATGGCGGCAGATGCCGACACCGCAATATCAAATGATATTGGCCCAGATATTATGCACCCGCCTATTTCGCCAGATGCATTCTTTTCATGTAGTGCTGCCGCATCAAGGGTTGCCTGCATCGCAGGGTTTAATGTTTCAACCGCGCACAGGGGCGCAACACGTGGGCATTCTACACCCATGTGATGCGCAAAAGATACCGCATTTTTTACCAGTCCGATTTTCTTTTCTAAATCGGGATACATAACCATTGCAATATCTGTTAAAAATATGCGTCTGTTCCGTGATGGCGAATACAATACAGATACATGTGATAAAATTCCATCGCCACGGATGCCTGTTTCACGATTTAAAACTGCACGCAAAATATCTGCGGTATGAATTAGCCCCTTCATTAAAATATCTGCACGGCCATCGCGCACCAATGAAACAGCAGTTTGCGCAATCGACACGTCATCGGTGCAATCAATAATTTCAAAATCGGATATATCAATATTGTTTTTATCTGCGATATTTTGAATTTCAGATTTTACCCCACACAAAATCGCATTTACAAAGCCCATTTCATGTGCCGCTACAATCGCAGCAATTGCGTTTGGATCAGTCGCACCCGCCAATGCAACAGTTCGCATTTTTTGTGGCCGCATTGATAAAATCATTTCATAAAAATTTGATGTCATATTTACTTTCCCTTTGTGGTACAGCATAGGATATTTTGGACGTTGACCGCAACAAAAAACCGCCCAAAGGCGGTTTTGTTCTATCGTTTCCATTTTGGTCGCCATTTGCGGGCGCGTTCAACCAGGAAGAATAGTGCAGGAGTCAGCGTAAATGTAAAGACCAAACTGGCCAACATACCACCAATCATAACTGCACCCATTGCGACCTTCATACCGTCAACAGACCATAACTGTGGCACCATACCCGCAACAACAGCAATAGATGTCATTAGCACCATGTTCTTTTTATCACGCAGTTCTGCCCACAGGGCGGCAAATGGCTGTTCACCGGTGGCAACACGATTAATCGTAGGTTCCAACACCAAAATGTTATTATTAACCACCAGCCCCACCAACATAACAAACGCCAACATTGCACCAACATTCATTGTCGCACCAGACAAGAACATCATGATAAATACGCCGGTAAAACTGGTCAAAATAGATGTCGCAATTGTAAACGGATGCGCCAAGGAATTTAATATCGCCGCCAGCAACATAAATGTTAATATCGTCGCCAACATAAACGCCATACCAATTTCACTGGCGGATTCAGCCTGGGTGTCAGACATACCACCAAATTCCGCATAATACCCCGGTGTCCAGTCTATTTTATTCAGTTCTGCCTGAATCTTTTGCTGAACAGGGCCCATGGTTGACTTACCAATATTAATATCTATTTCGGTGTACCTGTTTTTATTTTCACGACGAATTTCTGGGGTGGCGCGTGCAGTCTGGACCGTACCCAGTGACGATAACGCAACCATACCTTTTTGTGAATTTACATACACATTGTCAAACAAGGCGGTGTTCTTAAATGGTTTTGCAAATTCCAAAATTATTGGATATTCTTCGCCGTTTTCTTTGTATTTATAATCGTCATTTCCAAACAGCGCGGTACGCAATGTCTGGGCTGCATAAGAATTTTGAATGCCCCAGAAATTCATTTTTTCTTGGTCTGGAGTGAACTGGGTTTCCATGGCCGGCAACTGTTGCGCACGAACCGCCGATTGAACTTCGGGGATTTGATTTACAATATCAATGATACGCGTGGCATAATCTTCGCGGGTTGTGTCATCTGGGCCAAAAATATTTAGCACCAGGTCAGACGAAACACCCGATGACATTGCTTCACCAGCACGAATCTGAATTTCAGCATCGGCAATATTTGATATTGCAGGCAAAATTTGTTGTGCCAATTTCTTGTCAGAAATATCACGCTCAGACGCATCCACCAGTTCAACCGTCACATTGATATTCTGCAGACCGCGTTCACCAATTTTAACGGTTGTTGATTTTACTTCGGGGAATTGGGTTAACCCCTGCTCTATCTGTTTTGCGATAGATTCTGACCGTTCAAAGGTTGCACCCATTGGCGCACGCGCACTGATTGTAATTTCATTCGCATCAGTTGATGGCGAAAATTCATTACCAACAAATCGCATCAGCATAGTAGAGGCAACAAATATCGCCGCCGCCAAGCCAACAACACGCCATGGATGCGCATACTGATATTCATACCAGCGCTGCATACCTGTACGGGTTACATCTTGAACATCTTGTTTCAGGGAACCTGTTTTTTTAGGTTCTTTGTTCTTGTTCGTTAAACGCAAAAAGCGCGCAATCATCATTGGTGTTAATGTAAACGAGAACATCAAAGACAATAATGTTAAATATACAACTGTTAATCCAAACTGGACCATGAACTGACCAACAATACCCCCCATAAACGCCAATGGTAAAAACACAACAACATTTGTTCCAACACCCGCCAGAACGGATACCGCAACCTTTTTCGTACCATCAATGGCAGCGTCTTCTGGTTTTTTGCCGGCGTGTAATTCTTGCAGGGCAGATTCAATCAAAATAATCGCATTTGAAACCAATGTACCCAGCGCAGACGAATACGCCAACAAGGTCATTGCATTTACTGTAAATCCAGATCCATCCATAAAGAAGAATCCAGCAAATAAGGATGCAGGAATAACGACACCTGCAATAACAGTTGAACGCCAATTTTTGGTAAACACCAGCAACACCAGCACAGTTAACAAAACACCTAAAACAATACCATTGATTGTACTGTCTGTTTCGTCTGATACGGCAACTGACGAATCTGATGCAATTAACATTTCCGCACCGGGAAAACGATTGGATAAATCCGTCTGAAGTTCGGGCATGCGGTCGCGCAATGCGCGAGAAATATTTATTGCGTTTCCGTCTGATGATTTTACGACAGATGCAACAACAACTGATTTACCATTATAGCGCGCGCCGGTTTCAATATCACGCGCGGCATCGGTAATTGTTGCAATGTCTGATAATTTAAAATTATTGCCTTCGACGGTCGTCAGGCGCAGATTTGCAATTTCATCAACCGATGCAAATTCACCAATAAAACGAACATTTGAAGAATCAACGGTACGTTCAATCTTTCCACCAGGCACATTCAAATTATGTGCCCCCAACGCCGCAACAATATCCATAATGGTAACACCGCGAGCAACCATTTGATCAGGATTCATCGCAACACGAATTGCACGTTCACGACCACCAAAGGTTGATACACTGGCCACACCACTGATTGCAGTTATTTTTGTAGATAAGATATTGTCTATGTATTCTTCCAGGTCACGTGCATCAGCACCGTGCAGAACAATATCAACAACAGATTCTTGTAATGGATTTAACTTTTCAACAACAGGCTGGTCCATATTGTCGGGGAATTCCGATATCAAGGAATCCAGTTTTGTTTTTATTTCTGTGGCCTTGTCATTAACATTTACGCCCAGATTAAATTCTGCCATAACAAAGGCACTGTTTTCATAGGCGTATGAAATAATATTTTTTAATTCGGACACTTCGGAAATTGCATCTTCGGCGCGCTTTACAACCTGGGATTCAATTTCTTCGGGGGCAGCACCAGGATAGACAAAAGTTGCTGTCACCATTGGAAAATCAACCGATGGGGTGCGTTCAATGTTCATTTTTGGGAAAGATACCAATCCCAAAACAACCCATACCAGAACAAACATTAATGTCGTTATTGGACGACGAACAAAAAACTTTAACATGGCTTATATTTCCCCCTGATTTGATTTTAATTGGACTTTGTCACCTGAATTAACACTGGATAAAATAACAATATCACCAGACCGCAGACCAGATGTTATGTATGCGGTTTCTGAATCTTGGCTTGCAACGGTCACTGTGCGTGATGTTGCAACACCATCGACCGCAACCAAGACCGTATTATCACGAACCGCATACAACGGAACAAAGAATCCATCAGCAGAAAATTCTGCATAATGCAGACCATCTGCAACACCACGTGTACGCACAACAAACATACCTGTTTCCAAATCCAGGTTACGCGATACAGACACGATTTCGCCCGCCCCAACACGACCGCCGATGCGCAATTTTTTTGCGCGCGCACCAGTCACATAGGCACGATTATTCTGGACAGATAATGGTTCATATAAAACACCGGTTTTATATTCTGCACGTATTGTATTAACAGGCGCGCCAACATCTGCCGCAACACGTGATGCATTAAATACCTGGCGCGCATTTTCAGACGCGACCGCACCAAAGCGAAATATAACCCAGCCAATCATTAACAAGGCCAGGGTCGCATGCATAATATGCTTGAACCGTTTAGAATGTATTGTATCGTGTATTTTTTCCATTTCTTATTCACCCAATTTCTTGATAGTTTCCGCAGACATTAAAATCTTGTACTTGGTACTTAATAACGCCAAATCCAATTGATACAGCCCCGCCGATACATCTGCCAGTTCAACCGCAGATGTCTGGCCAGATGCAAAACGATTTTGCGACAGTGTATATGTCTTGGCCGCCAGGTTACGCGCATTTTCCAATGTGGATAAATTATCACGCAAATGGTTATATTGACGCACCGCGTTATCATATTCTTCGGTTGTTATTTTTTTTGCCTGGGCCAGGTCCTGACGGGCGGCTTCGGCATTCATTGCCTCTATCGTGGCATTGGCGCGATTCAGACCACCGCTGAATATCGGCATTTGAAGCGCAACACCCCATGATGCAGACTGGCCACCTTTTTTATCAAACAAGTGTCCAATATCACCCGACATTGATGAATATGTATACGATGCAGTTGCCGCCAATGTTGGATATCCGTTTGCGCGTTGTGAACGTGCCAGGCGTTCATACATGTTGGCCTGTTGTTCCAGAATTTCCCATTGGGGTGTAGTCTTTAAATTTCCTGCATTTAATTCGCCAAAATCAGATGGAAAATTATCCGTCAAAACCAATGGTTCGGCGATATCAATTCCCGCCAAAATTTTTAACATTCTGTGCGCAGTATCACGGTCAAATTTTGCATCAGAAACATTGATTTCTTTGGTTGCGATATCAGATTCAATTTTTAACAAATTACTGCGATTTGCGCGACCGGCAGATGTTAAATTACGTTTTGCAGCGCGAGCGTTTTTTAAATCGTTTTCTGCCAACTTTACAATTTCATCTGTCATCTTGGCTGTCCAATACAGGTCAATTGCAGCATAACGTACAGAACGACGGGTTAATTCCTGGGATTTTTCGGCCATTTTGACCGCCGCACGCACAGACTTTACCGCGTTGCCGATTTTGCCGAATGTATACAGCGGCTGAGTCAATGTCAAACCCGCCTGGAAAATATTATCAGGAATTTCAAACGCAATTGATGTATCTTTTAAGGTTTCATGAATCAAACCGCCTAAAGACGGTGGCAATTCAATTTTCTGGGATTCCGATGGATTTTCAACATTTACCATGTTCATATATGATGCAGAACCATCCAATTTAAACCAACGATTAGCATTCGCGGCATCTAATGACGCTTCGGCCCGCGATAAATTAGCTGATGCCTTTTTCAAATCGTGCGATTCGTGCATTATTTTTTCAACCGCATCATTTAATGACAAATCTATTGCGAATGATGGCGACACAACCAACAAAGCGCAAAAAACACCCCCCATCGAGGCACACTTAAAACTATTCATTACCTAACTCCACCTTTTTTAAAACTTCATGCATGGTACGCAATGCCTGGGTCAGACGCACTTCATCTTCGCGCGAAACATTGGCAAAAATGCGTTCAATACCACCGCGAAACAAATCCATTGCAACACGCGCCAATTCGGCACCAGATTCAGACACACAATACCACGTATTGCGACGATCATCTTCATCAATCGTGCGTATAACCAAACCATCCGATTCCAGTTTTCTAAAAGCCGCACACAAATTCGGTGCGGACACATGTTCGCGACGCGCAATATCCTTTAGACGCGCACGCCCACCATTGTGCAGACGCACCAAAATAGACATCAATTGGCGCGGATAACCGGTTGTATCTACACGATCCAATCGCAACTTATCGGCAATTTTATCCAATGTCCAAATATTTTCTTCCATTAAACGAACAAATTCCTTGCGCGCCATTTTAAACTCCTATATAATAGGCTTGATTTGAAGATTTGTTATAAAGTTTAATCATTATATAATTTAATGTTTTTTGTTTCAAGTATAAAATTTTCTTTTTTTATTTGATTTTATAAAAAAATATGCGACAGTTTATACACAAAAAAAACATAGGCCTAAGAAAATAAAATGAAACCTAAAGATTTATTAATTCAATTTATAACCCAGAAAAATAAAAACACAATACAAACTGCACACGGGGCTGAATATTATGCAAAATTATTCTTTGAGCAAATTTTGCCACAAATTGCCCAGATTTCAAACCAGGACAGATATGGATATCATGGCCTGACACACACCACCCAGGTCGCAATGTTCGGACTGGATATAGCATATACAATTAATCAAGAGCCCCTGCCCGTGCTGTTAGCGGCAGGACTGCACGATTGCGCACGAACAAATGATGAATGGTGCACAGAGCATGGACCGCACGCTGTACCAATTGCACGTGAATTTTTGGCCACGCATTATCCCCATATTTCTGTGGCAGACACAAATAAAATTCTTTACGCGATTGAAAATCACACAACCGGTCGCTATGCCCCAGATGGGGTTTCGGCATGTCTGTGGGACGGCGACAGAATCCGCCTGTCGTGGGAATGGGGATATAAACCAAAATTTTTCAATACCGCACGCGGGAAACAGATTGCCAGTATGTCACAAACAGAACAAAAAAAGTATATGATTAAACAAGACAACTTCTTGATTAACAATAAAATTCGAACCGCCAAGGAAATCCAGGACGATCGCGATTTTGACAAAATAATTGAGCACACTAGATTTAAAACCAGATAACAAAAATTTGTTATTGCAAAAATATAAAATATATTTATAATGCGTAAACGCAATTGGGGTGTCGTCTAATGGTAGGACAAGAGATTTTGGTTCTCTTTATCATGGTTCGAATCCGTGCGCCCCAACCACAGTTAACAAAATGCCCGCTGGGGCATTTTTTTGTTTGCAAGGCTTCATGCGTTTGAGCAATCAGTTTCAGTGATTGCAACATAAAACAATGTCAATATTTTGTTCGAGTTCCCCCTTCCCCACGCGCGCCCCCCAAAAAAATTCAAGACCTATTGATTAAAGGAAGGCCGTTTTGTTATTTTCCCTGGGACTATTTATTTTCACAAAACACTTGACAACTATTATATTTGTACTATATAGTGATGAGTAATAAACACAAAGGATTTAAAATGAACGAAAAGAAACGCAAATTATTAAGAACTTTATCCATGGCATCTGCAGGCACAGGCTTTGTTTTGGCATTAGCAGTCGCAGGAACATCCGACTTCCGCGACGAATTGCAATATGCAGACGAAGAAACGCGCAATTACCATGAAAAGAGAATTATTAGCCAACAAACAGAAACTCTATTAAGCGGCGCGGCACTGCTGGCACTGGCCGGGGGATGCGCAGGATTGTTTTTAACAGAAAAGCAACGTTAATTTTAAAATACTTCGAAAGCAAAAAACCGCCTTTTTATGGCGGTTTTCTTAAATCTTTGTGATATAATCACAGAAGAAAGAGGTTACATATGAACGAGAAAGCAACACAATTCCACCAAGGAAGCAAGCAATTAAAATCAGACAAAATTATCCTGTATCATATAATTACCCCAATTAACGAATCAGACTTTCAAAAAATAAAACAATCAGGATACTTTAACCCATCGCGCAGCGCACTGGGCGGACAAAGCAACGGATATTATTTCTTTACAACATATCAGGGGGCACAAAATCACATAAAAACAATGAAAGACGGATGGGAAAGCACCCCTGGCAAAAGCGCATATATCGCAGAATGCGAAATCAACCCAACAGACATTCAATACCCTAAATGGATGCTGGATTACGAAGCCATGCAAGATTTTATGTTTGATATGATTTATGATTCTGCAACCAAAACACCAATCAAATTCGACAGAATAGAAATTAAAGCCCTGGATAAAAAGGGGCTGGAAATCGTTACGGACGGGAAGTTTTCACGAATTAAAAACTTTTGCGCAAATAATCATTCAGGATTAATCGAAAAGGTCACCCATTATCTGTATGAACATGACACAGATTTTAAACACAGATACAACAAATTGCTGAACGAGGCATTTTTGGGATTAGGAGACAACCAAAATTTGTACGCTGTCAAAACAAAAGAAAAACAAAAAATTACGAAAATTACGAAAATAGAAAACATGCCAAACACAATCAGCCCAAGCAAAAATTCCCAAATCAGCAAATTCATGGAACGATATCATATAAAACCAAGAAATTAAAACCGCCCAAACCAGGCGGTTTTTTATAACTTTTTATTGCGTTTGTTTGCAACATATATAAAATTAATCAAAAGGCATTCACATGAACGATATTCTAGGAATTTTAGACAATCTAATTTCTGTACAATCTGATACACACGATAAAATAAAAAACATCTCAGACTATGTTTGCAATATATTAGACAAACACAATATTATTTACACCCGAATCAAACACACAAAAAACCAAGCAGAAAGCATTATTGCCGGAATCAATACAAATGCTTTACATGATATAAATTCTGGCTTATTACTGTCGGGACATATGGACACCGTCCCAGGAAACACAGAACAATTTTTACCAACACGCACAAACGACAAAATTTTTGGGCGCGGCGCTGTCGACATGAAATATTTTATCGCAATTTTATTAGCACTGATACCAGAATTTAAAAAACAAAAATTTCCGATTATATTAACACTGACAGGCGACGAAGAAACAGATGTTACAGGCATAAAGCACATATGCGATTTTATGCAGACAAATAACATACATCCACACATGGCAATTGTTGGAGAACCAACAAGCATGAATACTATCGTTTCTCATAATGGATATTGCGGATATTCAACAACTGTATATGGCAGATCTGCGCACGCCAGTCAGATAAAAAACGGAGTAAACGCCATCTATTTCGCCACAGAATTAATTTCACACCTGCAAATATTAGCCAAGCAATACTTAGAAACGGGAACAACAATTAATGTTGGACGTATTTACGGTGGCACACAAAGAAACACTGTTGCCGACACAACAACTTTTGATTGGGAGATTCGATATACATCAGATAAAGAACATAGAAACATAATTCAGTCTGTGACTGAATTTCAAAACAAATTAATGCGCCAAACACCAGGATTAGACATAAAAAATAATATCGCAGAAGAGATATATGCACTGTCAAAAAACAATAACAGCCAGATTACAAATATTATAAACACACCAAATATAACATCCCCCATTGCGACCGAGGCTGGATTTTTTCAAAAATACGGAATTGACACCGTTGTTTATGGCGCAGGCAGTATTCAGCACGCACACACAACAAATGAACACATAGAAATAAAAGACATTTTTAACTACACCAAAACACTGATTGACATAATTAACACAATTAACAAAAACCACCTATAATAACACTACATTGAATCCACACATAAAGATAAATAATATAACACAAACAGAAGAGAAATATTGATTTCTATTTTTTCTGTTTTGAATAATATAATTTTGTATATTCCGACAGCAATTCTATCATCAACCCACGAATTCCGTTTTTATCCCAGAAATGCTCTGAGTTCGCTAAAGATTCTTTAAAATCGCAAAACTTCATATTTTCACAATCAATAAATGCAATAATATTTAAATTGTCATCCAGCATAAAATTATTACCTATATCATCATGAAACCAACCATATAAAAAACCTGGCTTTGTGCGCAAATCAGGCTTTAAATCGCGCAACTCTACAGGATCCGAACAACCAATACAGTACAAAAAGCCTGCCAATTGCTTTGCTATCTTGACTCTGTTTTTATTTATGTATGACGGAGAAAAATCAGTTAACATTTTACCAGCAACATATTCGTAACGACGAACCACTGTATCTTCTATCTTAATCAATTCCATTTCGGGAAAATGTATCGGTGAAATTTTTCTAAATGCATTCACAACACGTTCTTCGTGATATGCGCGTGCTTCTCGTCCAGGCAACAAAGAAAACTTAAAGACATGCATATTGTTCAACAAAACAACCATATTGTGACACCCAACGCCGAATTCTATCGAAAGTTTTTTCACCCCACCACAATTTTCATCTGCCCATCGACGCACAAACTTAATATAACGACGAACTGACGGATTATTCAAAACAATACGAACCTTGCTGCGAACCTTTTTATTCGGTATAAAACCACAAATAACGTTTGATAACACACGCCTAAACCCCATAACATCCCCCATTATACAATTTCTTGTATTCTTGTGATGCAGCACGCATCAATTCACGATTTGGCGAACGTTTATCCCCAGTAAAAGTCGCAGAAAAATCACCAAAATAGCAATCTTCCCAATCAATAAAAGCAGTAATCTGCATAGTATCAATATCTACAAAGAAATTATCACCAATATCACCATGAAACCAACCATACATATATCCCGGCTTAGAATTAACATCTGGCTTTAAGTCACGGATTTCATCTGGATCACAAACACCAATGGCATGCAAAAAGACTGCGATTTGCGGCGCTAAAATCTTTACATTTTTTAACACAACATCTAATGGAATTTCACGCAAGCGCACACCACGAACAAACGGATAACGACGAACCAACACACCATGATATTCGTATATTTCAACCGGCGGGATACCGATTGGCGACACAGGAATCAATGCATCAACTATTCTTTTTTCACGCAGTGCCAACTCATCCGAATTAGAACGGCGCAACGGAAACTTATATATATATTCGTCATTCACGCTGATTAATAAATTTCGCGCCTGATATCCAATGAAAGTTCGCAACTTCTTTATTGGACATCCGGTATTTTTGCGCACAAATCGAACATAGGACGACACAGGTGAATTTAGAAGAACGCGCAGATGTTTGCGTTTATCCTTGTTATAAACACAACCGCATATAATATTTGTAAAAAAACGTCTTATTCTACCCGCCATAATATACACGTATCCTAGGTCAAAAAAATATTGGGCGCAAGGAAAAGTTTCATTTGAAAAATTTATTAAATACGTGTAACATATCCGTCAGTGGTCCCATCGTCTAGCGGTTAGGACATCAGATTCTCATTCTGGTAACACGGGTTCGATTCCCGTTGGGACTGCCATTTTTATTTGCAGTTTTTATTATGAACATTCGTGATTTATTTAATTCTAAAAAGATTGATTTTGTATGCGCATGCGGCATGATGATTTGCGCAATCGCATTGGCATGCATCACAAGCAAAGAAACAGAATCATCAGAACCACAGGCAACGCAAAAATATTCAGCATATTCCGATTCTGTAAAGCAAGCAAGACTGAACAAGATTATTGCAACAAAAGACCATACAATAAAACAACTGTTTAACGAAGTCGACAGCATAGCAAAAAACAAAGATAAAAACACAACAGATTCATTGCACAACAATGAAAATTATATCGCAAGACAAAGAATCAACAAACAATTAGACAGTCTGAGACTTAATAATAAAATACAATTAAAGCGCGCACAACGCGCCGCAATAGAAAGTCCATCGTACATAACAGACATTCCGTGCAATGAAGAAACATTTTATACATTCTTTCATGTTCCAGAGGTCAGGAAAGCACAAAACGCATACAATAAAAATCAGCGATTAATCGAAAGACTGAGCACAGCCAGACGAACACTGCCATCAAACACCGCAACAAAACAAAATATAACACAGTATTTTGACAGCTTATCTAATGCACAGATAATGAACAGATTGATTAAGATTGAGCAATTACTGCAGGAAAAAGACAGCGCCATTTCTGAAAAACAAAAATAATCCACCATTGACAAACAAAAAACATTGTTTATATTTGTCACAAAAGGTTAAACAATGGTAAAATACGACGATAATTCCCCTGTATTTTTATTCACAAATGAAAATGTACAAGAATACATTGCGAAATCCGGTGGCGCAAAGAACAAAAATGTTTTAACCGTTGCCAGTTCTGGAGACCATGCTTTTGAAGCATTATTAGCAGGCGCAAAACACGTTGATACATTTGACATAAACATCCTGCAAAAGACGGTCATTGACTTAAAAACAAAAATGATACGATATTTGGACTATAATAAATTTATGGATTTCTTTTTTTCAAAACGCATGCAATTTAAATTGGAATTGCTGAGCAACATTGAACAAAACATAACCCCAGCCGAAATTATGTTACTGTTAGATTTAAAAAGCGGAAACTTCCGCGTTTTTGAACCCGAACCCACAATTGAAAACACATCTTATTTACACAGCAATAATAAATACCAGGATCTACAAAGCAAATTGCCATATAAATTTGATTTCAAACACGTAGACATAAGATATTTACCACATACACTAAATCAGAAATACGATATAATAATGCTGTCAAACATTTATGAGTCAATGCCAACAAACAAAAACAACGGAATTGACGCAATGACTGATTACTATAACTACATCCTAAATCCACTGTCAAAAAATCTGAACAACAAAGGAACAATATTCATGGATTATATGTGGATACCTGACGACACTCCAACAGACCTATTTTTAAATTTTTGGAAATCTTTTTTAATCGCTATAAATCAAAAAATACAAAAACATCACAAGATGGATATATATACCGTAAAATCAAATATGACTGGCACTTCAATAGATTTAGTCATGCACATGCAACAGAAGTCCAGATAATAAAAAAACGCCCAGTTGGGCGTTTCTTTATTATCTGACTGCAGATACAGCAATTCTTTTGCGACCTGCTGCGCGACGACGATTTAATACTTCGCGGCCGCCCTTGGTTTCCATTCTGGCACGGAACCCGTGTGTACGGATACGACGTGTCTTAGAAGGCTGATATGTACGTTTTGTTGCCATGACTTAATTCCCTTGTGTTTTTCTTTTCTTTTTCATTCTGCGTGCCCGAGCAGCATCATAAGCACCCAGAAAAAAATCTGTTTGTGCGTCTATTTAATCATACGATTTTATAAAACGCAACTGTTTTCTTTAAATTATTTTGACTTTACCAGCCCCATCTTTTTTAGACCTTCTAAAAACAGATAGTACACAAATATTGCGGTAAGCAATCTGTAAAACGGTAAAAACATGTCGCGTTCCCTTGTTACTTTTGTTTTTGTTGCAACAAATGTTTAACATACCGCGCAACATCAATCGCACCAATCATTCGGTTTAAACCCCATACCTGACACGAATAACACGCACGCGCGAATCCATCTGTATCTGGGGCATCACGCATGTCTTTTACGATTTCGCGTACTTCTAATAAATCCTGTTTCATTTGTTGCATCATTATATTTTAACCCCCCACAGGCTACCACAAAGCAACAATTTGTCAAACAAAATTTTAACCTTTATTTCTTGACCAAAAGCCCAAAAATCTGCTATGTTTTGTGTGTTATTAACAATAGGAAAGGCAGTATGTCAGAAAATATTAATGAAGTAAATGAAATACGCGTTCCACAGTCTTCGTTGGAACACGAAATGCGAACCAGTTTCTTGGACTATGCAATGTCGGTTATTGTCGACCGCGCATTGCCAGATGTACGCGACGGGTGCAAGCCGGTACATCGCAGAATTCTGTATGTTATGAATGATGTTGCGCCAGCGACCAAGCCAACTGTTAAGTCTGCGCGTATTGTCGGTGATGTTATGGGTAAATACCACCCGCATGGTGATAGTTCTATTTATGAAGCCATGGTTCGTATGGGACAAGACTTTTCAATGGGCGAAATGCTGGTCCAGGGTCAGGGTAACTTTGGTTCACGAGATGGAGACAAGGCAGCCGCCATGCGTTATACTGAGGCACGCCTGTCAAAACTGGGCGCATCGCTGATGGACGACATGGAAAAAGACACTGTGGATTGGATGCCAAACTTTGACGGCAGTTTACAAGAACCAGTTGTGTTGCCAACCAAGTTTCCAAACTTCTTGGTAAATGGAGGTTCTGGTATTGCGGTTGGTATGGCAACAAATGTTCCAACATACAACCTGGGCGAAATCTGTAATGGCATTTTGGCAATTTTGGAAAATAAAAACCTGACGGACGATGAATTGTTCGGCATTATCCCAGGCCCTGATTTTCCAACAGGCGCGATGATTATGGGACACGCCGGCGCGTACAAAGCACACACAACAGGCCGCGGTTCAATTATCGTTCGTTCAAAAACGCACATCGAAGATTTCCGCGACCACCAGGCAATTATCGTTGATGAAATTCCATATCAGGTAAACAAAGCGCAACTGATTATCAAAATCGCTGAACTGATTAAAGATAAACGCATAGAAGGCATTTCTGAAATTCGTGACGAATCGTCCAAAGAAGGCCTGCGAATCGTTATTGAATTAAAACGCGATGCAATTGCAGATGTCGTATTGAATCACTTGTTCCAATACACAGAAATGCAGACCAGTTTTCCTGTTAATATGATGGCGTTAAATCGCGGTCGCCCAATGCTGTTTAATGTTCGCGGGGTACTGGATGCATTTATCGAGTTCCGTGCCGAGGTTATTCGTCGTCGTACAATCTTTGATTTGAACAAGGCACGCAATCGCGCACATACTTTGTTAGGACTGTCGGTTGCGGTTGGAAACCTGGACGAAGTAATTGAATTAATTAAATCCAGCCCAAACCCAGACACCGCACGCGAAGCACTGATTTCACGCGGGTGGAAGGCATCAGATATTGAATCATACATCCAGCTGATTGACGATCCGAACACAGAATATAAAGACGGCATGTTCTATATGTCCGAAGACCAGGCACGCGCAATCTTGGAATTGCAATTACACCGCCTGACAGGTCTGGAACGCGACAAGATTCACAACGATTTAACAACCCTGGGGGCAACCATCCGTGACTTATTAGAAATCTTGGGCAGCCAGGAACGCATTGTTCAAATCATTCGCGAAGAAACAGAATCTGTTCGTGACAACTGGGCATCACCGCGCCGAACAGAAATTTCAGACGCAGAAATCGATATTGACATCGAAGATTTGATTGCACGCGAAGATATGGTTATTACTGTTTCAAACACAGGATACATCAAACGCGTTGCATTGGATACATATCGCGCGCAGAAACGCGGTGGCAAAGGACGCAATGCCATGGCAACAAAAGACGACGACTATGTTGTTCAGGTATTTGTTGCAAACACACACACACCACTGCTGTTCTTTAGCTCTAAGGGCCTGTGCTATAAATTAAAAACATACAAATTACCCGAAGCGGCCGCCGCAGCCAAGGGACGCCCATTGGTAAATCTGTTACCACTGGAAAAAGACGAAACAATTACTGCTATTTTGCCAGTTCCAGAAGAAGATGTGGCACGCGTTGCAGAATCAGGCAAAGAACACTTCTTGATGTTTGCAACAGCATCAGGCACTGTGCGCCGTAATCGCATGAGTGACTTTGACTCAATTCGCGCAAACGGTAAAATTGCAATGAAATTGGACGAAGGCGACAGTTTGATTTCTGTTCTGCCATGCAATGAAGACCAGGATGTTTTCTTGGCAACATATCGCGGTCGTGCAATCCGATTCCCTGTAACAGAAATCCGCATCTTTGCAGGACGCAATTCAACCGGCGTGCGCGGTATAACACTGGGGGCGGATGACCGTATTATCGACATGGCAATGCTGAACCGCGGCGAATCCGATTCTGCAATCCGCGCGGCGTACATCAAACAATCACGCGCAGCACGTCGTGCAGAAACCGGAATCGAAGAAGAAGCAGACACAGATGAAGAAGAAACAACAATTGTTCTGAGCGATGAAAAAATGGCCGAAATGGCAGAACGCGAAGAATTCATCTTGACCATTTCTGAAAACGGATTTGGCAAACGCACCAGTTCATACGAATACCGTCTGACCCATCGTGGTGGCGGTGGATTTGCAAACATTAAACTTGGTGGAAAAAATACTGCGGTGGCAGGTTCCTTCCCGGTTGCAGACGATCATGATATTATCATGGTGACAGATGGTGGCAAAATTATTCGCACACCGGTCGCAGATGTTCGTATTGCAGGCCGCAGTACGGCAGGGGTCACGCTGTTCCGCACAGCCGACAATGAAAAGGTTGTATCAGCAATTTCAATTGAAGGCGCAGGCGAAGAAGAAACAGAAAATGCCACAAACGCAGAAGCAACAGTCGCAGAATAAAGAAAGAGGAATGCCGGCATGGAAAATAATAATGAATACTTTGCATCTATAAACGAAGTTTCAAAACGACTGGCCGTGCCGGCACACACCCTGCGATACTGGGAAAAACAATTCCCAGTTGCAATTCGCCCAACAACAGGGGCCGGTGGGCGCAGATATTACCGCACGGAAACTGTACAGAAATTAATTCAAATAAAAGATTTGCTGTATACACACGGCATGACAATTGCAGGGGTAAAAAAATTGTTACGCGACGGAAATTTACCTGCTAATTTGTCAGACGCCAACACATCACAATCGGCAACAATAACACAGACAGTCACGACATCCTATTCGGCCGACGAAATAGATACAGCAATAACATTATTAGAAAACGCAAAAAATATTTTGCAATAAACAACCGCCCAAACGGGCGGTATTTTTATTTTATAACCTTTGGCGCCCATTTGGACATATCCAGATTTTGCAAATCCAATGGCAAATCAGATACAGACATAACATTCCAATATTGCGTGCGACCAAACGGTCCGATTTTTCCACGAACATTCAGAACACCAGGCGTTTCCTGCCACATAAGACTGGAATAAATCTTGCCAGACTTTGGATCCATGATTTTTCCATCTTCGTACCTGGAATCATCCGCATCCCATTCCATATTCCAAATAATATCCAGTCCAACCATCTTTGGTGCACCAGACACAGAATCTGCAACACGAACAGGATTAGACAAAGTTTCAGAAACTGCGCCGTCTGTACCATACAACGCAATAATCCGACCAGCTAATTCTACATCATCACCATCCGTATATTCATACAACGCAACTATCGATTTAGGCGACTTTGTTTCATCATCAATCGTCTGATAAAAACCAACATGCGGCATTGCCCCATTTGCCACAACAGGCAACAACAAGCCGGCAAGAACAGACAAAAATTTAAAATTCATATTTTCTCCTTTTTATTTTCACATATACAGGACACAAAAAGTTTAGACAAATAATTTCAACTTTGCAACAAAGTTAGCACTTGACAAACTTTTCTTTTGTGTTATATTTAAGAGTAAGTATAACTACTTTTAAAGGATACAAGAATGAACAACCTATTAAAACAAACTATTATCGATACAGCAAATCGCAACAATGTTGTCTTGACCCGTCACCCTGGCATTGACGAATATATCGTCAAGGACGTAAACGGAAATATCTTGATGGAATATACAAACGGATGGGATTACGGCCTGTACACACTGACCATTCACGGCACAACATTTAAGATTGAATGGTATGAAAATGCAAACAAGGCGATGACACAAGAACAACGCGACATGTTTGATATACTGCACACAATCAGTAATCGCTATGCAGAATTAGAACGCGCACGCAACGCCGCAAAGCACTTGACAGCCAAAGAACAAATATTAATCGATTTCTTGAATGGTAAAAGAATTGAGAAAGCGAAATAATGCAGTTTGCAGCGGACACATTATTGCAAGAAAAAATCCGTCAAGCAATTATTGACGGATATGTGTCTGTATACAGAATCACAAATGGCGATTCCTTGGAATCCACAGATTACAGTCTTGTCGGCAAGGATGGCACAGCATATGACTTTGAGCAATTAATGCTGTATAAAAACAAAGATGCAACCATTTACAAATACAGCATTTATGTTGATGGATACAAGGTCGCCAACACAATAATCTCGGACAAAAAAAAGACAATGGCCCAACCTGCCCTGTGCGTTTTAAAACTGTTCCAGATGTGTTCAACAAAACTAATCTATCAAGAAATGCAAAGCGCGATTCATAATATACAAACCCCAAACAAATATAAAATACTAAATTAAATCGTGCGCACAACACGACAAAATGTCACACCATAAACCGCTGATGCACCAGCACGCATTAATACACGACACAATTCTGAAAATGTTGCGCCAGTCGTCATAACATCATCAACCAACAAAATTTTTCTACCACGGATTTTATCAGGCCGCACAACCGAAAATACACCATGAATATTTTCCAGACGCTGACGCGCGTTTTTGTGCCCCATGTCTGGCCTGAATTTGCGACGAACAGAATCAACATCCAGACACACATCCAATGTGCGTGCAATAGGACGCGCCAATAGGGTCGCCTGGTTATAGCCACGCGAAAACAGTCGGCGGTTCGCCAGCGGCACAGGCATTACAATATCAGCATCAACATTAATATCACGCAACGCCCACATCATTGCACGCGACATAAAGCGTGCATATTTTATTCGCCCACCATGCTTGAACGGCAACATTGCAGAACGCGACGCCGCATCATATACACATGCACAGCGAATCCAATCCAGTTCAGTTTTTCCCGACGCACATATTGGACAAAGTGGCGTGCCACCCAGGTCTAAATCCGCCGGGAATGGATAACCACACCGCACACAATAAGGCCATGTAATCCAATCAATTGCGGCCCAACATTCGGCGCACAATTCGCCATGAATAGATACCGGCGTATCACAAAGCGGACACGCCGGCGGAAATAAAAAGCCAATAACACTATTAAAGAACTTTACCACGACATACTTTTATAAGTCTTTTTAGACACAGTATCACCAAACATATTTCGTGACTGTTGCGTTAATGTTTCATATTCATCGCCCGAGATAATACGCAGAACAAAACTAGGCTCATCACGGTTAGATAGAACAGGTACAATTCGCTGTTTTGAAACACCATTATCAGTCAGGGCCTGTTCAATAATTGCCAGACGACGTGCCGCCAATTTGCGTTCGTCAGATTTCATTGTCATGTATGACGGTATTGCAACCTGAATTGCGCGTGTCGGTTTGTTTACAACGATACCAGCATATTCGGTTAATAATGTATAATTGTCGCGCGACAGGGCAGAATCTGCATTGCGGAATTTAATCTTGATTTCCAGCGGACGTATCCCAGTACCTTCGGACAGGTCGTGATTTGCAGTGAACCCTTCGATTGATGCGGACATATCACTGGCTGTGTCAAAGCGCGAGTCTATTGAAAATGTGGACAGATGCTTATTTTCTTCTAAAAATGTTTTACGAAACGCACGACGCAATTCATTCGGATTCATTTTTGTCATATCATCGCGAACCGCTGCAATGCGCGGAGATTTCGTTTTTTCAACGGCACGCATTACAACATTGTCTGTTTCCATTGGAACAACCATACGATGTAAAGATACAGATTCGCTTTTCACAGGCGCGGCAGATGCAACCGTGCGCGGTTCTGAATGTGTTTGCATTTCAGCAATTGGCGCAGAAATGACACGACGCGAAACGGTACGCACACTGTCATCGGCGCGTTTTTGCAATTGGGCCAGTCGCGCAATTTGTGTATCTAGGTCAGATTCCGATGTGGCCGGCGCAGTCGTTGGCGCAACCTGCGTTTTGGCCATGCGTGGCGCGGGGGCGACCGATTTGGTCACAGGTGCCACCGCAAAGGTTTTATCCAAACTTTCTTCTGGTAAAACAGAATCGGTGCGTATCACAGAAAATTCACTGGGCATTGGCATACGCAACGCGTTGTCACTTTTTGCCCATAAATCATTGCTGGGGCGACGTGGCGATAAAACATCATTTGATGCAACAATTTTTTCACCCACATCAACCGCCTGGACCGGCGTGGCACTGCGCGAAACAACGCGTCTGGTCCGTGTGGGCGACGCCTGTTTTTTTTGTGTGGTGACCGCAACCGTAACGGGTTTGGTATCCGCTTCGCCAAATGCGGCCCGCGCAGAAACACCACCCGAGGCAATATTTACCACAGGCAAACGACCACCCGCAATCGCAGGCAACACAACAAATACCGACAATACACTGATTGTAATACGACGCATCTTTCTTCCCTTCTGGTTTTATCATAGAACAAAAGACGAATCGTGCGCAAGTAGAAAAATGTTTTTACAAAAAAAATCCCACCATTCGGTGGGATTTTTTTTATTTCGTTACAACATCTGCGATTGTCGTAACAGCATTATTTTCAACATACGCCTTTTGCGCCATTTTTTCCAGACGCGATGGATTATCAAATAATTCTGCCAGGGTAGATGACAACCAACGCGGCGTAAACTTGGATTGCTCAATCGCAAAGCCACCACCAGTTTTGGCGAATGACGCGGCATTGGCAGCTTGGTCAGGATTTATGTTTAAGGGCACCAATATTGCCGGACGACCAATAGTCTGTAATTCAACAACAGTGCTGGCACCACTGCGACCGATAACTAAGTCCGCCCCAACAATTGCACCCGCCATATCGTGAATAAAAGACAAAACATTTGCACGAATTTTATTTTCTGCATAAAAACGCTGCAAACGCTCTACATTTTCGGGGCGCGTTTGATGAGTTACAAAAATCTTTTTATTATTCTTCATAGCAGCGATTGCAGATGGAACTACATCATCCAGGATTTGCGCCCCCAGTGACCCACCCGTCACCAACAGTCGTCCAGCACCCGTCAATGGTGCGGCAGACGCAGACAAGAAATCACCGCGCACTGGCAAGCCAGTATAAACAACGCGTGCACCAGTTTCGGGTATGCCAGACACGGTTGGGAAACTGGTCATCAAGGTTTTTACCCAGCGCATCGCGAAGCGATTTGCACGGCCAATTGCCGCATTCTGTTCGTGCAGGAATGTTGGAACATGCCAAACATGCGCCGCAAATACAGCAGGCACAGATGCATACCCCCCAAACGCAACAACACGATTTGGACGCAAAAAGGCAAAACGCAATATCAGCGCGACCGCAGACACGCCAATTTTAAACAATGCATACATCTGTTTCAGGCGACTTTTTGCGCCAACACCAGACGCCCAAACATGAACAATTTTTGCACCCTTGGGCGCGCCACGACGAACCATTTCGCGCACACGACCATCGCACGATATTGTGATTTTATGCCCACGCGATGCCAATTCTGTGGCAACACTTAATGCCGGAAAGACATGCCCGCCTGTACCACCTGTTGCAATCCATATTTTCATAACACACCCCCGTTATACTATTTCCATTTATCTTCGCGAACCAATGCCAATATCATACCAAACAGCAGACAATACGCCAACAGCGAACTGCCCCCGTATGAAATGAATGGCAATGTCATACCCTTGGGCGCGAATAGGTTTAATGTCGTTAACATGTTAAAGCATATTTGGGTACCAAACAATGCCGCCGTGCCACCCGTTGCATAGACAACAAATAAATCACGCGCATTTGTTGCGTTTGTTATCAGGCGACGAAACACATAGAACAACAGCACCAGCAATCCACACGCCATTATCGCGCCCATATCTTCGGCAATGGCAGCAAATATAAAGTCTGTATGAACGTCGGGCAAATATTGTTTTACAAACGCATCATCACCAGACCCCAACAATCCCCCATGACGGATCGAATCAACGGAACTGTCAACCTGATATGTGTCACCTGCACCTGTAAAGAATGCCAGAATACGACGCTGCACATGCCCCAATGTAAAGAACGCTGCAACTAACATTAAAAAGCCTGCAACCCCCAAAACCGGTATCAATACCAGTGGCATACCCGCAATAAAAATCATTGCTGTAAACACACCCAGATAAAGAATTGAAGTCCCAAAATCAGGATGATTAAACACAATCAAAATAAACAAGATAAACGCAGGCAGATAATACGCCCAACTGAGCCAAGTATTAAAACGCCACGCTTCTTTGTTAAAGAAAATATTATCACCATAATGTTGCTTCATCAGCGATAAAAAATATGCCGTCATGATTATAAAGCCTGGCTTCATAATATCCGATGGCATAACATTAAAAAATCCCAACGACACAAAACGCGCAGAATTATTAATCATGTGTGGCGCAACAACTGTCAGCGGTAACAGCGCCAACCCTGCCACCAAATTTAAGCCAGCAAATACTAACACCCATTTCTTGTTCAGGAAACTGGCCCCGAATAAAGCGATTAATCCAGCAATATAAAACGGCGTAGCCTTGACTAAAAAATAATACCAAGGTTCGCCCATATGTTCGGCCTTAATCGAGCCTGCAGACACAACAAATATCACAGACAGCAATATCATCACAAGAACGCACCCTAACAGGCGACGGTCTGTTTCAAAATACCAACTGGTTAATTTACTTTCTTCGCTGCGCTTTAACATGTCTGCCTTTATCTGTTATGCAAATTTCAACAATACCAATGCCAGTCCTGAAAACAAAATTGACAGAATAAAGAACCGTTCTACGATTTTTGTTTCAGGCCACCCCAATTCTTCGAAATGATGATGCAGTGGCGCACGCAAAAATACACGACGACCAGTGCCAGAAATCTTGCGCGTTATTTTAAAGCATGTCGTTTGTATAAAGGATGACAGTAATATCAAAACCATCATGCCGGCAGCAATACCCATTATAATTTCAGACTTTAACAACATGGCAACCGTACCCATAAAGCCACCCAGCGCCAAGGAACCAACATCGCCCATAAATATTGATGCAGGCCGCGCATTATACCACAAGAACCCCAAGACCGCACCAAAGGCTGCGCCCAAGACCGCATACAGACCACTGGCAGTTGGCAAGAACATAACCGTGTCCATAAAACCAATTCGGGTTGCACCATATAACGCCACAACCAACACAACAAGTACAGGCATATACAATTTAGCCAGCATTCCATCCAGCCCATCTGTGATATTGGTGGCATTGGCACTGCCACAAATTACAAAATATGCAAAGACATAATACAGCAACCCCAGTGGCAAGATTATTCCCGCACCAATTGACAGGGAATATTCAGGTATATATGGCGGCATTGTTTGATTTATAAAATATGCCAGTATGACGACAAAAATCCCTTCGACAACCAGACGCGTCAATGGCGACAGACCATTAGCAGCCTTGGACGACTGGGATTTAACCTTTTTATAATCATCAACAAAACCCAACGCACCGAACATCACCAATGCCGCCAGCGCAATCCAACCCGTTGGATTTGAATACGGCATAAACAGCAAAGCGCCCACCAAAATCGCAATAATAATTAATATACCACCCATTGTTGGGGTTCCCGCCTTTTTCAAATGGGCATCTGGGACATTTTCACTGATTGGCTGACCCTGCTTTTGCAATGCACGCATAGCACGAATAAATGGACGACCAAACAGCAACATTATCATAAAAGATACAAAAAACGCCCCTGCAAATTGTGTCCAACCACTGGCAAAAAATGAATAGCCATAACTAAAGAAATAATCTGTCAGCATAAAAAATCCTTTTTCCCTTATGCTGACATTCTATCACAAAAGATTTTATATACAAATGGAATCTAAGAATTAAAATACACCGCCAACAACCGGAACAAATCCCGCAACAGATTTGCGTGGAGCAGGATTTGGAGATTGACCAGGTTTAAAGGCTTCTTGGATTATCGTGCCGTCTGGGTCAGTTGCGGCAGATGCACCACTGCGACGGTTTACACGCATAAACGTCAGACCATCAGGGACGGCAAACGGCTGATTCTTTTCGTCCGCCAATGCAACCCGCATAAAGTCCGCAAACACGCGTGCTGCCATGTGAGAACCCGCGCCACGACCCAACGGTTTTGGCGTATCAAACCCCAGGTATACACCCGCAATCAGATTCTTGGAAAAACCTATAAACCAAACATCTTTGACATCGTTGGTTGTACCTGTTTTGCCTGCAATTGTATGGCCAGAAACACGTGCTTGTTTACCTGTACCGCGTTCAACCGCGCCCTGCAGGATAGATACCATTTGATACAAACTTTGTGGGTCAGACAAAGGTTCTGATGTAGCATTCATTTCAGGCGGCATTAAATCATCCGACCATTCAACAATTTCAGACGGTGCTCCACCGATAACACGCCCATATCTGTCTTCGACATAATCGACCAACTTTGGCTGAATCACGCGCCCCCCATTGATAAATGCAGAATAACCCAGCACTAACTTTTCCAATGTCGTTTCGCCAGACCCCAGTGCCATGGACAGATTCATATTTGTCATATCTGATGGATAGACACCGAATCGCTGAGCGGCTGCAATTGCGTTTTCGGTTCCAATCTGTTCAACCAGACGCACCGTCGGCACATTGCGCGATGTTTCCAACGACAGGCGCAACGGCACATCGCCCAAGAATTTTTTGTCGTAATTTTCAGGCTTCCACAATGTATCATTTTCACGCCAACCAACAATCGGTGCATCCAGTATCATAGTTTGCGGCGTATAACCACGTTCCAATGCCGCCAGATATACAAAAGGCTTTATCGTAGAACCAATCTGACGATACGCCTGGGTTGCACGATTAAACGAACTGTCACGAAAAGAACGCCCCCCCGCCATTGCCAAAATACGCCCCGTATGTGGATTCATTGCGATGATTGCGCCCTGTAATTTTTCATCGCGTCCCGCATTATACGCATCCAATTCACGCGCCAGGGCGGCGGATGCCGCACGCTGTAATTCAGGAACAATTGTTGTTTTGATATACAGGCCCTGGTTATACAAAACTTCGCGCCCAAGGCTGTTCAATAATTGACGGCGAACATCTTCGGCAAAATACTGAAAATCTTCTTCCATTTGGGCGGTAAACCCGCTGTTGATATTTAATTCTTCGGCAGCAGCAACGTCGGCCTGAGCCTGGGTAATAAAACCTTCTTCGACCATACGACGCAGAACATAGTTGCGACGTTCGACCGCGCGGGTGCGATTATTTGGCGCCTTGGGCAAGGATGCCAGAAACGCACATTCAGCCAAGGACAGTTCATTTACAGGCTTGTTAAAATACATCAATGCAGCAGACCCAACACCATATGCACGCGCGCCCAAGAATATCTGGTTCAGGTATAAAGTCAAAATATGCTCCTTAGAAAAAGCACGTTCCAGGCGCAGGGCCAATATAGCCTCTTTTATTTTTCGTGAAATTGTGCGATCAGATGTTAGAAAGAAATTTTTTGCCACCTGTTGTGTAATTGTTGACGCACCGGATAATGTTGTGTTATACCCTACCAATCGCATACCGTTGTTTACCACTGCACGAATTATACCCTGAACATCAATCCCGGGATGAGTCCAGAAATTTTGGTCTTCGGCGGCAATAAATGCGTTTACCAACTGGGGCGGCATATCAGCATAGTCAATAAAGACACGGCGTTCTTCGGCATATTCAATCAACAATGCACCATCCGACGCGTACAGACGCGTTGCAACAGGTGGCGCATAGGTCGCCAATTTCTTGTAATCAGGTAAATCATTACCATATATTAACACCAATACCGCCAAACTGGCGATACCAGCGACAAAACACCAAAAAAATACATTCAATAAAATGCGTAAATATTTTTTAAATTTCATAACAGGTAAATTTTACGACAAAAACACCATATTTGCAAATATTTTAACAAATAAAAATCCCGCCATGCGGCGGGGAATCTTATAATTCAACCTTGCCATTTGTGGCAACCAAGTCCGCCATCATTTCAATCTGACCGCCAGCTTCGCGTACAATCAGGTCGCCAGCGGCAATTTCTGCATAATCCAATGGATCTGACACAAACGCATCCAATTTACCCGCAGCAACCCACGCCAAATCCAGCGCAGGACACCCTGTACGACGAACATCACCAATCATCGGGCGCGCATCTGATGTATTATATGCAATTGTTAGTTCAGATGGTTCTGACAAATTCGAAACCTTGATACGCGCAGAATGATATGCCGAAAAAACATATGCGCCACGTTCAGATTCTGCGTAATACAATCTTTCATCAATTGGCGAATATATTAATGCGATTTTGGTTTCATCGTTGGAACGCAACGCCAAAGATATTGCAAAATGCGGATTACCACGCACAAAGTTTGAAGCACCAGACAACGATAACACAAATTCATCGCGACCATCACCAGCACGCGACACATTTGGTGTCAAAAGACCCGCCGATGGACGAACCAACAGCAGGTCATTTAAAATACTTTCTTCGATACGATTTGCGGCCTTTTGCACAAAGTCACGCGCACCACGCAAAGACTGCTGCAGGTTTTCAACTTCACCAAAGTCACGACGCAGACCAGACGCTGTACGTTGCAACGCCATAAACATCTTGTTTAATTCGGTTGACCCCTTAATCAACAGTTCCATGTGACACCCCCCGCAAATATATGTTAATCTTAGAAATTAAAGCCAGCAAACTTGCTTTTGAATTCGGCGGCGCGTGCACCTTTTTCACCAGAATTTGAACGCTGCCCCGTCCAGGCAGAATGGTTCAAATTGTCAGTAGACAACAATAAGTCTTTCTTGACAGAAGAATACATTTTAATTGTTTTGCCGTCAGTTCTGGTGACGTTAATTTCATGATATTCAGGATGAATGCCTTGTTTCATTGTATTACCCTTTTTTAAATTTTAGCCCGTGAATTATACATGCTTTTTTACAGAAATCAAGCAATAATAGCATTTTAATATCGACCAATACAGCCCAAATATGAATTTCCCGTCGATTCCAGCACATTTATAAACTGAGACTGATTATGACCAGAAAACAGTGCCAATATAGTACCGGTATTGGTCGCCAACATATCCGCAACGGTCGCAATACCAGAATTCATTTTCTTAAAAAAACCGCTGGCCGGATAAATCTCTGCCGCCAACAGTTGTGTTTTTCCATGGGATTTGCATGACTTTTTTGTCCCAATAACCATTAACTGACATTCAGGGGAAATTATTAATTTGTCACAAACAACCGCATCACCACCCAATAATTCACCCCACCAGCCAGTCGATTCACAAAACACTGGATAGTAGATGGTTGCATTTGGGTTCGCAGCCAATACAGATGCAATATCAATATCATCTGCATAAACTTCAGGCATTACACCGGTTGTACTGTTTATAACCTTGCGCGCCAACTGGTATTCATTGTCACCAGTTGTCTTGCGTGGCCAATAAAGAATCGGAAACTTCGTCATTGCTATGAATTATATCAGATTCGGATTATACAAAAAAGGGGGGCATGTTAAATAAAGGGCTTGATTTTTTATTTTTTCATAACTTCGTACCATTTTTTCAGGTTTTTCCAAATAATATCCGCATTCTTTTTCGTTGTACTATAGAAATCATCTGATATCTGAACATTAAACAATGTCTTGGACAGGGCTGGAATCATATTCATAAACATAGTAACAAAAATACCCATTAATATGATTGTTATCATGCTGTCGTTGCGCATCATTAGCGCATCCATCAAGATTTTAGAGCCGGCCGATTCGCTGGAATTTAAAGCAGTCTCTAATACGGTTGCTCCGCCCCAATCACCAAATATCGCGTTCAAAAACATTATTGCAAAGGATACAAATATCCCTGTCATCGCCAATCCAAGCGTACCATTTATTACATCATCAATTATTCCGCGAATCGTTTTTCCCGCCCCAGGCAAAGATATCTGCCAACCATTGAATAACCAAGCTAAAAACATCAATGGCAACATCACCAAATCCATAGACAGTTTTATAAAAATTTCCAGAAAATATAGTGGCACAGGTATTAACGCCATAAAAAACAAGACCAATATTAACAATCCTGCAAATAATATAGGAACATTTGGAAAAATCGGAATCCCCCACAAAATCTTATGCATATAGTCTGAATTAAACGACATATTTAACATTGTCCATCCAACAGTCATCCCCAGCCCAGTCATCTGATGTACACCTGCCAACTCACAGGCCAAATTATGACGAAGACGCGGTGAATACGCCCCTTGGTTGGCAGCTTTGATATCAATCGATGTTGGGTCCGCAATTGCAGTTGCGATAACACACGCATCAAACGAATCGTCATGAACAACAGCACGATTCAACGACAGTCCAACATTAAATATTGGTTGAATCGCAATCTCAGATACTAAACGTGGCAACGGCGCCAACAATATGATGCAAACAAAACCCAGTTTGACACAATGATTGGTAAAAGTACTGACAATTGACCAGGGGGCCTCAACCTTAGAGTTTAAAAAATTACTGGTCAGACGCCAGGCAAAAAATATGGCCGTCAGGATAATTGCAAATGGAATAATAGTCTTGCCCAAAGCCGTGTAAATATTCGGCAAAATTCGCGACATGGATAACATTATGTCCGAAAACATTTGACAGGACCAACAACTGGAAAAAAACTTGTATGCATCTGCCATATTCACTGGGGAAAATGACCGATATATTGAAAAACCTGCGATTACACCAGCACCCGCAATACCACCAATAATCAATGGCGATGCCGCCCCGGCCGTAAATGGCAAGAACGATAAAAACATAATCCAAAATTTTTTTAACCGGTTCATTGTTTTTAAGTATATCATATTTTGCCCTAAATGTGATATAATTGAAAAGATAAATATTAAAGTAGAGAATGTTTTACAGAAAAAAATTGTTAAAAATCTTATATTTCTGCGTATTTGCGCTGATACCCTGTATGGCACAGGCCAGTGTTGTTGATACGCTGAATCTGGCACCGTTTGTGCCAATGGTGCTGGATGCGCTGATGATGACCGCAACAGGAATATATGAATATTTTGTTGGCGACGGCAATCACATTGGGATTATAAACATACTTGTTTGGACTTTCTTGGGGATAACATTGACATTAAGTCTGGTAAAAATGTATTTCCCAAAAAACTGGTTGTCTTTCCTGGGAATGTCGGGTGGTGGCGAAATGGCAGACGGGAAAATGACAGGATACAAAATCGCAGAAGACACACTGAAACCGTGTATTCGTGCCGTGATTGCAACACTGGTGCTGTTGCAATTAAAACCAGTATTCTTGACACAATGGCTGGTTAATCCGTTCCTGCAACTGGGGGCGGCGTACACACACGGAATTACCGAAACAATTAACGAAGTTGGTGCAAATGCACAACCTGTGCAATGTCCGCCTGAAATACTGGAGAAAGATTGGATTTCTGAAGATTCATGTAAATTCTTGGTTCAACCTGTATTTGACCTGTCAACAGCGAACAATCAAATGATTAAACGCGGGTTTGATTCTTTGTTCAATGGACTGCGTGGTTTACTGACATTAATTCCACATGGTGGGGAAGATTTTTTGAATATTGTGACTGGAATTATATTAATTTCAACATTCGTGGCCAGTAATTTGTTCATGGCACTGTTGATAATACAAGGTATATTTAATTTTGGAATCCAACTGATATTGTACCCTTTTTATGTATTAACATATGTATTTAAAAAAAGCGATAAATGGTTTGATGTTTGGCCGGCCTTTAATGGTATAACTAAGGCACTGCAACAGTTAATCGTAACGATGATTGCATGTTCGTTTATATTATGTATCAACATTGCGGTAATCAAAGCGTTATTTAATTGGAATTCATCTGTCTTTGTTGTTGCCGCCGGGGGCAGCGCATACAGCAATGTTCCAACATCGGCAAATGCAGCAATGGGATTTGGCGGACATTCTGTGATGTGGATTTCTTCGATACTGACATTTTATTTGATGTTCAAAATATTTGATTTAACCCAGGCACAGTTAAAGAAATATATCGGCAGTGGTATGGATGGACTGTATAACCAGGTCAAAGGCGACGCAAAAACATTTACCGGTGGCGTAAAGAGTTTAGGTAAAACAATCGGCAAAGCCGCAGGATGGATTAAGAAAAAATGACAAACACAATGATGGCTTTGGTAGGAGATACGGTTCAGTGTTGGGGCTGTCCGGTGTTTGACAGACTGTTCCAGATTATATCCACTGCAGCAGCAGGATTTTATGATTATTTCAGCGATTTATGCCTGATATTGCTGATGGCTATGTTTACAGTGTATGTTATTAACGCTATCTGGCAGAATGCAAAAAATAATTTTGAAGATACATTTTATAAAAAATCTGTTCAAAAAGTTTTTATTAATTCTATTGTTGCCATCTCTTTGATGGGCGCAGGGGTTATCGTACCACGATTTATCACAATGATTACATTTGAACCAATTGCACAAATGACCCTGACCTATTCCCAGGCGATGATTAATCAAACCCAGGCAGACGTTGATGAACGCGTCACATATCAACCTGTTAAAATTAAAGATGATGGATTTTATCGTCCAGAACTGCGTGACACAATTATAAACATTATGAAAACAACCATTACACAATTCCAAAGTTATATAAAACTGGGAATCGCAGTGATGGATAGCGCATTTTCATGGAGCGCACTGTTCGGCATCGGCGCATTGATAAAACATATCGTTCTGTTCTTTATCGGTCTGTATTTAGCATGGGGATTTTTTAAATTATTTTTCAGGTATTGCTGCTATTTCGCAGATGCGATTGTGGCAATGGCGTTTTTTGCATTCTTTTTCCCGTTGTCTTTGGCAACATTCGCATTTAATGGCGCAGACAGTGTACCCGATGTAATAAAAAAGATTGGCAAAGGTGTCGGCGTTAACCAAATTAAAAACTTAATCAGTTCAATCGTCACACTGGGGTCTGTGATTATAACATATACTGTTATTATGGCGATTATTGCAAAGTTCTTTTCGGCAACGGATGTTAGCAATGTTGAACTGATGAACGCAATTACCAGTGGCGATATATTTGAAAAAGATTTAAGCGCAGAAAATCTAGAGGCACTGACACTGACAAGCTGTATCGCACTGATGTATGTGTTGAATTATGTTTACAAACAAATTCCACAAATTACAAAAATGATATTGGGTGCATTTGAAGTAGAAGAAAAGAAAGAATACGGTGAAAAGATTGCTGATGATTTGATGAGCCTGACAAAAAATGTGTATGATACAACCGTTAATGTTGGTAAAATAATCCTAAATGGCGGAAAAGAAGAAAAAAAAGAGGGATCTAAATAATGTGGAAGGCACAACTGATTTTGATAGCAGTTCGGGTTATAATGTGCCTGATCGCATTGGGTTTGGGGATATGGTATTTGTCTTCTTCAATCGGTGGCGCAGCATTAACATATACCAGCGCAGATAATTTCATGAACGCGATTGGCGTGGAAAATGGCGATCTCGCGACTGCGAATGGATGCTTTATGTGCGGATATATCGCAGACTTGTTTTCAGTTATTGGGGATGCAGCCGAAAGATTTTGGGGTGTCATGGTTGACAGCCTGTGGATAATTATGGTGTTGGGACTGGGGCTGTATATTCTTATACACAGTGTTAAACATATTTTTAACGCTGCAAAGCAAACAGCAAATCTGGACGGCAAAGAAACAGGTATTGATTTTAAATCTTGGTTTGAACCAATCAGCAAACAAGTACTGCGACTGATGGTGGTTGGTGCCGTTATGGGAATGCTGGGGCTGGGTGGCGTAACAGCAATGAAGACTGTTTCACAAATTACAATTACGCCTGTGCTGTATGTTGGCGCAGAACTGGGGATGGCCGCAACAGGTGTCAGCAATGCTGCACAATGTGGCGCACTGACACCATCAAAAAAACAAGATGGCCAATCAGATGTATTAAATCCGATTTTGCAGCCCTTTATGTGTGTGATGGGAAATATAAACTCAGTTATGCTGGCGGGGGCTGCGGGTGGTTTTGCAATGATGAACTATGCATGGCTGGGGATGGGTGGAGGCGCATTTACATGGCTGGCCGGATTAACATTAGTATTAATGTTCTTGATTATTGGATTTGATTTGTTTTTCCAGATATTATCTGTGGTATTTAAACTGGTATTCTTGATTATATTTTTGCCGCTGTTGCTGGCAGCATACGCGTTTGAACCAGTATGGGCAAAAGCCAGCGGATTAATGGGCAAGGCGGTTGGAATGCTGGCCGCGTCAGCGGTCAGGCTGGTTGCAATTACGTTGAAAGTTCTTATTGTGTTTGCAACTGTTTCATATACTGCAGATACATTTATGCCAGGACCCGCTGATGGATACAGTGCGATATTCCCACCATTGTTGTCTGGCGCACCAGAAAATCCAGATGCAAAAACACAATCTGTCATGAATGTTTTCTCAGACTGTGAACGCGTGGCATTAAGTGGCGGTGAAATGGATAAAGATAAATTCACAACCTGCTTTACCGCACGCAAGGCCGAGGTTGAAAGAAAATATCCAGGCGCATTCGATTTCCTGGGAGATGGGTTTGATTTTCTGCTAATGATGATGTGCCTGTTCTTTTTATATTATTATGCAATCAGCCCCAAAGTTGATAAATTATTGCCAGCAGGGTCTGTCAAGATGCCAATACCAGGCGAAGATGTTAGCCTGAGTGGCAAGGAAGAATTTGACTATGGCGCATGGATACATGATTTGGGACAAAAGATTTGGCATGTGCCAGAACAAATCGCAAAAAAAGCCACTGCCAAAATGGGTAAAAAAGGTTCATAAAGCAGATGAATATGATACGCAAATTTTTATCTGTTATTTTGATGGTCGTCTGCCTGGGTGGGGGGGCGTGGGGTGCGTCATCCAATCTGGCAATGCCGGATGTTGGCGACTATGGAACATGGGCAACAGAAAATAATCGTGAATTGTTTACTACAGAATTGTCGGGCGATATCGCCGCGTTCCAAGGGAACTTTCAAAAGCAAGTTATTGATAACTATGTACCGATAGAGGCCAAGGCAGGCCTGGCATTTATGAACGGTTTTTCATATGTTGCAGAAGTGTTAGATTCGTCACTGGTACGATTTGTTATTATCTTTATTTTATTGGCGTATGCGTTCTGGGTAACATTCGAATCATATACGATTATTGTTGGAAAAAACGAAGTAAAAAAGAACGTGATAGAAATCTTAAAAAAGGGTGGATTGGTTGCAATATGGACTGGCATCTTGTCCATTGGACCGGCCGAGACATTTATGATGGTTATGTCACCAATTCTAAGCGTGGCATCATATACCGCCAACGGCATTTTGGATATGGTATCGGGCGTCGTGGGGACAAGCCTGCCAGACACATGCGCCGCCATACATGAATACGCAGCCGACCATATATCAAAAACAAATTTATTAAAACCAGATGCTGCGGCCGATATCTTGTGCCTGCCAACGCGATTGTCTGCGTTTTGCTATACCGCGATTGCGGTTGGTTGGAAATGGATGTCAGGCGGCATTGGCAGCAGTGCATTTACGTTCCTGTGTGGTGGGGCATTCGTTGCAGGATTTTTATATCTGGCATGGCGATTTGCCTTTATCGCATTTGGCGTGGTTGCTGATTTATTCTTAGGTATTATAATGTTGCCATTTACAGCAATTGCCGAAACAATCAGCAAGACAACTTACAAGGGAATTGCAGGAGATATCTTTAACACATTTATGGGGTTATTCAAGGCAGAATCATTGCAGACACAAATTATGCGATTTGTTAATGCTGCACTGCATTTTATCGTATTGGCAGTTGTTATTGCGGTATGCACAGGCTTGTTGTCGGGGTTGATAGATATGAACACAGGCGCCAGTTTACCCAACTTTAACTCTTCTGAATTTTGGGTTTCTGTTTTGATGGCGGCACTGACATGGTATCTGGCCAGCAACGCAATGAAAATCGCCACAGAATTTGGTGGGGCAATTAATACAGCGATGGGTGACACATTAGAAAACGACACAAAAACGCTGTTTAAAAAAACCAAGGCAACCGCAACTAAATGGTTTAAGATTATTAAAAGCGGTGGCAAAAAATAAAAACGGCATAATGCCGTTTTTTATTTGTTTATTTCTGCAATAAACTTTTCATGATTTTCCAACTCTTCGGGATGCGGTTCAAATTTCCGATACGGAAAATTTCCACCAACCTTGGGATGCGCCAACATAGCTGCATGCTGCTTTGCAATAATTTCCGACACATCAGGTGCAGGTGCTGTGTTATCCAGTTCAATATAAACCTTGGCTAAGATTTCCGAGTCGATTAACGCCCCGTGTGCATCTGCACGTGCAGTTAACGAGATCCCATACCATTTCGCCAGCGCATCCAATGTATAACTTTTTGGCCCAAAAACACGATTACGCGCAATTACCAGCGAATCCATCTGTTGACTGCGTGGAATCTGTGGCAGATTTAACATTGCCAATTCATGATTTACAAAAGGAAAGTCAAAGTCCAGACCGTTGTGCGCGACAATCGGGCTGTCGCCAATGAACGCCAGAAATTTTGGTGCGATTTCTGACATTTTTGGTTTGTCTTCCAAAAACGCATTTGAGATTTTATGAACCGCATAGGTATCAGGCGGAATAATCTTGCCTTCGGGATTGATATATTCGTGGAAAGTGTTATCGGTAATTTTACCATCAACCACCTCTACCGCGCCGATTTCAATTACACGATCACCACGCATGTATTCAAATCCAGTGGTTTCAATGTCAAAACAAATAATACGCGCCATAATTTTCCATTCCTTGATAATAATTGTTTGTGGTATTATAATGGAACGGTGAATTTAATGCTAGAAAATCTTAATGAAAAACAGCGCGAAGCGGTTCTGACAACCGATGGAGCTTTGTTAGTGCTTGCGGGGGCCGGAACCGGGAAAACACGTGTTCTGACAACGCGTATTGCATATATTTTAAATAATCAAATGGCAATGCCGTGGCAGGTGATGGCACTGACCTTTACGAACAAGGCAGCGAATGAAATGAAGGCCAGACTGGCTACTTTTTCAGATGGCGCATGGTACCCGGGCGATATTTGGTGCGGTACCTTTCATTCTATCTGCCTGCGAATACTGCGCAGTAATGCCGAACGCGCAGGCCTGCGACGCGATTTCCTGATATATGGCGAAGATGACCAAAAAACCGTAATCAAATCACTGATAAGCGCGGCAACCAAAACACCGGGCGATTATGTCGATGAATTTTCATCTATCAAGGACAAGGGACTGGTTGCGTTGCAGAATAAAGACAAATTATTCAATGCGTATAATGCAGAATTGGCGCGCCTGAACGCTGTTGATTTTGGCGATATTATCCTGAAGGTATTGGAACTGTTTGATAAAAATCCAGACATATTGGCACGATATCAAAATCAGTTTAGATATATACTGGTGGACGAATTTCAGGATACTAATAATGCCCAGATGGAATTGTTAGCGTTGCTGACACGTGGAATTGAAAATCCGAACATTTGTTGTGTAGGGGACGACGACCAATCTATTTATTCATGGCGTGGGGCAGAGATAAAACATATTCTGAATTTTAACAAAACATTTACAGATGCAAAAATTATCCGACTGGAAGAAAATTATCGCAGTACTGCAAATATTTTAAATGCTGCAAATTCACTGATACGACATAACCAAGGACGATTGGGCAAGGATTTACACGCCACCGCAAATGATGGCCGGGGGGAACCGGTATATGTGCTGACACTGCCGGGGGACCGGGACGAAGCACGCATAATTGCCGATGCAATATTGCGCGACGATACAAATGATTTTTCCAAGTATGCATTGCTGATTCGTGCAGGCAGTCTGTCGCGTATATTTGAAGAAGAATTTGCAATGCGCGGTATTCCATATCGCCTGATTGGCGCGACTAAGTTCTATGACAGGATGGAAATACGCGATGCAATTGCATATTTGCGATTACTGGTATATCCGTTCGATGATATTTCTTTTCTTCGCGTTATTGCCAAGCCACGGCGCGGTTTCGGGGACAAAGCAATTTCAACGCTGCGTGCGGCTGGCACAAATTTAATGAATGGATTGCACAATGCAACACTGGCCCCAAAATTGCGGGCGGCCGCGAATGAATTTTTAAAAGCCTTTGATTTCGATTGGAATTTAATGTCACCGGCGGACGCGGCAAAAACCTTATTAGACCGTGTGGGATATATAAAAATGTGGTCTGAATCCAAGGATGCAGATGCCAGCGACCGCATTGCAAATATACGTGAACTGATTACATCGGTTATTTCAAAATACGATACATTGCCAGAATTCTTGGAACAAGCTGCACTGATGATGACAGATGATAACGATGATGCAGATGATACGCAAAGCAAAAATACAGTCAGCATCATGACAATCCATGCCGCCAAGGGATTGGAATTTGATACAGTATTCCTGCCCGCATGGGAAGAAGGGATTTTCCCCAATGATAAAGCAATTAATGAAGGCGCAATTGAAGAAGAACGCAGATTGGCCTATGTTGCAATTACGCGTGCGCGCAGTCGGTGCATAATATCAAACGCAATGTCACGCATGGTATTTGGTTCGCGTCAGTACAATTCCCCCAGTCGGTTTATCACAGAAATGGATAATAAATATCTGGACTTTCAGGGTGGTGCGCCACGCGCATATTATACCCCACATAATACATATAATAATGTTCCACGTTCATATGATGCACCACGGAAAAAGGTTGAAAAAAAGATAGAATCTGCGGTTGGAAAACTGGTCAGTCATAATGAACTGGGGGCCGGTGTTGTAATTGAAGATAACGGCGCAATACTGACCATTGCCTTTAAGAGTAAAGGTATAAAAAAAGTCGCCCGTGAATTTGTAACATTCCAATAAAAAACCGCCATTTGGCGGTTTTTTATTTTAGTTCTTTGGTCGATTATTCTTTAACCAATTACGCAGGTCATCTGCCCCAGAATCCATCAAGCACTTTTCACGAATTGCTGCGGAATCTGTGCTGGTTCGAACATCAACTTCTGCAACATCTGTTGCACCGGTACCATTCAAGATTTCATTCAGCGTTATGATATTTCGACATGTGTTGGTCACATAATCTGCACTGTTATTACATTTATCACTGTCAGCCTTGTCAATAACGGCTTTGAATGGTGATGTTGATGGCGTACAAATCATTTCTTCATAGCAATGTGGAACATTTGCAACCTGGGCACAATATGTTTTTATACGCGCATCTGTCCACGATGGATTTGAAGAAATTTGCGTTTCATAACAATCATAGATTTCACTGAAACATTCGTTAAAGTTTGTACCCGCATCAATTGCAGCCAACAGAACAGATTCTTCTTCGGCCTGAGCAAATTCCAAACGCTTTTGTTGTAACGCCTGTTGGGCAGCAACCTTTTGATATCCGATATTCTGAGCGGTCACGCGCAATTGTTCGCCATACAGGTCACAGTCCGCATTTGCGTCCAATGCATATTTCTGCATAATACTGCGACGCGCATCAGCCACCGGACCACGCAACTCAACATATGGATCACCATCCACAGATGTATAACCAAAGCATGTTGCAGAATTTGATGCGGTATAACCAGTATTTGGTGATACAAAATTCAATTCATATGTACCGGTGTTATTTACGGTAATCACGCTGTTGTAATTGTAGGGACACTGTGCTGCGCCATTGCCACATTTGCGTGCGCCAGATGGTGGCATACCACAAGCTTCGAATATACCGTTAAAGCATGAATCCAAAACACGAGAACACACATTGTTGTGCGCATATTCAAATAATTCATAACCCCATGTTTCTGCCAGCGAGTCTGTTTGTTTATCTGCGTTCGCCAAGGCACCACCGATACCCGCCAGACCACTGACCACACTGGACAGATTGTCAAACGCGGATGTCAAGCTTTCTGTGTCGTCGGTAACAATTGTTAATGTTTGTTCTTTGGCTTCGGCCCAAGCCTGAAGGGACGCCAGGATATCAGATCCATTACCATCCAGTTTTGTCACATCAAAGCCAAAATCATTCCCAGATTCTGAACAGTATGTAGGTTTTGAACAAGATGATACTTTACCACCGTTGCTGCCATAGATTCCGTGATTATAACACCAATCAATCGCCTGTTCTGAACTGGCCCCATATTGATTTGTAACATCCTGCCATGAAACACAGTTCATAACCTTTTCCGCATCAGTTAACTGGAACGCTTCGGATACATCCTTGCCCTTGTTCGCGATTAACAAGGCCAATTCACCAGACACCTTAATTAATTCTTCGTTAGCTGTTTCCAGGGCAGCTTCAGCTTCAGCAAAAGCTTTTACACGGCCGGCACATGCGCAACGACGCTGGGCCGCATTACGCGCAGTACAAATTTCATCCATACATGTATAGTATGATTCCATACAGTTATTAAACGCTTCGTTTGAAATCAAACCAGTTGTTGTATCAATGATGTTTGCATAATTACCGGTGTATAACTTGCTGCCCAAAGAGGAGGATGATACAGAACCATTATTACCACGCAAACTGCCCGCCCCCATAGAAACACGCGCGCGATTTGCAGCAGAGTTTGCAGATGTCGCAACCGCTGTGCGCGCACGAACAGAACGCGTATTACGGGCATTTGCACGATTTGTTGCAGCTGTTGCACGCGACACAACATTGCGAACACCGCCTGCATTTGCACGATTTGTTGCAGTTGTTGCACGATTAATTGCTGCACGCGATGTCACCGCACGAGATGTATTTGTTGTGCGCGATGGTGCCGTTCTGTTATTAGCATCAGCAATATTTGCAGGCGCAACCGCCGCACGCGATACGATATTGCGTGTTGTACGTGTTGCATTCGCACGCGGATTTGTACGACCAGACGCACGCGTTGTTTGGGCACGCCCCTGACCACGCGCATTCGTCAAGTCATTTATTGGCGCAATCGGATCCGCCATAACAGTACGAATTGATAAAAATGTAGAGCAAACAAAAAACGCACCGGCCAGCAAAAATACAGTGCCCATGGCATTCTTGAAAGAATTTGCGATTTTTTGACTTTTCATAAAACTCTCCCTGTGTTCTGGAAAACGCCCAGAAACCCAACCTTTCCGAGACATCGCACCACAATAGATACATGTCTATTTTATTCAATTATAACAATTTTTTTCAGGTCTGTAAACAGTTTAGTGATGCGAAAAATATATATTATTACTGGGAAATGTGTCGGATAGAAAAATATACATCAGGTAGATATAATCAGAACATGAAAAAAATTTGTTTTTGTGCCTTTTTCTTGTTGCCAGGCATGTTGTATGCAAACCCAATGTTCGCAGACCATACACAAAACAGCATTGGAATATATGTCGCGCAAAGTACAGGATACGGTGATTTAGGACACTTGGCATTTCCGTGGGAATGGGATATAAGCCCTATGACAATGATTATGTTGCAATACAGCCAACCAATTAGATTATTCAGATTGCCGGCACGAATAAATTTTAATGTTATGCAGAATTTTGCGTACAGACACGACCAAGGCAAATCTTTTGGCGCAATTGGTGTTTCATGGGATGTTGTTTTTGGGCAAATTTGTGGTTGGTATATTGGTGCAGGCATTGGTCCTTACATGCGTGATAGTGGCGATGATTATGTAGAAAGTCGCCTGGTATTTGCAGAGCGCGTATTTATTGGAAAAAACATTTCAGAAAATTTGCGCGCAGAATTATTTAGCCAACACTTTTCGAACGGCGACTTTACAAAAATTAATCGCGGTTTTAACTTCATCGGCCTGGCAATAAATTATAGTTTTTAAAAACTGTAATTTAATAGTTGAAACTATAACTTTCTTTGCAGACTTTCCATCAGACGACGACGCATACCAACATGAGCATTTTCATCTTTTAATTCGGGCAATATATACAATCTGTAATCCCGGCGACGGCGTTCATATTCTGCATCCAAAACATTATACAATTCACGCGCAGCTGCAAATAAATGTGCATTTTGCTTTATGTACAATTCTTCATAATTATCAGAATCATAATTTAATGATATATTTCTTGTCAGATAATACCCGTCATTAGATGCCATTGTACCAGCCTGGATAATTACATTCCCTAATGGGGTACCATCATGATATTCATCACAATAGTCAACCTGGCGTTTGTTATGAATATTTTCTGATATATTCAGCTCATAACGCTCGTATTTGCCTGGCTCAAACTTCCATTTACCCCAACAGAAAACGCGATACCACTTGGTGGGATATGCATATACCGGTGTGCGCGCAATGTTTATTTCATAATTTTCAACCAGCACGCTGTGAAATTTATGCTTATTGCCATCGCTCCTTAAATCCAGTTTGGATAAATTTTTAGCCCGCAACAACACCACTAAATTTTTTAAAAAATCTGCGGCTGATATTTGTTGCGCGCTCAAAGGCTGTGTTTTTGATAACATATACGATACTCTTTTTTAGAAATATTAGAACACTAAGATGAAATGTCAATGGTTTTTATTCCTGTGGCAGATAGCGCATGGCCTGTGATAGCATGGCGCGTATGCAAAACAAGAAATTTTATGCCGGTGCAATCATACTGGGGATGCACGATGCATTGGTGTCGCTGACCGGTCTGGTGGCAGGACTGACCTTTGCATTGGCACAACAAAAACTGATTGTATTGTCTGCGATTATAGCATCTGTGACCGCAGGCCTGTCTATGGGTGCATCAGAATATTTGGCTGAAAAAACAAACCGCAATAAATATGCATGGCGCGCAGGAATCGCAACAGGTTGCGCATATATGGCAACATGCATTATGTTACTGGTTCCTTTTTTCATATCAGATAATTCGCATATTGCGTTGTTGTTTTCTTTTGCAATTGCAGTGATGATGATTTTTCTGTGTAATTTTTGTATCAGACGCGCCCACAACCGTAAATGGTGGCGACATGCAATTGAAATGCTTATAATTTGCGTAACAGTGTCAATCGTTGCTTTCCTTATTGGGGAATTTGCAAAAAGTAAAATGGGGGTAATAATATAAAACTAATGCTGTTTATCACTGCGCATTGTAAAAATTAACCCAGCAGCCAATGTTGACATACACGACGATGCCATTGTCTGGGTTCTGGTTTGCTCATTTTCAAAATCGGCCGCGCCAGAATATATTATACCACACAGCCCACCAACAAATGTCGCAGTGGCAATTAAATCAACTAAACTTCTTTTTTTATTTTTTTTCATTATCACAGCTTTCCTTGGACTAGCGCGTTTTACAAAATGCACAAATACTTTTTTGTGGATGATTGATAAATATATTACCTTCTACCTTGTTATGAAATGCGCAATGTAATATATTGCATGTTGTACCCGTTTTTCTGTTGGGGTACATATTGTATGCACACTTGAAACAATTTTTTCCATTTAAAATATTTTTATCACAACGATATTCCAGTATGTTTTTTAGTTTATACTGTGGAATTGTTAAATAAAAATATTCTTGGTTAAACTGTTCTTCTGTGATTCCAGACAGCACACGATTATGCAAAGATTCCAAATCCATAATTTACCTTTTTAAGATACAGGGCTGTCACTATAACAAAAACGAACTAAATGTCACGCGAATTATTCTGGGCATGTTTTAGGTTTTCATGCGCAATTGTGACCGCGGCAAAATATGGCTGAAATCTTTTTGGCATTTGAAATTTTTTCATAATCATACTGATATACATATACTGGATAACAGTTGGATTTTTTGCCAGTAATTTATTAAAGCCGGCCATATCGTCTGTGCGCATACAATGAACCAATTTTTTTACAATATCTGTTTGGGCACGATCAAGTGAAATAAAGGTATTGCCACGCGACAATCCGGCCAAGTCAATAATTTTCCCATCTTTGAAGTTATACGGGGAACCATCGGAATAATCTATCCCCTTGGTCAGGTATGCGTACAGTAATTTTTCATTGGCGCGTTCAAAACTGTTGGGACGGTCGCGTGATACAAAATCCGACAGCAACCATGAATACTGTTGGTCATCATATTCAAATGGCGCACCGATATAAGCCTTGTTAATCAAATTACGTGCACTGCGGTGCAATTTAATTGCATCCAGTTCATCTGAACGATGATAGTAATTTTGACGATTAATTTTTAATGCAAATGTCTCGTCGCCTATTTTTATTTTGTAAACAGATGCCATTGTGCCTGAATCAATAAATTCCAGTTTTACATCTTGTCCGAATAATTTTGGTGCGGTTAGTTTGATTTTTTTTAGACTATCCTTGGTCTGCTGAACATCTGATAATTTAGTATGCAGCTGCAATGATATATCATTCATAAACTTTATAAACTGACCCGTTGCAGCCCGAATATTCTTTATATCAATATACTTGAATAACTGCGGTGGCATACTGCCGGCGGGTTCTTGGTTATAAATATTGGATGCCTTCATGATTTATCCGTGGTTATTTTTTTCGATGAAAAATTTCATCTTTTACTTTATGTAATAACTGTTCACGATGTGCTGCAATTTCATATTTATCACGTACAGGCTTTATATCATATGGTGTTTTATCTATTATATTTTTATCCGTTACCTTAGCCGCCTGGTCGCCAAGAATATGATATAGATGTTTTGCAGGACTGAACAAATGTGCATTTTGCCGAGAAAACATCTCTTGTGGGCGACCATCAAAACATGAAGTACGGTATTCACCAATGTCCGTGGCCATTGTTGCATTCATAAATAATGTATTAGAATTACCGCGCCATACCCATGTATCACCATCATCAACCGGGGTGCCTAATAACAACTCGTCAGAATCCAGTCTGTGCATAGGATAACGATTTTCATATATGCAAACTTCGTATCGTTCGTATTTACCTGGCTCAAAAGCATACTTGGCATTTCCCAGGAATTTTTGAAATTTGTTTGGATAATAAAATACCCCGGTTTGAGCAACCTGAATCTGATAATTATCAATCATCAGACTGAATAAATGTGGACCAAATTTACGAAAATTTTTACCCGACAAATCATAGTTTGATAATGCGGCAGCCAAACTGGTCAAAAACTGCGCTTCACTGCGTTCTGTAAAATTTAATACCGTATTATTTTTAGACATCAGAACCCTTTTTGCATGTTATGTTAGTCATAAAATACGGGGATATCAAATAAAAAAACACACCCCGCGGGGGGTGTGCTTTTTCTCTCCTCTGTGCAGAATTAAGACTATCACAAAAAATTATGAACCTTAATAAGAAACTATGCTTAGCGTTGTTTTTGCCTGTACGGGCAATTTGCTCCAAACATTTCGCGATATGCCACACCGCCCAAACATTGCGGGCAATTTTTATCCGTGCACCCGCGGGACTTTTTCGGATTATATTTGCAACTGAATTTGCGGGTGGGTTCGTTCCATTCAATCTCGCCCCGCAGATAACGGCATGCAACCTGGAAAAATTCATTTGCAGAAATATGGTCCAGACGACCGCGCGATATATACTGCTCGCTGTATGAGGTTGTTTGCTTGACAACATGCACGGCATAAAAATCTTCGCCATACGTGATATAGACATCACCATTTCTGTGATGATATACTTTGATTGCATTTGGCACATTATAGTATCTGCACAGTGGTGTTATTGGCATATAAAATCCTTTTTTCTTATTCGTGATAATAACAAATCACAAACCACACGCAAGGAAAAAACCGCCCAGTGGGCGGTAGGGGTTAACGTTGCTTTTGTTTTGTTTTCTGATTTCTGTTCAGATATTGCAAACGTTCATTTAGTCGCTTTTCTTCAGCCTTTATTTCTTCCAGACGCCAACGAATTCTTGTTGCCTCGTCTGGCACATAGGCCCCAGAATCAGGATGATGATCAGGGTTAAAGAAATAACGTATATTACGTGGTTTTCTGTTTATCATAGATAAATCCTTGGTCTTTAGTTGTTAATAATAATTGTAAAAAAAAATAATATATGTGAAAATCTGCCCGACATTAGCGGGCAAAGAACAAACCAAAGAAGTTATGTTTGTTGCTAAATAACATGTTTTTATTATTATATCGCCATTGCATAATGTCAATTAAAAAACCGCCCAAATGGGCGGTGGGGGGGTATTACTTCACAGAAACAGATGCGGTGTTTACCCATGCACGATGCTCGTTCCGTTCAGACACAGGTAAAAATTCGCCACCAAATGTTGCAACCGCTTTCTTGATAAGCGCATATGATTTATCATTATCAGTCCCACAGGTAATCAAAATTTTATCAAATCCCATTTTATATGCCTGTTCTAATACAAGCGATAATCCAACAAATGCGAATCCACGACGGCGTTGCGATGGAATGATATTATACCCCAGATTGCCACCACGTTGTATAAGTTGTTCTGTCAAGTTATGACGAAATGTAAAGCAACCAACATAACGGTTGTCGTCCATCAGCCAAAATAAAGTAATATCGTTTTGTTGTGCGATATTTTTCAGCCATTCTGTTTCGCGGCCAGAATCTATCATCTCAATCAGTTTTAATACCCCGGGGGTATATAAGCGCGTACCAATATCCGTCTGTTGCTCTTGCATTGTTTCTTTGAATGCGTCTATGTATTCATGTGATGGCTTTACCAGTTTTAGCATAGTATCTCTTTATATTTTATATTGAGCATATTATATCACATTTACGATATAAAAAAAACCGCCCAGTGGGCGGTGAAATTCGGTTTTTATATCAAAACTAGATTTATTCTGGCGACGACCTACTCTTCCGTGGCTTAAGCCAAAGTACCATCGGCGATACGGGGTTTCCCTGTCTGGTTCGGGATGGAACAGAGGGTGGCTCCCGCTCAATAATCACCAGAATAAATCCAGCGAACATCATAATTCCTAAGAATCACACTTAACGTTCTCTTCAAGCATACCGTCTTTGGCTTTAAAAGTCAAGACGATAAGATAAAAAGTCAATGGTTCGATTAGTACTGTTAAGCTAAATCCGTCACCGGACTTACACACACAGCCTATCAATGTCCTAGTCTAGAACTGAACTCATGGGGATATCTTATCTTGCGACCAGCTTCCCGCTTAGATGCTTTCAGCGGTTATCTGTTCCGAACATAGCTACCCTGCGGTGCCGCTGGCGCGACAACAGGTACACCAGAGGTTCGTTCGACCCGGTCCTCTCGTACTAAGGTCAAGTTCGCTCAAATATCCAACGCCCACAGTAGATAGGGACCTAACTGTCTCACGACGTTATTAACCCAACTCACGTACCGCTTTAAATGGCGAACAGCCATACCCTTGGGACCTGCTCCAGCCCCAGGATGTGACGAGCCGACAGCGAGGTGCCAAACCGCTCCGTCGATTTGAGCTCTTGGGAGCGATCAGCCTGTTATCCCCGGAGTACCTTTTATCCTTTGAGCGATGTCCCTTCCATACGGAAACACCGGATCACTATGCTCTAGTTTCCTACCTGCTCGACTTGT
>JAGBXO010000002.1 GCA_017629245.1 Alphaproteobacteria bacterium | reverse complement strand
TGTACATTTATTCCGCCACCATAGTTGCAATGGAATGTGGCCAGATATGCCTTCATTGCTTGTTCTGCTTCTTCGTCGGCCTGTTGTTCAGAATATGCCGATGCCGCCTGCATTGCGCCGATACCGGTTGCGCCAATTGCCACACCACCCAACAGTTTATTGGCGGTTGACTGTTCTTTTTCTTTCATTGCATCTGCATTCTTTTGCAGTTCATCTATTTTCGCCTGTGACTTGGCCTTTTTATCTTCTTCGCACGACTTCTTGTCATCTGAAACCTTGTAATACGCACCATTGCATTCAACAATTATACATTCATCATTTTGATACTGGCCACTTTTTGCATTTTTATCCGTCGGCGTACACGGCGTACCATCCGGCTTGGCCGGTGCAGTGGCACCAGAATCATCTTCACCCCCAGGCGTCGGTGTGGCGGTATTATCAGTTGTCACATCGCCATTCGCCACACAAATATATCTTTGTTTTGTCCTAATCGTATCGCCACCATCCTGATATTCTACAAATGTTTCTTTTTCTTGGCGTATATCCCCATCGGCACAAACAATATCACAATATGTTACATATTGTCCTTCTGGACTATCCCAACGCTTTCTTGTTCCAGATACCGCATTCAGTTTTGTTAAAACTTCTTGCGCACAATCTCTAGTCGCAACCACATCTGCAAAATCCGTATCTCCATCTTCCTCTAAACAAACAACCTTATCCTCTTGCAACTGATTTGCACAAACATATACCGGCTTATAACCTGCATACGATACCTTGTACTTATTATTCCCTGGAATATTAGTCTCGTTAAAACACCCCTGCGAATCACTTGCAAAACCTTTGGATTCCACCCCCATTTGCAATGCATTAGCATAATATAACACTTCATCCGGCTCCTCAACATTCTTAACACATGCCTTTACCGCCACCCGCGTTGTATCTGTACCACAGCTGTCATTTTCACCAATTGTGCCAACACGCTTTGCAGAATCCGCACAATCACCCTGTGGTATTATACTCAAGGACACATTCGCATCCGTTACACCCGATGATTGTGCAGCACCTGTTGATGTTTCACCAGACACCTCACCCCCAGATGCAACATCCGTTACATCCGACGATTGTGCAGCACCCGTTGGTGTTTCACCAGACACCTCACCCCCAGATGCAGAACTACCCCCGGACGCCACTTCCGTCGGCTTATCAACACACGACAAATCCGTTTTTGTACCATCAATTATATTTAGCACCTTGCTCGCACCCAATTTTTTTACTGATTGACAGTACACATCCGCAACACACCACCCTTGGGATACACCACTGGCATTTACAACCAAATAAGTCTTGTCTTTACATTGTGTTGCAACACATTTTCCATCCGCATTATATACCCCCGCCGTTGCAAACTGAGGCAAATCAGCATTAATACAATTACCAGTACGCGTATTACAATTACCGTCTTTTAATCTATACCCAGGCTGACATTCTTTTACAACACAATCCCCATTCTCACCATATATACTTTTTTTCACATTATCCAAACTACTATCACAAACTGAACCAATTTTTTTACATTGCCCACCTGCTAAAACATAGCCACTATTACAAGACTCTATGGTATATGAAAGTTTTAAATCATTACCACAACTAACATTACACTTATTTGCATTACTAATATTATCTGGACAATCTTGCCCGCTTTTGGCATCACCTGGTTCTAAGCCACCCTTGCACTGTTTCTTTTTACATCCATTACCATCAATCACATAAGCATCACTCTTACAACTTACTTTTACACAGCCATCCAACCACGCTTCCTCTTTAAAAGACTCGCCATATATTTTACAGCGTTTTAACTCTTTACCCACATATATGCATGTCATGGTATTTTCTTGTCCAGCTGCTTTTATTGGAGAGTCAGAACAATATTGTGTGGACAACTCCTGCCAGTCATCTAACGGACCCCACATATCCACACACTTTTGCGCCTCCATACCCTTACTTAATGACTGAATAATATCACCATCACTATACTCATGTGTCGCATCCTCTGTACCCAATTCACACCCATAAGATTCTCCACCATAATACACATAATCATTATACGACGTTGAAGACGAAGATACAGATGGACCTGTATACCCGCTGCCACGATTTGCGGGCCCAATTTGACTCACACCCCACACCGGCGATACGCACAAACACAACAAAAATACAGATAAAATTCGTCTTAGCATTATCTCCCCTTCAGACACTTTCTGTAATGATATCAATTTTCGCGTGTTCGTGCAAACACAATTGCGCCAACACATGCAAAAAACATTATTATTATCATCCACCAATCGCGTCCAATTGTGCGGTACAGTGTTTCATGTGCCCCCCACACAAATCCATCAATTGCACCCGCTGCGCCCACAGGCAATGCCGACACAACCACACCATCTGATGCAACAAACGCACTAATACCAGAATAGTTTGCACGCACAATCGGCAATCCCGATTCAATCGCATATCTGCGCACCATATCCAAATGCTGATATGTACCTGGGGTATTACCAAACCAACCATCATTGGTAATATTTACAATCGCGTCAATTTGCCCCTCCCCATCTGGTATCAGTGAATCAGAAAAAATAATTTCATAACATATCGCTGGCACAAAAAGCAGTCCTGCAAACCCTATCCGTTCTGGACCCCGCCCCTGCGCCAAATCAATTGATGCCGGCAAAAATCCCAATGGACGATATTCACCAAATGGAACCAAATGCGATTTACTGTATATATGCTCAACCACACCATTTGAATTTGCCAGCACCATTGAATTATATATCTTGCCATGTTCATCAATTGTGTTTGCCCCCATAATCATTGGCGCACCAATCACACCTGCAATTGCAATTTCATCCCCTGGCACAACTGCAAATGGATATGCCGTTTCTGGAAAAATAACAACTTCAAAATCCCCCGCCCCAGAACGCGCCAAAGAAACTAAATTATTTAAATTTTCACGGGCATTTTGCAATGCTTGGTCACGATTATGCGTTGCCTTTCGTGATTGTGATTGACCGGGTTGCACAATGCGCATCATTGTTTGTGCCTGGGCCGCGCCATCATCTGCACGTTGCATATTTGTATTACCATGCCACACCCCAACCCCCAGCATTAACGCAAATATCCCCAACACATACCAATTCGCACGAATACGTGGATTCCGCAACAATTCAACCATTACCGCAATCAATCCTGCAACAATAAATGTTAACCCCAACGCCCCCCACAGCGACATAGAATTTGCCAACATCGGCCATGGCATCGCAATATTTGCCAATGGATTCCATGGAAAGCCTGTCAACATCCACTCACGCCCCCATAAAACCAATGTCCAAACACCAGAAAACAAAAATACACGCGCAGGCGAACTTGTCCAAACACGTGCAATTGCAACAAACGGCCACGAAAAGATAACCACGCCCGCAAATCCCAAACCAACCAATGCAGGCACTGTCCAAATTGCAAATTGCTGGGTCAATTCTGGCACCACATATATTGAATGCAGCGTCCACCAAAACATAGAAATCGCATACACTGCACCAAATGGCGAAACGCGTTTCAACGCATGCCAAAACCCACCAATATTTTTATTTCTTACCGTCAACCAATATGCACCTGCAATACCAATTATGGTTGCCCACCAACAATAAAATGGCGCAAAACCAAAACTTGCAATCGCCCCAAACACTGCGTACAGCGCGTATTGCACCCATGAATTTTCACGCACAACAAACCGCTTTAGAAAGGCAACAATAGCACCACCGGGACAACAACTGCCATCCTTACAATTTGACATTTCATCTGCGTATGGATTTTTAATACCTAATTTTTTCAGTGCCTTTATTTCTTTCATTTCCATAATCGCTGCTTCATCATCTGTAATATGATCACACCCCATCAGATGATACACACCATGCACAACCATATGTGCAACATGATCTTCAAATGAAATGTTTTCATCCCTGGCTTCGCGCATAACAGTATCATAAGAAATATAAATATCCCCCAACAACACATCATCACCCAATTCAAAAGACAAGACATTTGTCGGCCTATCTACATTTCGATAAGTCTTGTTTATCTCGTGAATCTCCACATCATCGGTCAGTATTATTGACACTTCAGAATCTTTGTATACGCACGAATCCGTGGCATTGGCGATTTTATTAAAATTAATTTTATGTTTTTTCCAACGTGCATCACGCACATCAACAAAGACTTGCATCATCTACCCCTTATGCCATATTTCCTTTGTGCGTTGTTCCATACAACAACAAATCCGCACGTGCATTTTGTTGGCGCAGTTTTTTTGTCCCATTATTTAACGCCTGACGCGTTGACCGCCCCCCCATTGCATTCATTTCACGGGTTGCACGATTTATTGCATCCTGATAAGACTGTTTACGTTTTGCACCTAATCCGCCCATTTCCACATTTTCCAACGCAGTCTTGTAATTTCGAATTGCCAATTCATAGTTGCGTCTGGCCTCGGTCTGATTACCTTTATTTTTATAAATCTTGGCCATTTCTTCGCGCGCAGCACCTGCATTATAGTAAGAAGCTGCCTTAACATCACGATCCAGCAACAATGTTTTATTTGCGTTCATACGATTATTCCCTTCTTTTACAAAGGCAATACATTTCTCGTAATAATCAATCGACTTGTTCTTATCGCCTAATTTTTTATAAGTCAAAGACAGACTGCTGTACGCCTCCATATTATCAGGGTCTTTTTCAATTGCCTGTTCATATAACTGCGCCGCCTGTTCCAATCGACCTGCACTATATTCTGTTCCTGCCTGCAGCAACAGCGACATAGCTTCAGAAATATTTTTATCTTCTGTTGTTTCAACAGATGCAACAACCTTGGCTGGCGCATATCCCCCCAGTTGCTGTATTGCCAAACGCCCATCTGCCGTCTGTTGTGCCACAGCACTGGTTTTTTGCGACCCAGGCAAGCCCAGCACATATTTAATTGTATTTTCATTTGTCACGAAATGCCCATTTCTGACCATTGTCGTCACATCAGCCTTATAAAAATTATCTACATCAGCATTTAAAATATCTTGCATTGTTATATAGCCAGCTGCCAGCATTGCGCACACCCAACGACGCTTTGGTGTTCCACCATATTTATCATAATTCGGCGTAATAAATGCATCTGCAATCTGCTGGGGTGTTTTTGCTTCATTTAATTTTTTACAAATTTCATCTATATGTCCTGTCAACTGGTATCCCGCAGCACATATTGCATAGAACTCGTTCTCTGTAATCGGGCGTTTCATATGCCGTTGAATCAAAGGATACACCTGATCAATCAAGAACTGTTGTGTCTCGGCAATATCGACATCTTTGTTTGCTGATTTTTTTGGTTTATGCGGTTTCAATCCATTGCGACGATTTGCCGGTGTATCTGCATAATCACGAACTTTCATATGTCCATTTTTATCACGCGACCATGTCATACCCCAACCATGTGTGTAAACATTTTCTTTTGGCTGAACAATTGGTTCTGCGCGATATGTTTCGGTATAGATAATTGGTATACAGGTTATATTTTCCAACGCGATACATTGATTAATAAACTCTGGCGATGCAGGATTCAGTACAATTTCTTTACTGGCATCAATTGTTTCACCATTTGCATCTGTTATAATCAATCTTGATCGTGTTGCATCTCTGACTTCTTTCTTTGGCGCATCTTTATCATCTGGCATAACCGCCTCGCCAACAGCAAATGCCCCACCAGCCGTTGCCACCAACATTGACCAGTATGTTAAATACCCCATCACCCACGGATTTTTTTTCACAAAGCGCGACAATTTTGTTTCACCATTTTTTTTACCTGTTTTTGGGTCAATTGCGCTCTCTTGTTTTTTTGCTGTTTTTTCTGCAAACTGTTCTAATTCCCGTACCAGCTTATTATCAACAAACAGTTTACCAAACCCGCGTGTCAAATATTCTGTCAGCCACAACAGCGACACCCCCGACAACTTTAATGTCTGACCTGTCACCTCACCGATCCAGCGACCCGCATCTGACACGCCCCAATTTCTGATATCGCGCAGGTGGGCATTATCTGGCACCTTAACATCATTTAAATTCTTACGAATTCTTTTTACAAAATCCGCCACAGCCTTGGGTTTTTCACCCATTTTTTCTGCCACAGTTTTTTTTCTGTATGCCATAATACTACCTCCTGCCCAGTCCTGATTTTTTGGCAATTTTTGAACGCTTGCGCGCATACGCCGGCGCCACAAAAGGATAATCATCCGGCAATCCCCACTTTTCACGATACTGTTGCGGCGTCAGATTAAATCTGCGTTTTATATACCGCCGCAGCATTACATGCCATGTACCATCTTCCAGACATTGAATTTTATCTGGTTGAACAGAATCTTCAATTTGCTGGGGTGTGACGGATGTCCCGCGCAGTATTTCACGCGCATTGCGTACCGCATCTGCCATGGTCAATTTTGGATTTGCCGCAATCGCCGCCGCGGCCAAATTTGCGACCGCCAATGTAAATTCAGAATTTTTATTTACCAACTTGCCAATTCCTTTATAATTTAATAAGATTATTATATCACAAATAAATACTAAATAAAAGCCAAGTAAAATGACACGACCTCTTGCCGATTTAATGCGCCCAAACACAATCGCAGACATTGTGGGTCAACAAACATTATTGGGTGAAAACGGCCTGGTTCGTCGTATGGTTGACAATCAGAAATTATCCAATCTTATTCTTTGGGGGCCACCGGGCTGTGGCAAAACCACAATTGCGCGCGCATTGGCAAATTCGGTTGATATGGATTTCGTTCCAATGTCCGCAGTATTTTCTGGCACATCTGATATAAAAAAGGCAATGGATGCCGCCCGCATGAATCGTGACATTGGTCGTAACACACTGCTGTTTATCGATGAAATTCATCGCTTTAATAAAACGCAACAGGACACCCTGTTGCCATACCTAGAAGATGGCACGGTTGTTTTTATCGGCGCGACCACCGAAAACCCCAGTTTTAATTTAAACAATGCGTTATTATCGCGTTGTCATATTGGCGTATTACAATCACTGTCAACCAGCGACCTGATGACATTAATGGCACGCGCCGAAGAATTTTCCGGTAAAAAATTACCACTGGAAAACGAAACACGCACGCATTTGGCAAAAATGGCGGACGGCGATGCACGATTTTTATTAAACACGGTTGAATACCTGCTGAATGCGAATTTTAAACAGGCACTATCACCCGACGAATTGGACAGTGCGGTTCAAAAACGCGCCCCCCTGTCTGACAAGCATGGCGACGAACACTATAACCTGATATCCGCAGTTCACAAATCCCTGCGTGCCAGTGATACCGATGCGGCATTATATTGGACGGCACGCATGATGACATCTGGCCAGGATCCAATGTACATATTCCGCCGTCTGACCCGCTTTGCAGTTGAAGATATTGGTCTGGCGGATCCGAACGCATTGCAAATTGCAATCGCCGCATGGTCTGCATATGAAAGATTAGGCAGTCCCGAAGGCGACCTGGCCCTGACCCAGTTAGTAATATACCTGGGCACGGCCCCAAAAAGCATTGGCAATTACCGCGCACAAAAGGCGGCATACGCCGTCGCCCGCGAAACCGGTTCATTAATGCCCCCAAAAAACATACTGAATGCACCAACCAAGATGATGAAAGATTTGGGATACAATGCAGGTTATATATACGATCCCGACACTGCGAATGGATTTTCCGGGCAAAATTGTTTTCCAGAATCCATGCCGCGGCAAAAATTTTATCAACCGGTTGAACGTGGTTTTGAACGCGAAATAAAAAAGCGTTTAGATTATTGGGATGCCCTGCGCGACAAGATTAACAAAAATTCACAATAAAAAAACCCCGCAAACGCGGGATTTTTTTTTGTCTTTCCATCATCTGATTATTGGATACCGACGCGGAACTCATCACCCCAATCGGCAACTGTTTGGCCACCAACGGTACATTTGATATCTTCAAAACCATTTTCTACCTGGTTCTTTTTGACAACACTACTGGTGACAACACCACCAACCGTTCCCAAAACAACCCCGGCGATACTGTCTGATACCAAACGCGATGTATTAAATTTACCTTCTTCGTCTTTCCAAACGCTGGTCTTAAATGTTTCACGCATACCGACCAGGATTCCATGTGCATCTGAAATATTCCGACGCGACTTGCGTAATTTTTCCGCTGTATCATCAACCGGCACAACAGGTTGTACTTGCTGTACAGGCTGAACAGCAACCGCACAATCACCTGGATTTAATGCCAACAATGTCGAAAACAATACATTAAAGCTATCGACTGTTCTGGCCGGCGATGCACACAATGTCTTGATTTGTGTAATCACAGATATAACCTCTGGTTTAGCTGCACACTGCAACAACCATGTATCAAGTGCTAGTACAACAGAAGACTCGCAATTAAATGTTGCACCTGGGGCAACCTGCTTTGCAACACACTGCCCTTTACCACCAGAACCAATTTTGAATTCCATATTTGGTGTCTGACATACACATTCATTATTTTCCCACTTCGCCACATTATTCGGCAGATAACAGCACGCCTTTCCTTCGGCACTGCTACGCTTAGCTACACAACTTTGCACCCCGCCGTTGCCGCCACCGTTGCCGCCGCCGTTGCCACCGCCGTTGCCACCGCCATTTCCGCCGCCGTTTCCGCCACCGTTTCCGCCGCCGTTGCCACCACCATTTGTTTGGTCAGAGAAGCAAAAGTTATTTGATATAATATAACCACCAGAAGCAGTTGTAACATACTTATTCGCCGGCCCATAAATCCCTTTATCATTCAGTGTTGTTAGCAGTTTCATGCCCGTCAGCGATCCACATTTTGGCAGGTCAGATACACCAACCGGATCCCATGAATTCCCGCCAGAGGATGAACACTTATACATTACGGATTGTGTAAGGCGAGCACCGTTATGATAATGAGGACCAACAACAAACACTCGTGTCGCATTGTTACAACCATTTGTCCCTTTGTGTCCACAGACTAATGCCTCGCCATTACTGTGGTTATAACCGGCTTCCGTAACATACAAATATTCATTTGATCTTTTGATTGCGAACGTTCCTATATCCTGCACCGCACAGTTATATGTAGCACCGCCACCGCCGTTTCCGCCGCCGTTGCCACCACCGTTGCCACCGCCGTTTCCACCGCCGTTTCCACCGCCGTTTCCACCGCTATTTTCTTCAACACACTTACCACCAGATTTTTTATATCCATCTGTGCAACTTGCGTACAAACAACCGTTTTTATACGCTACTTCATGTGGAGAACAATCTTTTTCGACGCCGTCAACATATATGCAATATTTCACATTAGCCAAATTAATGGATTTTAGCGGGGAATCAGGGCACCAATTAGGACCTGTTGAGTTCCAGTGATCGTCATAGAAAGGATTATTGTTAGAACGACTGCAAGTGTAGTATCTGTGTGGCTCACGCGCTTCTCCATCTAGTGTTGAAGAACCAATTACTTGAACTTTTTCTCCATCTAAAAAATTCCAGTTTCCCTTTTCGTTTCCACATATGTACGATTTGCCACCTAATTTAAATTCGCCGTTATCCCCCCATGCCTGGCCAGACACCAATCCGCACAAAACAAACAACAACATAAATTTTCTCATAACTCCCATCCTTTTTTATTTGGTAAATATTATAAAACTTTATGGCAATTTTATCATATTTACAAAACCTTTACAAACGTTTTTTTCATAACCGTTCAAACCATGTATCAATTTCTGATATCGGAATAATTTTATAAACCGGTCGCCCATGATTACATTGCCCCGCCCGTTCGGTCCGTTCTATATCGCGCAACAACGCATCCATCTGAATTAAATCCAATTTCTGGCCTGCCCGCACCGAATGATGGCACGCATAGTTTGCCAATTTCAGATGCAATTTTTCATTCAATCCTGACGAATGACCATTTGCGCGCACTTCGTCCGCGATTGACTGCAGAACCGTTCCCCAATTCATATCCCAATCAGCAGGCTTTTCAAAAATTGCAATTGCATCTTCGCCAAATTCCCCGATATGCAATCCTGATTTTTTCATTTCATCTGCAATTGACGAAATCGCCACTACATCTTCGACGCGCATGTTTACAACAATTGGTGTTAATAATGGCTGGGTCTTAATTTTATTATTACGCAGTTTTTCATATGTAATACGTTCATGCGCCGCGTGTTGGTCAACAATTATCATATCATCACCATTTTGCGCAACGATATATTTATTCCCCACCTGACCAACAACACGCCCCAACGGCATATCTGGTGCAACATCCACCACCGGTGCACATTCTTCAACAATGGGCAAATCTTCACGCACACGCACCACCGGCGCATGACTTTCAAACACGGGCGTTACCACCGGCGCGATATTATCACATACCCGAAACGAATCAGGCCTTATTCCAAAATCAAACCTGGGCGCAGATACCGGTGCCTGCATCACCATTGGGCGTTCAGGCACGCGTGGCGGAACCATTGTTTGGGCCAAACGGTCACGCAGTGTTTTAATTATAAACGACCGCACATGTGTTGGTTCCAGAAAGTGCACCTCGGTCTTGGCGGGTGACACATTAACATCAACCGCATTTGTTGGCACCGTCAGATACAGCGCACACAACGGAAATTCCCGCGCATGCATAACATCCATATACGCCGCACGCAATGCACCAACCAATACCTTGTCCTTGACCGGGCGACCATTTACAAACAAAAACTGGTCCACACTGGATGCGCGACGCAATGTCGGTTCGGATATATACCCCGACAACTTCATCCCCGAATTCGTCCGTGACACAGCATCAATTTCCAACATACGGCCCACAACATCATCGCCCATAACAGATTCTATTCGCGATAATAAATCTTCATCTTTTGGAAAACGCCATTTGTTATTCAGTGTAAATCCAACATCACTGCGCGCCATTGCCAAACGCTTTACCACATCCAACACGGACATCATTTCCGCCCGGTCCCCGCGCAAAAATTTTAATCGCGCAGGTGTCTTGGCAAATAAATTCTGAACCCGAATACGCGTCCCACTTTCCCAGTCTGACGGACGAATTTCCCCGGTCGTAGCATCAATCTGCCACCCGTTTTCATCCACGCCATTATATGTATCAATTGTCATATCTGATACAGACGCAATCGACGGTAACGCTTCGCCCCGAAATCCCATAAAGTTAATATTTAACAAATCGTCATCTGGTAATTTTGATGTCGCATGTCGGGTAATTGCACGCGACAGGTCATCGCGCCCCATACCACAGCCATTATCAATAATAGAAATCAATGTGCGCCCACCATCGGTCACATCAATCATAATCTGGTCTGCCCCCGCATCCAGCGCATTTTCCACCAATTCTTTGACCACGCTGGCGGGGCGTTCAACCACTTCGCCTGCGGCAATTTGATTAATCAGAAAATCTGGCAATACGCGTACAGCCATCCCCCCACCCTATTCTTTGAATGTGACTTCTAAAATCTCGTACTCTTTTTCACCACCCGGCAATTTTACAATACATGTATCCCCAACGCATCGCCCAATCATTGCGCGTCCAACCGGACTGGTACATGAAATAACTGTACGTCCATCCGATTCGATATCAGACAAAATTCTGCATTGCATTTTGTTGCCATCTTCGTCTTCTGCAACGACACGCGCCCCAAATACAACGCGATTACCCGACAGCGAATCCACATCAACCACAACTGCATTTTCAATTACACCTTCGATAAAGCGAATACGCGCATCAATCTGACGCTGTTTTTCACGCGCCGCACTGTAATCTGCATTTTCCGACAAATCCCCCAGTGACCGCGCCCACTGAACCGTTGCTAATATTTCAGGTCTTTGATTTTCTTTCAAATCCTTTAATTCCTTAATCAAATTATCAAATCCGACCCGTGATATTGGTTTTTTTTCCATTTTATACTTCCTGTTTTTTTAGTCTGACAAATTATAAGCAATCATTTTATTTTTGCAATTATGAAATTAAACAGTATACTATACATAATATGTTTAAATTTAATATCTTAAGTCGATTTTTACTACGCCGCTTTTTCAGTGGCGTCGGTCTGGTTATGTTGGTTGTCTGTGGGATTATATTGGCCGTCACATTTGTTGAACGCCTGCCATCAAATCCAGGGGCAATTGATGCACTGTATGATGCATGGATACGATTGCTGGAATATGTACCAATGTTTTTACCACTGGCGGTATTTATGGGCACATTGTTGACATCATATACCCTGACAAAATCCAGCGAAGGCATTATTATTTCCAGTGCCGGCATGTCACCATATCAATCGGCGCGGCCATTTTTTATCGGCGCGTTTTTAATTGGCGCATTTGCCACAACCATAATAAATCCATATTCTGTCAGCATCAGCGTTCAAAACATCACCCCCGAACACCTGCAGTTAATTGACAATCGCATTTGGTTGCGTGAATCATCTGACAATGGCTTTATAACAATGAACGCCGAAACGATACATAAATCCGGCGACAATCTTATCTTTGACAACACAACAATTTATACCCAAGATCCCCAATTCAAATTAACCCAGCGCATTCATGCCCAAACTGTCACATTATCCGACGACGGCTTGTCCGCCCAGGATGCAGTTATCTGGAATGCAGACGGCGCCACCAACACCTCAGATTGGAAAATCAGCACATTATTGACACCACAAACGGTTCTGGACCGTTACCTGCAACCCGACCAGATATCATTCTGGCAACTGCCAGAATTCATTAAACGCATGGAATCAATTGGGGCACCTGTGCGTGGGCATAAAATCCAACTATGGACACTGTTGTTTTTACCCCTAACCATGATATCTATGGCGGCACTGGGTGTTGCGTTTTCCCAGACCAAGCAACGACGCAATTACAGTTTTGGTGTAAAATTCAGCCTGGGTATTGTCACATGCTTTGCACTGTATTTTCTGATAAACATGTTTAACGCACTGGGCTCAACCGGCACACTGCCACCAATATTATCTATTATTGCGCCACCACTGATTATAATTGCCGGCGCAGGAATATTTATAACCAGCTTTGACACAATCTAACGCGGGGTACACACATGCCAAAAAAGAAGAAAATCAAGACTTCAAAAATTCCAAAGATATTAATATGGACACTGATTGTAATACTAATCATATTAATGATTGTATCTTTTTCCACCCCTGTTCACATGACTGAAATCGTGCTGTACCCATAATGAATTACATTGATATCTTTTTAGAAGCCCTGTCTGCTGAACGCGGTCGCAGTCAAAAAACGCTACGCAGCTATGAATCAGACCTGCGCCTGGCAGATGGTGCAATACCGGGCGGCCTGCTGGCGGCAACATCTGACGATATTCAGCAATACCTGTCCACCCTGCCCGACAAGCCATCATCCGTTGCGCGCAAGGCATCTGCCCTGCGTGGATTCTATAAATTTTTAATGCTGGAAAAAATCATACAGACCAATCCAACAACAAACCTGGAGTTACCAAAACATAATCGTACCCTGCCAAAGTTTTTAACCATAAATGAAATTGAATTATTAATATCCAGTGCCGGCGACATAAAAACATCAATCCGCCTGCGTGCAATGATTGAATTGCTGTACGCGTCGGGACTGCGTGTATCTGAATTGTGCGAATTACCAATGACGGGTGTTTTGGGCGATAAATTATTAATTCATGGCAAAGGTGCCAAAGAACGCCTGGTCCCAATGCATGATGCTGCAATACATGCCCTGAACAAATGGCTGGATATGCGTGGCGAAACAGATTCTAAATTCGTATTTCCATCAAACGGCAAATCTGGCCACATCACCCGGGATGGATTTTTCAAGATACTAAAAAAATGCGCTGTGCTGTCCGGTATTGAACCAAATCGGGTCAGCCCACATGTACTGCGTCATTCATTTGCATCACACCTGTTGGCAGGTGGCGCAAACCTGCGCGCAATTCAAACCATGCTGGGACACGAAGACATTTCAACAACCCAGATATATACACATGTTATGCCTGAAAAGTTATGCGAAACCGTCGCCACACATCACCCATTGGCAAAAAAATAAAAAGGTAAAATAAATGATAAAAAAATGTGATAAACCAGGTTGCACCAAGGCGGGCACATGCCGTGCCCCAAAATCACGCGACCTGCGCGACTATTGGTTTTTCTGCCAAGAACACGCAGCAGAATATAATAAAAATTGGAATTATTATGCCGATATGACCCCCGACGAAATAGAAGCTGACTGGGAACGCCAAACATTTGGCGAATCACTAAAGGACAAAGATGCCGCTAACAAAGACGCATCAGATTATGCAAAATTCATAAATGATTTTATCACCGGCCGTGGTAAATTTGACCGCATGCCTGCGAAAAGCAAACTGCCCACAAATGTTGTATCTGCACTAAAAGTATTTGACCTGGGCATATCTGCCACATGGCGTGAAGTCGGTGTAAAATATCGCGCCCTGGCCAAGAAGTACCACCCCGACACAGCATCTGACAAAAAAAATGCCGCAACAGAATTTGCACGCATATCCACAGCATACGAAATATTAAAAAAGCATTTTGGAAAGAAATAACAAGCCTTGCAAAATAATGCACATATATTATAATCAAGATATGCCATACAAACGACTTTTTCTATTCGCGGGCTATAATAAATCAGGTTTGATTGATGACGCACTGGTCTATTACTTAAAACACCTGTCTGCGTTTGGCGACATCGTGCTGGTTATGGATTCAGATTGCCCACCATCAGAAATAAAAAAAGCCCAGAAATACTGCGTATACACATCTGCCATACGCCATGGCGAATATGACTTTGGTTCATACAAACGCGCATTTAATTGGGCAACTAAAAACTTAAATATTTCCGATTATGATTTACTGTATCTGGTAAACGATTCTGTCTATGGACCACTGTACGACATGGGACCATATTTCAAACAAATGGAATCAGGCGAACGCGATGCATTTGGAATTGTAAAAAATCCACATCGCCACCACCCGCACATTCAATCTTGGTTTATCGGTTTGCGCAAGAATATATTTTTCACAACATGGTTTGATACATTTATGAATGATATAACCAAACTGGAATCCAAGGGGGCAATTACCCGCAAATATGAACACGGCCTGTCTAAATTAATCAGCAATCACGGCCACAAATGGTGTTGTCTGTATACCGTCGCTGGTCGTGGCGTTTATAACCACATAAAAAAATTATATAAATCTGGCATGCCATTTATGAAAAAGGTTGCTTTTACCCGCACCCATGGCGCACTGGGTCGCCAGATACTGTATGTGCTAAATCATATATCACCCCCTGCCCGTGATGCGATTTATAAATCTGCCACCGACGCGCACGGGGCTGCGCACATAAATTGGCTGCTGACCCGAAACCCAATCAGGGTCATGACCAGACGCATTCATCATGCACTGCACAAACTATTGAACGAGGGAATATGAAAACCAAGACCACAAAAAAGATTGCCGCAATAACCATGGCCCGCAACGACGACTTTTTTCTGTCACGTTGGATTGAATACTATGGCAAATTACTGGGAACAGAAAACCTGTATATATATCTAGACGGCACCGACCAAAACATCCCTGAAAATGCGAATTCTGCACACATAACAAAAATCCCCCATACCGACATGTCACGCAGTGCGGGCGACAAATATCGAATTGGTAAACTATCTGATCTGGCATCAAAGTTGCTGGGGAAATACGATATCATTATCGGCTGTGATTCAGATGAATTTTTAATGGTTGACCCTGCACTGAATCAAACACTGCCTGAATATCTATCAAATAAAAAAATAAACACAACATTATCGGGACTGGGACTGGACATCGGCCAACACATGAAATACGAAGGCGCGCTGGACACATCAAAACCATTTTTATCCCAGCGCGGTTTTGCCCTGTTATCAACCCGATATACAAAACCTGTTGTAATAAATCGCCCCGTCCGTTGGGGCAGCGGATTCCACAGCATCCACGGTCATAACTTTCACATTGATCCAAATTTATATCTGTTGCACTTTGGCGCAGTTGATATGGACATGCTTATCGCCAAGGCCGCCAACCGTGGCCCCGACTGGGTCAATCACCTGCGTCGTCGTGGCAACGGGACAATAAACGACATAACCAATCGCACACCACGTGGCGAGATATGGCTAAAAATTGCACGAATTTTACAAACGATATTCAGACCAATATACGCAATTGATAAACCAGGAATGCTGGGCCTAAAACGCATTGTAAAATTACCTGGCCGCTTTCAAGATTCAGGAATATAGAATATGAACCAAGATATGAAAATAGATATTGTATACCTGTGGGTTGATGACACCGACAAAAATTGGCGCGCTGAAAAAGACAAATGGCTGGAAATCATACGCGGTGCCAAGCCGGTGTATTCAGACGCTGCCACAACTGCGCGTTGGCGTGACAATGGTGAATTTTTATATTCACTGCGCAGTGTTGAAAAGTTTGCCCCCTGGGTAAATCATATCTATATCATCACTGGATTTAACCAGGTGCCACGTTGGCTGAACACAAAACATCCAAAAATCACAATTATTCCACACGAACAAATTATACCGGCCGATGCACTGCCAACATTTAATTCAAACGCAATTGAAATGTGCATACCAAACATCCCTGGCCTGTCTGAACACTTTCTGCTGATGAATGACGATATGTTTTTCAACCGCCCATTGTCGCCGTCTTACTTTTATGATGATATGGGGCGCGCCCGAATTATGTACAGCAATCATTCCAACATATCTAAAAACATCGAACAATGGTTATCACGCGTAAATGAATACACCCAGACATTAATTCTGTCTGCAAAAATCATAAATGCCATATTTGGCCAAGATGTTTATAAATACCGCCCATCGCACGGAATTGACCCATATATAAAATCATCATGGATTGAATGTCGCAATCACCCAATGATAACTGGCCTAATAGACAAACAGATACGCAACAAATTCCGCACCAACAATGAATTACAACGTTGGTTATTTAATCTGTACGATCTGGTAACCGGACGCGCAGTATTTGTCCACAGTCGCGCCAAGAAACATTCGCGTCATAAAATATTAAATACAATATACAACACCATCCACGCAGGCACAATTCGCAATTCCCCCGTCGTATGCACAGACACAAACACTGCGCGTGGCGCATTGCTGGGCGCACCGGTATTTTGCATAAATGATTCTGACGCAAATGACGAAACCATCCTGCACAACAATGCAGAATTTATGAACGAACGCTTTCCCGAAAAATCGTCATTTGAAAAATAGAATTAAAATCTAATCGTGTTTGTATGTGCCAACGCAATGGCGATTGCGTCGGCCTCGTCTGCTGTCTTAGGGTGCGCCATTGGTAACAACATCTTTACCATTTTATCGACGGCTGATTTATCGGCATGCCCTGCCCCGGTCAATGCTTTTTTTATAACATTTGGCTCGTACTCAAAAACCGGTATATTATGATTTGCCACTGCGACAATGGCGGCTGCACGCGCCTGGCCCAATAATAAAGTTGTTTTTGGATTTTTATTTACAAATATAATTTCAATACTGCATTCATCAGGCTGAAAAGTTTCGCATATTTTAGTTAGTTCCTGAAATATAGTCACCAATCGTTCTGCCATTTCTAATTTTGGATTTGGCAAAATCACACCACTGGCAATATATTTGCGCGATTGTCCGGCCGTATCAACCACCGCCCACCCCGTATGTAAAAGTCCAGGATCAATTCCCAAAACGCGTTTTGTCATTTTCTAAAACTTATTTTACTAACCGCATTATAGCCAAAGTATTTATTTATCTTTTTTATTATTTCATCCGACCGGTATGATAATTGCAACGCATATGCCGGTACCGCGGGACGAATTACAATATTGAATGTATTATCACGATTTTTTTTTATCGCCACCAAACACGCCACCGCCGCGATATCAGGCCCCATAATTTCGCCCCACCGCTGCACCAGGTCCGCATCCGATGCGCGCACCCCAAACATTTTTATCAACCCACCCAACGCCCCCGCAATTGTCTGGGGACGCTTGGACCTGGCATCAAGATTCTTATTTTGGTTTGACATAAGTATATTCTTTTGGCATCAAGATAAACATCTGCCCCTGTGCATGTTGTCCCTGGGCAAATTTATATGCTTCGTCCCCCTTGCCAAAGAATATATCTGCACGAATCCACCCACGAATTGCGCTGCCTGTATCCTGGGCAATCATCAGACGACGAAACGGCCGTCCGTCTGATAAATTAGTATTAACATACACCGGCAACCCTAGTGTATATAAATCATCATCCATTGCAACACTACGAATTTTTGACAATGGGGTCCCCAGTTTTCCAATCACATCTGGCGGGGTTGATTCATAAAAATATACATAGCGCGGATTTTTATAAATCACATCTTTTGCCAACGCAGGATTTGCCTTTAAATGCTGCCACACCGCCTCAGACGAATACCCGCCTTTGGGTCTGATACCGCGATTACGCAATTCTTCACCAATTGACTTAAATGGCATATTATTAACAGCGGCAAAGTTTAACTTAACATCTGTTCCATCTTCTAATCGCAGATTTCCCGACCCCTGGATTTGAATATTTTGCACATCAACAATATTCGCCCAATACAATACGCGCCCAATTTGCTTTTCAACAATATCTTTTTTTGGCACCCCTTTATACGCACGACCATCTGTTGGAACCCCCATCAAAGGTTCATTACATTGCGCTGTCTTTGTACGACACGCCGGAATTATTGGGGAATAGTACCCGGTATATGTCCCCCGGTCACCACCATTGTCATTATAAATCTGATACGGTTGGAAATTTGATTCAAACCACGCGCGCACCGTTGCAATATCAGCGGACGCAGATGGCAACATGCGACATTTTTCCGCGAATAATTCTTTATCTGGGATTAAACGCCCTGTATATTGAATCTTCGCCTTGCACGAATTACGAAACGCCTGCAATGCATATCGCACATCATCTTCGCGCCAACCCGGCAATTCTGAATAAGACACCCTTTTAAAATTAGACGGAATTACAGAATTATCCCCCACAACTGTTGGCGTTGACACATCACACGATGCCAATAAAAACGCTGCAAATATTGCACCAAAGAAACGAAAAAAGTTATTTTTTTGAAAAAATTGCATTTTTTACCAATCCCCCCACTTGTAAAAACTTTTTATAATGCTATATTAACATAAAACACGGACCCAAGTCCAGACATTAAGACAAAACAACAAACACCGAAGGAGAAAAAACCATGGCAAAATTTAATATTATCTCGCAATTCTTAAAAGATATTTCTTTTGAAAGCCCAAATGTACCTGAATTGTTTTTCAAGAACGATAACGGCCAGGCAAAACTGGAAATCAATATTGACATTCAGATTAAAGGCGCAGACAACAATTTGTTCATGGTTGACGTTATTACAAAAGTACACTCAAAGTTGGAAGCTGGCGAAAAGTCAATCTTCTTAATTGAATCAACATATTCTGGCCTGGTTCAACTGGACGGAGAAGCTGCTGACGAAGAAGACAAAAAACGCACACTATTAATTGACGTTCCAACATTATTGTTCCCAGCAGTGCGTTCTTTGGTCACACGCCTGACCAGTGAATCTGGATTCCCAACATTCACGATGCAACCAGTTGACTTTGCCCAACTGTACGAACAAAAACAAGCACAATAGTAAGATATTATTAAAAAATCCCCCAATCGGGGGATTTTATTTATAGAAAAGCAAAAATTTCACATACCCCCAGCAATTGGGACAAAAACAAAAGATAATGGTATAGATATGGACAGTGCCGTCCCCGTAGTATACAAACGCTACATGAGGGGACGGCACCGTTCATAGATATGCCATTAGATTTTATTTATTCTGCGGCGGTGAATACCTTCTGCACATCATCATTCGCATCCAGCGCATCAACCAATTTTTCCAATTTGGCATAGGCTTCGTCGTCCAGATCCATTGGCATGTTTGGCAACCATGTCAATTCAGCCTGTTCTGGTTCACCCAGTTTATCTGCCAAGAATTTTTGAACATTGATAAAATCTTCTGGTTTTGTTGTGATGATAAAGCCCTCTTCGGATGCCTCCATATTATCAACATCGGCCTCCATAATAATTTCCATCATTTCATCTTCGGTTTTGCCGATTGACGCCGGGTACATAATTTGTCCCGCACGTGTAAACATAAATACAACAGAGCCTTCTTCGCCCATATTACCGCCATTTTTACCAAAAATATTGCGAATTTCTGGCACTGTACGGCGTGGATTATCGGTCAACGCCTCTACAATAACAGGCACCGCACCCGGACCATAACCTTCATAGCGCACGGCTTCATAACTTTCTGTATTTGCACCTGACGCCTTTTCAATTGCGCGTTTAATATTATCGTTTGGCATAGAATTCTTGCGTGCGGTCAGAATTGCCAAACGCAGACGTGGATTGTTGTCTGGGTTTTTATCGCCCAACTTTGCCGCCATAGTAATTTCACGCGCCAGTTTTGTAAACAAACCACTGCGTGCTGCGTCAGCTGCGCCCTTTTTATGCTGAATATTATGCCATTTACTGTGTCCACTCATATTTGACCTTTTTATTTATTTAGATTAAAATTACCCCAAAAGGATAACAAATGATTGGAAAATTGCAAGGCATTGTTGACTATATCGGCGATGGTTTTATCATTTTATTAACAAACGGCGTTGGGTACAAAGTACACACCGCCGAATACCTGACCCATAAATCAACGGTGGAACTGTGGATTGAAACAGTTTTACGCGAAGATTCCATTCGCTTGTTTGGTTTTACAACCCTGAACGGTCAAAACCTGTTTAACATGCTGACAACTGTATCTGGCGTAGGACCAAAGGTTGCGTTGGCAATACTGGGGACAATTAATTCTGATACATTAATGTCTGCGATTGCCACAAACGACGCAAAAACAATCGCCACCGCCCCCGGCGTTGGTAAAAAGATGGCCGAAAAAATCATTGTTGAATTGAAAAACAAAATCGGTGGCGCATCTGCAACATTATTTGCACCGGATGCCGGCACAGGCACATCCGCATCATCTGCCCTGCCCGATTTGCTGATGGCATTAGAGGCACTGGGCTATCGCCGTCTTGATATAATTGAAATGGCCCAACACCTGGTAAATCAAAATCCAACCGCAGATGTATCAAAACTGGTCCCACTGGCATTAAAAGAAATCAGCAAGGGGAAATGATATAACATGAATAATAACGACACAATTTTTGCATTATCATCTGGTCACGGTAAATCCGGTGTTGCAGTAATTCGTATATCTGGCGACCGACTGACCGATGTATTCAAGACATTAATTAAAAAATCAGAAATAAAAAATCGCTATGCATACTTTGTTAATCTGACCGATGGCATGGGCGAACTGATCGACCAATGTTTGGCGATATATTTTCCTGCGCCCTATTCTTTCACCGGCACAGATGTTATTGAATTACACACACACGGCGCGCCTGCAACAATAAACGCAGTGTTTGAATACCTGAAAACATTGGGCATGCGCATGGCGACGCCCGGCGAATTTTCACGACGCGCATTTTATAACAACAAAATGGATTTGGCGGATGTTGATGGCCTGGCGGCATTGCTGGATGCACAAACAGATGTTCAGCGCAAACATGCCCTGCGTTCTATGTTGGGGCACGACAGTCATATTTACAACACATGGCGTGAACAAATGGTTGAAATATCGGCGTATGCAGCAGCAATTCTGGACTATAACGCAGACGACCTGCCACAAAACATTGGTGAAACAATTCACGCGCGGACAGAAAAGCTGTATAAAGAAATTGATACCGCATTGAATAATTATCAGACATCACGTGCAATTCGCGGTGGAATAAATATCGCACTGGTTGGCGAAACAAATGTTGGTAAATCATCAATATTTAATTATCTGGCGGGATCAAATCGTGCAATTGTGTCTGACATTGCCGGCACAACACGCGATGTTGTGTCAATCAACCTGGATATTGATGGATTTTTAGTGAACCTGTCTGACACGGCGGGCATTCGCGAAACAAACGATGAAATTGAATCAATCGGGATTGAACGCACCAAATCAGAAATCCAAAACGCAGACATTATAATTCATGTCTATACGCCAGAATCCGTGACACTCAACGATTTACACAACAATGAAATTATTGTTATAAATAAATCAGACACAACCGACACACATGATATAAAAAATGTAATTTATACATCCACTAAAACAGGCGACGGCATGAAAACACTGACCGACACATTGCGCGAAAAGATACATAAAATTATGGATGGCACCGAAGATAAATTAACACTGAACGCGCGCACAAAATCATTACTGGAATCTGCACGCGATGATTTATCATGCGCCCTGCACGCAGGCGAAAACTATGACATATTTGCTGAACACACACGCCGCGCATCTGATTCAATTGGCAAAATTTTAGGCACAATCACCGCAAACGAGGTACTAGATAAAACATTCGGCCAACTGTGCCTAGGCAAATAAAAATCCCCATAATAATGAGAAAAAATTAAATAGAATGATTTAGATAAAAGCAAATCGGGAATCGTAGTGTACAAACGCTACATGAGATTCCCGATTTGTTTTTAGATGAATTATTATCTTTAATTTTTATTCGTGACGATCTGGGTACTTACCCTCAATCAAATTCTGACGCACCACATGGTGTTTAACCTTTTGCGTACTGGTCAATGGCAAATCCTCGGTTGTCATTGCAAAATGAGTCACCCATTTATAACTGGCAACTTTTTTATTTGCCGCAGCAATTTCCGCCCCCAGTTTTTCCAATGTCATACCATCTTCTACGCTAAATACACCGTATGTGACAGTTTTATCTTTAACCTTATGCTCAAAGACAGCAACATTTTTTACACCTGGGATAGTTATGAACATACCTTCTAATTCATCTGGGTAAACATTTTTACCACTATCCAAAACGATAACCTGCTTTTTGCGACCTGCAAAATGCAATTCACCATTTTTGTCCATTGATACCATGTCCCCTGTATTAAAGAATCCACGTTCATCAAAGATTTCTGCATTTGCGGCTTCGTTATTCAAATAACCACCAAACACCTGGTGACCACGCAGCCACAATACCCCAACACCATCTTCGTTTTTATCACGAATTTCACATTCGTTATTTGATGTTGGCCCACCAAAGGCAAACGGGAAACGTTTCTTGGTTGGTTTTGAAATACAGATTGGCCCAACCGTTTCTGTCAAACCATAACCTTGGATGAATGTCAGTCCCAAACGTTCATAGAATGTTTCAACCTCTGGCTTGGTTGCGGCACCACCTGCAATCAACAGACGCGCACGCCCGCCAAACACATCCAAGATTGGCTTTTGCACCTTGCGCACTAATGCACCCATACCAATTTTCTGTAAAGTCTTACCATACTTTAAGATAAATGATACCAACCACCATTTCTTTTGTGCCTTGACATTATCAATGATTTTATTGCGGAACACTTCCCACAAGCGTGGAACCGCAGGAATAATCTGTGGGCTGAACTTTTTAAAGTCTGCCATAATTTCTTTTGGATTAACGGTTGGCTGCAATAACACACCGGCACCAAAATGCAATGTGGCTAAGATTTCAACCGCAAAACCAAACACATGGTACATTGGCAAGAAACCATACAGATAATCCGCCGGGTGAATCCATTCCGCCATATCTTCCAGTGAATTTGCACATTCAACCAAATTAAAGTGTGTCAATGGCACAACCTTTGGCGTACCGGTTGAACCCGATGTAAACGACATTGTCGCCACATCCAGTGATTCTGTAGCTGCCGGCATTAAATCCGGATCAACCTTGCCATCTTTTTTAGTAATATCATAGAAATTAAATCTATCTGTTTTGTAAACAAAAGATTTTTCTGCACAAACCAATTTACAATTGGTTGTTGCCGCCATATTGTCATATTCAAACGGTGTCAAATTTGTATCCAACAATAACACCGTCCCACCCAGATACCATATCGCAAACAATGTAATTGGAAATTCTGGAATATTGTGGGATAAGATACCAACAACATCACCTTTTTTAACACCCGCCTTGTCCATGGACGCAGCGCGTGCCTTTACCAAATCAATAAAATTCTTATAGGATACACCTTCGCGCACCAGATACAAATTATCCGGATATGTCTGCGCAGTGCGTTCCAGTAACTGATACATATTCATATTAAAAAATTCCTTATTGTTTTTATATTGGACAAAGAATATTATACTCAGGAATCAAAGGAATGCAAACATGAAAATTTTAACACTTAACATCAATTCAATTCGTGCCCATGCAGAAAGTTTTATAGACATATTGCGCAGTGGCGAATACGACACAATAATGGTCCAAGAATTAAAAGTTGAAACCGCAAATTTTCCACACATGCTGTTTGATGAATTTGGATATAATATCAAGGTTTTCGGACAAAAATCATGGAATGGCGTTGCAACATTTTCTAAATATTCTATTGAAGATGTCACAATGGGTATGCCAAATTACGCAGACCCCAACGCACGATTTTTGGAATGCGTTGTTGACGGTCGTGTGCGCCTGATTAACACATACATGCCAAATGGTGACACGGTCCAATCACCAAAGTTCCCATATAAATTGGAATGGATGCGCGCATTTACAGACTATATCGCGCAATACCTAGACTCACCTGAACCTGTAATTATCGCAGGCGACTTTAATGTTGCAATCGAAGACCGCGACATCTGGAAACCAAAAAATTACGAAGGCATTGCAATTTCTGCCCCGGCGGCGCGCGCGATTATGAACGAATGGCTGAACACAGGTTGGGTTGATGCATGGCGCACCCTGCACCCTGATGAAATTGATTACACATGGTATGGATATCGTGGCCGTGATACTGTTGGCAATAAACAAGGGTTGCGATTAGATTATTTCCTGTGCAACAAAACCGCCGCGCAAATGATAAAAAATTGTGAAATAGACCTTGAACCACGCCTGCACCAAAAACCCACCGACCATTGTGGATTAATGCTGGAATTAAAATAACGCACTTAATAATTATTTGAACTATTATGCCGACTGTTGTGATTTGAACAACCGCAGTGTACAGACGATACATAAGGTTGTTCAAATCACAACACCGCGAACCGATTAACATTTAATCTCTGACACGCGCCAAATCATCATATATCTTATATTTCTGGTCACCGGTCTCGCGATACTCATACCCCGCCCCACCTGCAGAATAAATATCGAATAATTCTGTCACTTTATCAACGGCGGCACGCATCATTTCACGGGTTGTATCCACATCATATTCAATTACACGCGCATCATTATTGCGCAGTTGTAAAAATCGCATAATCGGCGTCCGGGAATTTTGCGTTGTCTGAATTGGAAATCCACCCGATTGCAAGATATACGCTTCCAATGGCAACTGCGGCATATTCCCCTGGGTCAATTGCGATTTTGTTGGTGCCGCCCCCGTCTTGATATCCAACACACCACCATCCCAGATTCTGTCTGCGCGTGCCCGAACATTGCGCCCCGCGATTTTAACGGCGCCACCAATTTCCGCCCATGCGCGTGGCACAGACGACAATTCATTTGCAATCACCGGCGCAATTTCTACAAAGCGTTTATGCCAGAAATGAAACAGCACACTGCCCCGTCCCAACTTTTCTAATGCACGCATATCCATTTGCGCAACCAGCACATCTGGTCGCAAATCCGTCGCATGTTCCACCACATCATGCACCAAATTTCCAAAATCACGCGCGTCTGGACCAACCCAATAATCATCCAACACACGCAGTTTCAAAATATGCCGCACATAGAACGCATACGGATTATGAATCAACAGTTCCAGTTCCGTCACATAAACATCACTCCAATCATTTGGTGGCGTTGGCACAGAATAATCCAAACTGTGGCGTACAACTTTATCACGCGCCAAAACTTCTTCCAAAATATCTGTTTTATTGTTAAAGACACCACCACGCGCAATCACCCTTGACAAGAATCGCGATTCTGTCGTCTGAACCCCACCCGATTGCGTTGACCGCAACCAATAAACCTGACCACCACATGATAAATTCATAAAATCCAACGCCTGCAAAGACACCTTTCTATCCGGTGATGGCAATCCAATTTCTTCTGCGACCCGCCTTGGCAACCAGGCGTTTTCATATCCGCGTGCCGGAAACATTCCTTCGTTCAATCCGGTCAATATAACAACATCTGCGGTCTGCATACGCGATTCAATCGTACCCAACACAACAACATCGGCCACATCATTCATCGCGCCACGCACCGACACACCTGAAATCGCATCTGCAACAAATGCGCGCGCAGTTTGTAAATCCAGTTGCACACCCGCCACATTCAGTGCATCTGACACATCTTTGATTGCCGTCCATATTTGCACAGATACCACATCATCAATTTCAAACTGTGGCGCAAAGGCTGCCATATTATTTTCTATGATTTTTGCAATCGCGTTAAACAAATTGCATCCCACATCCTTGTAAATCACATCAAAAGATTCGTCCCCGTTTTCTATCCACGAATCTAATAAATTTAATATTGCACGCCCCACATTTGTCATTGCGCCTGACACACCACCTGAAAAATCCGCAACAATTCCGCGCGCACTCAATGCATTTGCGATTCGTTGATTTCCGGCCGCATCTGGCGTTATAACCAGAACAGATTTTTTTTCTGCCACGCTTTTTTGTGCAATTTGTGCAACAACCTCTGCTTCGACCGCTTCACGGGGGACTTCAACCAAATTGCAATGTGATAAATCCTTGCTAACATCCCGTACGCCACAATCATTACCAAACGCCCAATTCATAAAGTCAATCGCACTGTCCCCAACATCAATCGGGATAACATCTGATGCACACATCCCCAAACGCGACAAGAATTTATATTCAGAATTATATGGATTTGTATTTAATTCAAAGTCCGCCACACGCCCATCAATTTTTCCCGACAAAATAATTCGCCCATGTGGCAAATTTGCAATATGCTCCATTAAATCTGCGGTTGCAGGCACACTGGCGGTTGATGCACAAACAATAACCAACCGATATTTATCCAGAATATTTTTCCACGCCCGAATATCACGATTTCGTGCCGCTGTTGATGTCACACGCCCCGCGGCATACATTGGCATAAAGCTTGATAAAATCCCCAAAATTTTTGCTTTTGCCTGAAAATGCGTTGCATATTTTTCATCAACCAATGCCCCCCAATCTACATCAGATGCATCAACACCTTCGTTTTCCATATAGTCCTGCATACGCACTAAATCCTGGGCAATTGGCAGTGCAGTTATTAAATTTCCAACATTTGCATCCGCCGCCAACAACTTGGCCAACACAACAACACGTTCTGTATTTGAAATAATATCTGACGCATCTATTTGTGCTTCTTCTTCATCCGCCCCTTCGCCCAACGCAACCAGTGTTGGCAATATCGCCACCCCACCCGACTTTTGCGCAATCATTTTTTCAACTGTTCTTACCGCACGTCTGCTGGGCAAAAAAATCAGCATATCCGCCACATCAACACCAGAATCACACATCACGCGCCACAACGCATCAGATATGCGCGCCGGATTTGTCGCACAGAAAATATTTTTATTTAATGCCAAGTGTTTCCTTTATCGAATCCAAACCTGTTTTCTTTTCCGCGGATGTTTGCAAAACTTCTGGCAACATTGCGCCATGGTCTGTATGCAGTATTTCTGTCTGTTTTACTTCGCGTACTTTTTTATCTTTTTTTGTGTACACAATCTGATATGGAATTGCATTTGCATCACAAAAATCCATCAAATCTAAATCTGCATCTTTGGCACCGATTCGCGAATCTATCAGAATAAACAGCCGCTTTAATTGCGCGCGCGTCAATAAATATTCTTCTAATCTTTTCAACCAACGCATTGCATCCACCTTGGACACACGGGCATAACCATAACCCGGCAAATCAACGACCATCACGCGATCATCAATATTAAATAAATTCAAACTTTGTGTACGCCCTGGTGTATTAGAAGTACGTGCAATCGGCGCACCCACCACCGCATTTATCAGTGACGATTTTCCAACATTACTGCGCCCAATAAATGCATATTCTGCAAAGTGTGAATTTGGCAAAGATTTTACAGTCTCAAAACTGCCAACAAACTTAATCATTATCGCCACCTTTGTCTAGCAAACGCTTGTACGCTTCCTTTTTTGAAATCCCTGTGCGCATGGCCAATTCTGCCGCAGCACTTTTCATAGAAGTCGCCGCAATATCATTAACTATATCAGAAATCTCTGCATCACTCATTCTTTTTTCCGGACGCGGCGCAACAACAATCACAATTTCACCCCGTGGTGGTGTAATGTCTAATAATTCAGCCGGATAACCAATAATCGCCTGTTCATGAATCTTGGTAATTTCACGCACAATTGCGATTTGTCGTTCTGGCATAACGCGCGCCATTGTTGCAATTGTATCCATAACACGATTTGGACTTTCATAATAAATAATTGTATGTGGTATTTTATTATCATCGCGAATTTTTTTATCATCAAAGAAACCACAGAATGTAAATCTATCTGTCGCAAATCCCGACAAAACCAACGCAGATACACACGCAACCGGCCCCGGCACAACAAACACTGGCACATCTGCCGCACGCGCCGCACGCACCAGACGAAATCCAGGATCAGAAATTCCCGGCATTCCCGCATCACTGACACATGCAATTGCCGCACCATTTTGAATTTTTTCAATTAATTCTGGGACAATATCGCGTTCGTTATGTTCATGACATGAAACGCGCTTTGTCTTGATATCAAAATGCGCCGCCAATTTACCAAACACACGCGTATCTTCGGCGGCAATTAAATCCACATCCTGCAAGACCTGCACCGCGCGTGGCGACATATCAGACAAATTTCCAATCGGTGTACCAACAATATAAAGCCCTGTTTGCATTTACAATCCTTTTATAGTAAAATGATACAAAATAAAATGGATTTTTCAATGCTTATTAAAAACAGAATTTTTGGTTATATTATTTTGGCACTTGCCCTGGCGGGTTGCGCAGGCACAGGCGATAAATCAGGCCCTGAAAATGATTGGATTGGCGAATACGGTACACTGACTGCTGGTGAACCTGCACAAATTTATGGGCAACTGACGGACAGTGTCCAATCTGATGCCACACATAATATGGCGGTGCTGTTACCACTGTCTGGTGACAACGCGCCCGTTGGTCGCACAATCCGCACATCTGTTGAAACCGCAATTTTACAAAGTGGCGCCAAGAATCTGAATGTATCTTTCTATGACACAACCGATAATTTATCAGAAACAATAAAAACTGTACTGGCCGGCAATCCAGAGGTAATCGTTGGCCCAGTATTTGCAAACAATGCACGCATTGTACGCGATGCAAAACCAGAAAACATTCCGGTTATATCATTTACATCTGATGCAACCGCGGTCGGTGATGGCGTTATGACAATTGCCCTGATGCCAACCAATGGCGTTGAATCAATTGTTCGCGAAATGAAATCAGACAACATTAAAAAATTTATAATCATGGCCCCAGACACAGATTCTGGCCACCTGATGGCTGGCACCGCCCTGCGCGCAGCTGAAATTTCTGAAATTGAACCGGTCGGCGTATTTTACTATAACGAACGCGACACAGATTCTATCAAGAACACCGCCATTGACGCATCATTGCACAATGCGCGCACTGCGGCCCACACGCGCGCCCGCCAGGTTTTATCAGACATATTGATAAACGAACAATTAACCGCAATTGAAAAATCACGACTGAATATACAGTTGGATAAATTATCCAAGACCGAAGCCATCGGTCACCTGCCCTATAATGCAATTTTATTCCTGGGCAGTGGCGACGACACAAAATCACTGGCATCATTTTTGCGTTATTATAATGTGGGTGCATCTGACGCAAAATTCTATGGCACAACAATGTGGGACGGATCTGACATAACATCTGACCTGACAATGGGGGGGGCAAAATTTGCAACACTGTCTGACCCCGCCCCCGAATTCAGTCTGGTCTATGAACAAATGTCCGGCGCACAACCAAACAGATTGGCATCATTTGGATATGACGCAGCCAACATGGCAATTGGCATGATGTATTCCAACAAATCTAATGTTGCATATTTATTGGACCCCAGTGGTTATATCGGTACCGACGGTCTGTTCCGCCTGAAACCGACTGGCGACAATGAACGCGCCCTGCGCATTATGAAATTAAATGCATCTGGCACCCCCCAGGTTGTAAAACCCGCCGCCACAAATTTCATGACACCACTGTATAATATTGAACAGCGTCACATAGAACCCGCCGACCCAATGGAATTACAAACAGATGGAATTGACCCAGATAATTATATTCAAATTCCCGAACGCCTGCGCTCAAAATATCGCAGTAAAACAATCGGAACAAACATCACAAAACCCACAAAATTCCAACGCAGTCAAATCATTGCATTTTTGCCCGAAGACGACAGCGCGCCAATAAAATCAGAAAACTATAAACCCGTAAAACTAGAATCAGTCAACCGCTCATACATTGATGAGTATGAGATTGAAGAATAAAGAAAAACGAAATACAACACACCAAAAATAAATGGCCGCCTTTCAGCGACCATTTATTTTTAGTGGTGGGAGTGGCTGGATTCGAACCAGCTCAGGCTTAAGCCAACAGATTTACAGTCTGCCCCGGCTCTCCAACTCCGGCGCACGCCCAATCCTTGGTGCGGGCAGCGGGAATCGAACCCGCATTTCAAGCTTGGAAGGCTTGCATACTAGCCTTTGTACTATGCCCGCAACAAATTCAAAGCCCTGTGATTATATACTAAATGAAAACAAAATCAAGAACAAAGTAAAAGAAAATGATTTAGATGAAATTTATTCTAATACCACAACCCCCTGCGGTAAAAAAATAAAATCTAATGGCGTAGATGCGCAGTTGTTGTCGAGCGTAGTGTACAAACGCTACATGAGCGAGCCAACAACAAGCAGATATGCCATTAGATTTTATTTTTTAGAACAGTATGTTGATGCGTGCCCCCACCTGTACATCATCGGATTCAAATTCAAAATCCATGTGACCTATATACTGGGTGTGGCCATATTGACGAACCAACTTGGCATGCAACCATTCCTGGTCAAAATCTGTATCATCTATGGGGTCTTTGTGCGTCGCCTTACGAAAGGTCAAACCTGTACCCAACCGCCAATCGGGCGCAATACGAAAATATGCCTCGGGCATAAAGTCCAAAAACGCAACACCTCGGGTATCATCAAAAACCCATGTCGATTTAATGGTCGCAGCTAATGTCATACCAACCCATTGACGCCCAAAGCGCACCCCCGCATAATATGTTGAATCTGCATAATCCGGCGTACGCACACGTGAACTGCCACCAAATTTAAATCCGAACAGAACATCTGATATTACACGCGCATCATTATCATCAGCCATCCCAATACGATACGTTGCACCTAAATCAATTGCAGAAAAACCATCTTCTGGGCCATTAAAGTCATGCTGATAATGAACATTTGCACCGATTGTTAATCGATTATTCATACCATAAGACACAGATTGCCCTGCACGTAAAATATGATCCCAATATGTTATCGAAGACTGAGATAAAATCCCATCGTCCCCCAAAATAAACAATGGGTCAGATGTATCCAGTGATAAATCATTTGCATGCGATAATGATGGTATTAATACACATGTTGACAACAAAAAAACAGATAAAAATTTACGCATTTGCGCCCCCTCTCCCCGCAATAAAAACAGAAATTGCGCCCCAAAAAACGGGGCGCAATTCACACTGAATTAGAATTGGAACATAACCTGCAAACCAATTGATGTTTCAGAATATTTATCCAAATCAACCGTACCAATTTTGGTCAATGCTTCCAATCCAACACTTGGCTCCATCCAGAAAAGATCTAATTCCTTACCATCGGCACTGTCATAGAAAACAGTCTTAGCATACAGATTCAACGCAAACCAATCATTTGGCTGCCATCCGATTGCGCCCTTGATTGTTGCAGAATTATGCCAATCATAGTGACCAAAGACACCTTCCAGATTCAGCGTCCAATCCTTGTTCAGCACACTGAACACACCCATTCCGCCTTCAAAATACATGGCCTTGTCATCACCAACCTGATATGGGATATACATCAGTGCTGGAACACCATTTGCGTCGGTACCTTCTACCCCATTACCATATGAATTACCGTCCAACGCCAGATACCATCCACGCGCCAAACCATAGACAGTTGAGGACGCGATTTTATATCCAAACTTCGCCTCTAACAAAAAGTTATTAGAAATATCCTGTTGATGCTGATAGTATGCAGACGCCATACCAATCCATTTTTCATTATCTATGAAACGCCATTGACCACCAATACCAAACAGATTCAGCCCACTGTCATCCATTTCATCAGACGGTGAATTATCTTCCCATTCAAATTTATAATCGTCCATATCAAATTCAGCCATACCCATTACTGCAATAGTATCTGTAATACCATAACTGAAATCTTCTTTGATTGACAGACGGGTCATATCCCATTTGCCACCCAAACCATTTAATGGATAAACCGGAACGGCTGTTCCACTTGAAATATCATAAACAGGTACAGTTTGATTAATTGTAAAATCATACGACCCCATTGTATAACCCAAATCGGTCACAGAACCAAACACACCACCCAACGGCTGATAGAATGGATGCGCGATAAAATATTTACGCGTTAATTTATTAACAACTTTTTCACTGCGTGTTGTGCGTTTTGTCGTTTTTGTTGCACGCGCAGAAGAAGAATTTGCCCCTTCGTACTGTTTATACAGCGCGCTACGATTTGCGGGTTTTGTATAATACAAATCCCCTGTATCTTTTGATTCATATGTTTTTGTTGTTGTACGCGTCTGATATTTCTGATAGTTCACCTTTTCACGCGTACGTGTGGCCGGTGCCCCAGATAAGTTTGCACTGGACGCGGCGCGCGCACCTGAATTTGTTGCAGCATTTGCATTTAAAACCGTCAAGACAGATAAAACACCTGCGATACCCAAAAATGTTTTTTTCATAATTAATCTCCTTTTGAAAAAATTATATCATAAAACCTGCACATAAAAAAGCCAAAAATCCCCGACTATGTTCGCATTATTAAAAAACTGGGGACTAACATCCCCAGCATACAAACACTATATATCTTTTTGATTTTTCTTAATATATTCCATCAACCTATTTGGTTCAACCCCCAAACTTTTCAAATTTTCAATTGCTTTTTCATATTTAGATTTTTTTGTTGTCTTTGCTTCTTTCAAATTCTTGGCAAATTCGCGCAATTCATCGTCTTGGCAATGTGTACGCAAACGATAAAGACTATCTGTCAAAGACTTACCTTCGTACCGTTTACGCAACGCGGACAACAAACCATTCAATTCTTCTGTTTGCAGATCATATCGAACCTCCCATTTTGGGGTACGAATGACCCATTTTCCACGAACGGTACGCACAGAAATATCTTTGCCAATCTTAAAACTGTTTACATGCGCGGCAATTGAATTTGAAACATCACGCTTATTCTTAGATGGCAAAATATACTTTCCTTCTGTACCATTCACACGGTAACGCCAATTACGTCCATCATCTGATTGTGCTTCAACTGTTTCTGCATATATTGTATTATTACTGTCCGCCAGTGCTGTTAAAACCTCTTTTAATGCTGCAATTTCCTGTTTTTTTGACATAAGAATCTCCTTTCTAAGTCATTATACCATAAAAACATTATACAAACAAGCCACCCTACAACGGGGTAAAATTAAAGATAATGGTATAGATAAAGTGAATGGGGGAATCGTAGTGTACAGAAGTTACATGAGCCATTACCAACCCGCTTTAGATATGCCATTATATTTAATTTCAAAATTAAATAGAATGATTTAGATATAGGGTGGGGGCGACATCGTAGTGTACATAACGCTACATGAGATGTCGCCCCCACCCATAGATGAATTATTATATTTAATTTTAAAGGATATGACGCTTGTTGTTTGCATCCGGCGCCGACACAATCCCATCTTGTTCCATGCGTTCCATAAATCCGGCTGCCTTGTTATATCCAATTTGCAGACGACGCTGAATATATGAAATTGTCGGCTTTTTATCACGAATAACACATTCTTTGGCGCGTTCATACAGGTCTGCTTCCTTATCTCCACCACCACCTGGAATTGCACCTGGCATACCAGGAACATCCCCACCACCTTCGCCGTCGGTCACACCTTCGGCATATTCTGGCGTACCCTGACTGCGCAGGAAATTACCAATTTGCGTTAACTCGCGGTCATCGATAAATGCCCCGTGGATACGCACTGGAACACGTCCTGCCTCACTAAACAACATATCCCCCATGGCCAGCAATTGTTCTGCCCCACCTTCGCCCAGACATGTCACACTGTCAATGCGACTGCGCGCCTGGAAAGAAATACGTGTTGGGAAATTCGCCTTGATAACACCTGTAATTGTTGTCGCGTCTGGTCGTTGGGTCGCCATCACCAGGTGAATACCAGCCGCGCGCGCCTTTTGTGCAATGCGTTGTACGCACGCTTCTACATCCTTGCGGGCCAGGCTCATCAAATCTGCAACCTCGTCAATAATAATGACCATATACGGCATATCAGATAAATCTATTTCTTGGGTTTCGAATAATAGTTCACCTGTCTCGGGGTCTGTACCAACAGCGACCTGCTTGGTCATTCTTTCACCCGCAGCGCGTTTTTGCGCAGCAGTTTCGTTATAACTTTCAATATTGCGCGCATTCAGAACCTGCAATTGCTTGTACCGTTCTTCCATTTCACGCACCGCCCATTTCAGCGCATTAACTGCTGGTTCTGGTTCTAACTTTACAATTGGTGTAATCAAATGTGGAATATCATCCCAAAATCCAAAGTCCACCCCCTTGGGGTCAATAATAATCAGTTTACATTTATCAGGCGTAAAATGATAAACAATCGATGTAATAATTGACTGAACAAATACAGACTTACCCGACCCTGTACGCCCTGCAACCAACATGTGCGGCATCTTTGCCAAATCAAAGTACATTGGATTTCCACCAATATCCACACCCAACGCCAATGGAATTTTGTATTTTGTATCAACAAACAATTCATCTTCCATCAGGCCACGATAACGCACGGTCTGACGCTTGGCATTAACCATTTCCACACCAATCAATTGAGTGCGCGGAATATGCGCAATACGAATACTTTCTGTTGCCATTGCGCGCGTCATATCAGTCACAGTCTTATTAACATCGGCCATACGCGTACCATCATCTGGCATAAATTCATACAGTGTCACAATCGGCCCCGGTTTGATACCCACAACCTTGCCACGCACGCCATATTGGGCAAATTTCACCTCCATACTGCGGGCATTTTGCTTCAGTTCTGGTGTCACAACATATTTGCTAAAATTAGACCGTTCCAACAATTTCGTATCTGGCAATTTATAGACCGATGTTGCACGAACTTTTTTAGGCGTGGCCTCTGCCACCTTAGGCGCAACAGCCGCTACAGCCTTTATGCTTTTACGTCCCAACAAACCGCGTCTTACTTTCTTAGGCGCTTCACTTTCCTTGGGTGCTTCTGGTTCTTCTTCTATTGTTTTATCATCTTCAAATACAGTGGTCGCACCTTCGGCACGTGTTAAATGAAACGCACTGCCCAGCCAACGAATCCAACGCCATGTTATCCGCATTGCCATACGCAAATGTGCCCATTTAATATGCAACAACACGCCCCCCATCCACATAAACGCAACCAGACATAAAATTCCCGGTAAAATCGCTATTTTTCCCATCACAAACATCAAATCATTTGCTGCGATAGCACCAAAAATTCCACCATATGTCGCACTGGGTGATACCAATCCAAAACCAACAGCCCCAACACACAGCGCAATAAATACACGCAAGAAATTATATTCTGGTGTTTCACTGCCCACCATTCCCAATGCCTTGACCAAACCCCACCGTGATAAACACATAAATAAAAACACACCCGGCACAGTTCCAACTAACCATCTGATTGACCCAACCAGATTCCCCATCCAAGATTGTACCCCAAACGAACTGGCCACACTAACCCCGTCTAAATATGGGTTATAGAAAATCAACGCCAATGTCGCCCATGCACCAAATACACATACCACCCCACCAAACATGCGGGACAGCAAACTTTTCAACGCCCCCGAAACACTGTCGGGTAAAAATTTAGAATTCTTTGCCATAACAAATGCATTTTATCATAAAAAAAGGACATAAACGACATTTTTTTGTCGCCATGTCCCATAACCCCGTATAAAAAATATCACATATTATCTAATCGGCGGAAAGCAATCCCCACCACTTTCTGGACAGCAATTAAAACCTAAATCCCCCATATCGGTATACAATTCCCCTTCGCAACATCCGTGCTTATCAGGTACTTCACCGTCAAGACACAACGGCCCATCACCAAAGGAAAACACATCACGATTTACATGCAGACACCATCCAAAAACACCACCAACTAAAAAAGCCACTATAATAAATACAATATTTTTTTTCATATCTTATACCCCTATTTTATTGGTGGAAAACAATCACCGCCATCTTTCGGACAACACGCAAACACAGTATTTCCCAAATCTTTAAACAATTCATCACCACAACATCCAAATTTATTCGGTTTTGTGCCATCTGCACACAAACCCGCATCCAAATTTGCTAATTCTTGTTCTAACAACTCATCTTCTGATGGTTCTTCTGGCTTAGACTCTTGCTTTTTTTCAGTATCTACATCCTTGTCCACCACATCTTTTTTTTCTTCTGCCGATTTTTCATCGACCTTTTTTACTTCTTTAACCTCTTCTGCAGCATCTTGTGCTTTTTCATCATCTGAGTTTTCATATTCTACCTCTGTTGCGCTTTCTGTCGCATCAGATGTTTCTTTTACAACACGCACACCTGCCGAAGTTTTGCGTCCACGTGCTGCCCGGGAACACGAGCGACGATAATCCGCCTTTAATTTTGTCAGCGTATCTACCGTATCTGCATCTGGTTCTTCCACCGCAGCCAATTCTGACATCTGGGCCTGGATATCTGCGCATGTTACACGCGCAGCGACCCCTGCCCCTTCATCTGCAAACACAGATGGTGCAATCATAATTCCCAATAACGCAACAAACTTCTTCATCTAAACAGCCTTATTTTTCATTAATGATTTTTTCCACTTCCAGAATAAAATCAATCGCCGGATTCGTCAGTTTTTTTGCAGTCTCAAATATTTCTTCGGCGGCCGCCTGCATATTCAAACGCTTGTATGTTTCGACAACTTCTATTGTATCATTATTACTAAATTCATCATCTTTTAACGCACGCGCGATTTCCAATTCTTGCTTTGCCATTTCAACATACTTTGCACTGTTTTCCGCGCACCCACGTTCCGACAGGTTCGCATAAATTTTTGCACGCGTAATTCTGTAATACGCATCACTATCGGCCGGCGGCAATTGCCCAATCAGCAAAGATTCAATCTGTTCACATGTCTGCTGTGCGGTACCCGATTGCTGCAACGCGGCCAAAATATCCCGTTCGCGTTGCGCCATTTTATGATACTTCATCTGGTTTTCAGAACAACCATTCATAACCAACTTTTCATAAATTTTGATATTTTCTTCGTGTGCCCAAACCTCTGGCGAATCTTCTGGATTCAACCTATCTGCCAACAATTCCTCAATCACGACACATGTTGCCTTTTGGTTCGGATCTATTACCTTAATCAAGATTGGCAATTCTGCAATAAATTCTTCACCCGATGCATCTGCCCATCCAACAATCAAAGGCACCCGCCCTAAATCCAACGCAACCCGTGGTGTATATTCCACATTAATATCACACCCCCCACGCGCATTAACCTGGGCAATATCTGCACAATCATTTGTAATTTTCAGTCCGCTAATCCCCTCGATTGGTTTAACCGCCAACGTCTTTAATGGCGCAGACACTGTCACATGAACATTGTGTGATTTTGTTTCACCAACATTCATATTTGTAAAGTCAATATTTGCATTTGGACTAAAATTAACTGCAATACCATCAGAAGTTTTTTGAACAACATCTTTTTTGCTAAAACCAACCCCAGCCATTACACCGCATCCAAACAACGCAACCAATGCCAAAGCACCCCAGATACGTTGCGACTTAGTATGAACAACACGAACATCTTGTGATTTTTTCATATTCCCTCTCCTATTTTTATTTCATGTATATATTACACTACATAACAACACCGTTGTCAATTGTAATTTTTCTGTCTGCGCGTTCTGCCAACGCCATATCATGTGTCACGAACAACATTGCCATTTTATTTTTTCGCACCAAATCCAACAACAAATCAAAGACCACCATAGCATGCTGTGGGTCCAGACTGCCAGTTGGTTCATCAGCTAATAAAATATCTGGATTATTTGCCAATGCACGTGCCACCGCCACGCGTTGTTGTTCCCCCCCACTCATTTCCGCTGGATGATGAGATGCACGATGTGCAACATTTGCAGACTTTAACAGTTTTATTGCACGCGCACGCGCCAAATTCTCATCCATTCCATTTGCCAACATTGGCAACATTACATTTTCCAGTGCTGTAAAATCAGACAACAAATTATGCTTTTGATAAACAAATCCTATTTTCTTTCTGCGAATTTGGGTACGCATATCTTCATCCATCTTTTGCACGGCCGCGCCATTGATTAAGATACTGCCCCCACTTGGTCGGTCCAACAATCCCACACATTGCAACAGTGTTGATTTACCCGATCCTGATTGACCAACCATCGCGATAATTTCCCCACGATGCAAATCAAACCCACCACCACGCAGAATATGCAACGGTTGCCCCCCCTCCATAAAGGTTTTCTTGATATCACGCACCGACATAACCACATCACCACGCGCCACCCTTGACAAAGAATTTAAAATATTCGCCATCTAGATATTTCCTTTATTCACCCCGCAACACCTCAACCGGGTCTGTATTTGCTGCTTTCCACGCGGGATACAGCGTTGCCAAAAAAGCCAACAATATTGCAATCAACGCAATTCCCAAGACATCTGTCCACACCAACTTTGACGGCAGTTCTGACAGATAATATAATTCTGCCGGGAATAAATCACGCCCTGTCAGCCATTGAAAAAACTGTCTGATTGGTTCAACATAAATCGCAATTATCACACCCAATATCGTACCGAAAAACGCCCCAATAACACCAATTGATGTCCCCGACAGAACAAAAATCTTCATCATTGATTTGCGTGACACTCCAAATGTTCGCAGAACTGCAATATCTTTGTTCTTATCTTTTACCAACATAACCAAACTGGACACAATATTAAACGCCGCCACAATCACAATCAGCATCAATATTAAGAACATCACATTTGATTCCACCTGCAATGCACCAACAAAACCACGATTTAAATCGCGCCAGTCACGTACCACAAAACCGTCTGGCAACAAATGCCCCAGACTTTCCAACACCTGGGTTGTATCTTCTGGATTACGCAAAAATAAATCAATATGTGTCACAGAATTACCAATATTCAAATATTTTTGCGCTGTCTCTAATGGCATAAAAATATAACCTGAATCATATTCATACATTCCCATAAAGAACGAAGATTTTACCGGGTACGACATAATTCGTGGCATTGAACCAAATGGTGTCGGGGTTGCATTATTTGCCGACACCAATGAAATATTATCCCCCATTGTCACCTTTAACCCGCGTGTTAATGATGCCCCTGCAACCAATTCACCATCTACAATTTCTGTCAGCGGTTTACCATACACACGCGTTCCTGTCTGTGTCTTGGCAATTAAATCCGGCATTCTGATACCACGTATCATTGCACCTGTATTATTACCATTGGCGGTCGCCATAACCTGCCCTTCAGCAATTGGCACAATAGAAGTCACCTGGGTTGCCACTGCGCGATTTTGCTTCATCTTATCAATTAAATAATCAAAATCAGAAATTGCCCCATCTTGGTGATAAACAACCACATGCCCATTCATTCCCACAATACGCCCCAACAAGGTATCATGAAAACCACCCATTACCGACATTACAACAATCAGTGTTGCCACCCCTAACATAATACCAAGCAGCGACACCCACGAAATCACAGATCCAAAACCGCGCTTTTTTGCGCCCAGATATCTAAATGCAACTTTTCGTTCCAATTTTGAAAACATATTTAAAATTCCTTTTATTCATTCAGGAAATCACGCAACGCATCACCAATTAATTCATTTGCGCCCGACACATCCGCCATACCATCAACCACTGATACAACACGTGGAGACATAAACACCACCAATTCTGCAAATGGGGAAATCAGTGTTTCTGGTGTTGTCACAAAAGAATGCGTTGGAATACCAACAATAACATAATTATCACCAACAGATGATGGAATATTAAACGAACTCAATTCCCCCTGACTGGTGCGCAAAACGATTTTTGCATCAATCTTTTTACGCCCCGCATAATCCCCATATGTACCGGTTGCACCAACAATTAAATCCGTTTCCAATCTTTCTTCACGCCCACACTGCCCAATATCAAATCGTGACTGCCAACCATTTGGAATTGCAAATGTCCCCTGGGATACTAATACCACATTCGCCTGTTGCGCCATAAATTCTTGCAGTGTTTTTGTATTAATCTCTGGCCCAACAACCAATGCACGCCCAACAACACCTGGGATTGACATCTTGACATTCTTGTCACCAAACGCCGGCAACAAATTCATCCAAACAATTGGATTATCTGTCCGCGGATACACACGATATACATCAATATCCCACGCCAACATATATTTTTTACCAGAAATATCTGCTATTATTTTTGCCACTTCACGTTCTGTCTGATAATTACCTTCGAACACGACCGTTTTATCCGCCCAATCTACCAACAAATTACGCATATCTGCACCATGCATTGCATCCAACAACGCCATAATAATGGTCTGATTTTGCGGCATTTTTATCAACCACTTTCCACGATGCGTTAAACGCAATTCACCATTGTGCGCATCATAAGAATAGTACGCCCGCCCCATCTTGGTCATCAGTTCAACCGCATCTTCCAACGCGCCCGCCGATATCGTACCTGTAATTTTTTCATACAAGGCCTCGTTTTCCACAACCGCAATATCTGTACCCTCTAACAACTTGTCTAATGCACGTTTAACCGTCAAATCCTTAAACTCATAATCAGAAACCTTTAAATCACCTGGCAACGGATCCCCTACCCCTAAACGCACCATTTCTATTTTTTCAGACGGTACAACCGACACAACGCTTTGATTATTCCAGTCCACCTCGCATCGCATCGGCAGTTCTATCGAAAACCTACGCGCCGTATCTGTTGTCAACGCCGCTTTTTTCGGAAAAATTGGTACCGACCGTGAATCAATCACCGTTTCTTCAACAACGGTCACATTATCAAATAGCGGCTGCTCTGCTTTTTTCTTGCCTAACAAAGAACACCCCGCCAGAACAGAAAAACACAAAGTCCCCAAAAATATATTTTTAAAAAACTTCATCCCAAACATCTCCTTATCCTGCTATCATACTATATATTCATGATTTTTTCAAATTCTGCCAGTGTCATTTCATGTATTGGTTTTTGTGTTGGCGTCACCAAATCACGCATTCCTTGAAATTGTGCTGAAAAGCGATTTATCAGCGCTACAACCTCAGGTGCCAGATTTTTATCTGCCGTCTGCAACCGTCGCCCATACTCAACAATATATTCCAACAAATCCGCAACAAAGAAACGACCAACATAGTTTTCTATTGCAACCCCACCCTTTTGCACACAAACGGCTGACATAACCATTGCTGTCTGGTTATAATAATTTGCCAATTTAATAAACTGCTGAACATTAACTGCCATTGGGTTGTCCTTTCTCTCTTTTTTTATATTATAAAAACTATTGCCCCAAAAAGGCAAATAAATTATAATAAAAACATGAGAATAAAATTTCCGACCATATTTTTGGCATTATTTTTATCGTCCTGCGCATCTGTCAACCGCGGCAGTATTGATGATGCAACCGTCCTTAATTGGGAAAACGAAGCGGTCACAACCGAACAATTTGTTCGTGACCATAAATCATGTCTGGGGATCGACCGCCCATCATATCAGCCACGTTCCCGCATTTCAAAATTACTATCCCCAAACCAAGCCGGAATTATGCCCGACTGGGACGGCCTGTGGGTAACATTTCAATCAAACGAATATCGTGATGTTGGCCAACGCAGTCTGATGTCTGTACCACGCAACACGGCATCACGCACAATTGGTGCATACCGTCGTTGCATGTTCCGTCGTGGATATCTGTTGCGTGCGATGTAAAAAATATTTTCTCTCATCTTTGCCTATTAATATATTTTATGATATAATATTGCGCATGAAGCGTTCAATCTGGTTTTGGCTGTGTTTTGTTATCGCCATTATTTTTGGCATATATTTTGCCACACGCATTATCATGGTAATCAGTGGTCGTGGCCCATTGGCACATGTTCGCAACATTTCAATATCGTCAGATACCCGCGATCAAAATCTTTCTGCAATTGCAGTGGCTGCATCTATTACCCCAAATACACCGGTAAAATCTGTTGACCTGAATATATTAAAGGAACGCATATCCACAGTCCCAGGGGTCAAAGACTGTGCAGTTCGTCGTCTGCCAAACGGCAACATTATCATTCGCACGAACATGCATCAGACAGTTGCACTGTGGACAGATGGCGAAAATTATTTTCCACTGTCTGCAGATGGCACAATTGTAAACACCCCAACAAATGTACGCAATATAGCCGACGTTGTATTTCGGGGTCCTGTACCAAATGACATATCTGAAATAACACGCGCCGCCCATAACCTGGTTGGCAATATAGATTACATGGAATGGATTGAAAATCGCCGTTGGAACATATATACAACCGGTGGCATAACAGTAATGTTGCCTGAAATAAATCCAATATCTGCAATCAACACACTGATGACATTAAACACCAAACACAGAATCCTGGGCAAGGCAATAAAAACCATAGACATGCGTGATGATGCACGCATTCTAATAAAATAAAACACACATGAACCTGTATGATTCATCTTTTTTGTGTCTGGATATTGGCACATATGGTGTGCGCGGTATTGCGCACCGTATTCACGGTGCCCAAATTGATCGTTCTGCATTTTTCACAATTGACAGTACCGATACCATATTTGCCATAAAATCTGTAACAGATGAACTGGAACGACAAATTGGCGCACATTTTGACTCGGCCTATATCACGGGAAACTTGGGACAATCTGCGTTTGAAATGACCGCAAAAAGCACAACCTGGTCTGGCGAACACAGAATCACTAATACAGACATACGCAATCAAATATCGCAAATAACACCACCCGAAAAATATTTTCCTGTTCACATTATACCATTACGGTATGATACCCCCACTGCGCGCAATATGTTGTCACCTGTTGGACATATTGACCGACAATTAGTATCTGCATTTAGTACAATTTTCTATTCCGCAAATGGTATAAACAAAATCAATGAACATCTTCGTGGGGCACACATCCAGGCCACATCTTTCTATGACCCACAGTTTTTATTAAACACAAATTATCGTGAAAAGAAACAGACTGTAATGTTCATTGATTTCGGCAACGAATATACATCTGCATCTATTTGGACAGACCGCGGCCCCGTTTGGCACACAAAAATCAAACTGGGTGGCCACGATATAACAAACGCAATATCTAACACATTAAATCTGGACCCTGAATCGGCTGACCGAATTAAGCGCGCGGTCGCATCACTGATACCACGCGACATGGACAGATTCACCCCTGCTGATACAGCATACGATTTTTCACGTGGCGATGTTAACGACATAATATTACCAATCTTGGTTGACATCATTGGTCAGATTAAAGATCAATGCCTAACATCATTTACAAAATACCGACCATCAAAAATCATACTAACAGGTGGCGGTGCCGAAACCGACGGTTTGCGTGATTTTATTGAAAACGCTTTTGCTGTGGTAACAGAAACTCTTGGTATTGATGCGACTGTTCGTGCACTGGCCGACCATATCTGGAAATCAGAAGATGCACATCGTCAAAAATACATTGCGCGCCACGAAAGATGGGCAACACGCACAAGTTGGTTTAGCAAAATCCTTAATCGCAAACCAAAACAAAAAACAAAATTTATCCCTGTTTTACCCAGCACACTATGTTTTGACATGCGCAACCCGAACACATACAGCATGTTTAAATCCGGCGGCATATCTATGATACATGTTGATATTATGGACGGATTTTATGTTGACCGAATTGCCGGAGGCATAGAAGAATTAAAAACAATTCGCGCACACACAAACGCCCACCTACACGTACATTTAATGACCGAGAGTCCATCTGTATGGGCGGCCGACGCCATATCCGCAGGCGCAGACACAGTAATACTGTCAACCAACACATCTGGCCTGCGCAACGCAATCCGTGTTGTAAAAAATTCCGGTCGTCGTGTTGGAATTGCGCTGAATCCTGAATCATCCGTATCCTTATTAAAATCTGTTTTACGCGATATTGATGAAGTAATGATAATGTCTGTAACCCCTGGAGCGGCGGGTCAAAACTTTGAACCAACCGCCCTGCACAAAATTTCTGTTTTGGCGGCGACACGCAAAAAATATGGACTTAGATTTTTAATCTCAGTTGATGGTGGCATAACCGATAAAACTGCCCAACTGTGTTGGGATGCAGGTGCAGATTTACTTATATCAGGTTCTTACCTAGCACGCAGTCCTGACTTTCCATTGGCGGTACACAGTTTATTAAAAAGAACACCTATTTCTGAAAATTAAAAATACACCATTTTCTGGTGTATTTTCTTTAAACACCACGCCGTCGGGATGTGGGTTCGGGGCTTTTTTTCTAGGAAAGTCCGCTGTGTGTTTTTCCGGCGCACTGTTTACATAAATCAGAATATATTTTTTTATCCCATTGTGCAATCAGGATATATTCTTAACAATCATCCTGCGACCAGAATTATATTCCGTTATAAAAATATGAATTGCGTCTGTTGGTAAAACCGCAGATGCAACCTCGGGCCATTCAATCAGTGTTATATCATTTTCCATCGCATGTTGCAGGCCCACCTCAACCAATTCATCTGCATCTTCTATACGATACAGGTCAAAATGAGAAATCCCATCATAATTCTGCACAATTGTAAATGTCGGACTGGGCACAACCGTATCTGCCCCACGCAATGTTTGAATAATTGTACGGGCAATCTCGGACTTTCCCATTCCCAAATCCCCATGCAACGCCACAACACATGGCGCAGTCAGGGTTTGCGCAAACCCACGCGCCCACGCCCGCATTTGTTCAACATTTTCTAAAATAAATTCTTGTTGTTGCATATCCCTACTCCACTAATAACAAATCATCTTCCAGTCTGTGAATTGCATCGCGAATTTCTGCTGCCCGTTCAAATTCCAGGTCTTCTGCCGCGCTGTGCATTTGCTGGGTTAATTTTTTAATTTCGCGACGAATTGATTCTGCATCCATCACGCCACCAGATTTATCATAAACAAATTTTCGCAATTTGTCTGTTTTTTCTTTTTTCTCACCAACCTCGGCAAATATGGCCTTGCTTACCGTCTTTGGTACAATTCCATGCGCAGTGTTATACGCCATTTGCTTTTCACGACGACGCGCCGTCTCTTCCAGCGCATCTTTCATAGAATCGGTCATCTTATCCGCATACAAAATAACCAGACCATTTGCATTACGCGCCGCACGCCCAATTGTCTGAATCAGCGACCGTGTTGAACGCAAGAACCCCTCTTTATCCGCATCCATAATTGCAACCAATTCGCATTCTGGCACATCCAATCCTTCACGCAGCAAATTGATACCAACCAAGACATCAAATTTTCCCATACGCAATTCGCGCAACAATTCAATGCGTTCCAGTGTTTCAATATCACTGTGCAGATATTTTGCCCGAACCCCATTTTCATTCAGATAATCTGTCAACTGCTCGGCCATTTTTTTGGTCAGTGTTGTCACCAACACACGACCCGATGTTTTTTTCACCTGTTCTAACAAATCATCAACCTGGTGTGTGGTTGGTCGCACCACGCACACCGGGTCCAGCAACCCTGTGGGACGAATAACCTGTTCTGAAACAACGCCGCCCGATTGTTCTAATTCCCACGCACCCGGCGTTGCCGACACAAATATTGTCTGGGGACGCAGACTATCCCATTCTTCAAATGTTAACGGCCGGTTATCAACACAGGCAGGCAAACGAAATCCATATTGCGACAATGTTTCTTTGCGCGCACGGTCACCACGACTCATCGCGCCAATTTGTGGCACAGTTACATGACTTTCATCAATAAATAAAACCGCATCTTTTGGCAGATATTCAAACAGTGTTGGTGGCGGCTGACCTGGCTTTCGCCCTGATAAATACCGGGAATAGTTTTCCACCCCACGACATGTCCCCGTACTTTCCATCATTTCAATATCAAAGTTCACACGTTCACGCAAACGCTGTTCTTCAATATATTTCATATTTTCATGAAAATAATCCAACCTTTCTTTCAGGTCATCTCTAATCTGGGCAATTGCCTGCATAACACTGGGCATTGGCGTTGCATAGTGTGTATTCGGATAAACCACAACCCTGTCTAACTTTTGCAGTTTTGCCCCTGTTAAGGTATCAAACTCCCATATTTCTTCTATTTCATCACCCCAGAAAGACAACTTCCACGCCCGATCCATTGCATGTGATGGGAATATATCTAACACATCGCCACGGACACGAAAATCCCCGCGCGCAAACGCGGTATCATTTCTTTTATATTGAATATCAACCAACGCGCGCATTGCATCACGCATTGAAATCATATCCCCTGCCCGCAAGATTAATTTCATACCTGCATATTGTTCAGGCGACCCCATACCGTAAATTGATGACACGCTGGACACCACAACAACATCACGCTCTTCCAACATTGCGCGCGTCGCACTATGTCGCATACGATCCAACTGTTCATTTATTGATGCGTCTTTATCAATATATGTATCTGTTGTTGGCATATATGCCTCAGGCTGATAATAATCATAATAAGACACAAAATATTCCACATGATTGCGTGGAAAAAAAGATTTCATTTCCGTATACAATTGCGCCGCCAGTATTTTATTTGGTGCCATAATCAATGCCGGCCGCCCCAGTTTTGCAATAACATTCGCCATTGTAAATGTCTTGCCTGACCCCGTCACACCTAATAAAACCTGGGATTGTCGTCCAGAATCCACCCCGTCAACCAATTCTGAAATTGCCGTTGGTTGATCCCCCATCGGCTGATAATCACTTTCAAGATAAAATTCTGCGCGCTTCATTTTTTATTAACAATTTTCATTATAATTCAGTATAATTAAAAAGCAAGGGGGGCAAATTCATGGCACTTAAACCAAGACACAAGCGAAGAATATTTTGGAGCATAATCTGCACCATTACCGCACTGGTAATGGCAATGATATTTATTCCCCCGATGATAACATTGAACAGCCTGAAACCTATGGTTGAAAAGTCTGTTGCCGAACAAACAAATGTCCCCGCAAAATTAAATGGCGACATACATTTCAGTCTGATTGGCGGCGCAACAATCGTCGCACACGATGTAAATGTCCCAACCGCCCATATTGGATCTGTAATATTTTCAATTCCATTTCGCAGTTTCTTTGACATCAAAAACGCGCGCCTAAATGGCCCTGTTGTTGTATATGATGCCGACATAACAATTGATAAATTGGCCCCTGCGTTTTTCAACCATAACATAGAATTGTACAACAGTGATATAAACTTTATGGGACGTAAATTCCATATTGTTCGCGCAGACTTTACAGACAACGAATTTCACGGCATAATCCGTACCGCCGAACACAAATACGATGTTGAATTTTCTGGCGATACATTCAAAATAGTAAACAAAAACGACAAACTGGAAATCAACGGTCAAATGTTTTCTGACGGTTCAATCCGCGGTCATATTTCCGTTGAAACAGACCATATAAACGAATGGTTCAACATCCAAAAACCTAAAATCACAAAAACCGTTAAACTGGATATGGATTTTGAATGGAACGGTGGTAATGGATACAAATTCACAAACATCACGGCCGACAATGTATCAGGCAACATTGAAATATTTCCAAACGGCGACAAAGACATCCAATTGGTATCCGATGACCTGAATATGGATTTTTCATTTCTTTTGGCAACAAACGATTTAATAAATCGTACAAAATTAAACCTTGATTTTTATGGTGACCTGACCTTTATGCGTCATAAATTTCACCACCTGCGAATTCAAGCAACCGGCACCAACAACGCATTTCAAATTGCAAACATTGTCGCAGACAATATAGCAATCACCGGTGGCACCATAACCGGCAACGGTGCAAAAAACCTGATGATAACAATGCCAATAAATAAAACACCTGCAATGTGCCTGTTTTCTGGCACACCAAAGAAATGGGAATGCAGTAAATTTTCCTATGGCAACATTTCAGGCAGTCTATCTGTTGATGGTGACACATTTTATATCAATATGGAATCTAACAAGAAAATGCCAACCGATGACCAATTATTAGAAATGGTCAAACATTTTGGCACCAACGGTATTATAAAATTCCGTTTCTCTGACATTGCTGGCACATATAAAATCAGCCCATCTGGCATAACCCCATCATACAGTTATGCACAAAACAAAACCCTAAAATGGTTAAATATCAATATGCCTTTTTTGCCCGACTTTATACAAAATGCACCGGGTAATTTTTCATGGAACAAAGACATGCTGACCTTTGCCCCACATAACAAGCAATGGCAACTTTCCATGTACGATAATTATTTTCACCTGACCGGCAAGAATTATAAAACCTGGTTACCAATTGATATGGATACACGATTCCTGCGCGACGGCGCATACAGTATATCTGGATTTTATGATAAAAACAGAATATCAAATCTGAACATAAAGATATCAGGCCATGAATTTTCAGGCAGCGCATCCGGCCAAAACATCACATTAAATACCACATCCTTAGACCTAGAATCTTTTATAAATCCAGAATTTATAAAAAATGCAGAACAAATGGAATTCTTGGCAAATGTACCTGTTCTAACACTGTTTAATTTACCGCTTAATATATCACTGTCTGCAAATACATTGATTTACAACGGCAACAGTTATAAAAACTTTCTGTATTCTTTGAAAAAAAATTCCCAGACATTTTCTATCACAGATGCCGAACGCGGTAATTTACTAGCAACCATTGAACGCGACAAATCCAAATACAATATATTTGCACAACTAAACCAATTTGTAATCAACGGCAAATTATTATCCCCACAAATGCCACTGAATATTCGTGACACAATGATAACTGGCCAAATTGTAATGAACACATCTGGTCAAATCGCAAATGACATTTATTACAATATGTCTGGCGACATTGATTTAACATTTTACAACGGCTATTTAATTGGTCTGGGAACTGACGAGTTTTACGCATCTGCTAAAAACATAACCCGATTAAACGCCGAACGCGCATTGGCACGCGCCCTGACTGATGGCGAAACAAAAATCAAAGAAATGAGAATCGTCGGCACATATTCTGATGGAAACTTTATATCGACCGAGGCAATAAACCTATCCGCCCGTCACACCGATATTATTGGTGGCCTGGCAATAACAGACGGTTTAATGACGGCAGAATTTGATATCATCATGCGTGGCACCGCACCAGATGTTGCAACAATAGAACTGGGTATACTGCCGAACGGTGGCCGCCAGTATTCACTGTCTGATATAATGCAAAATATTGATATCAATTTTATGCGTGCATTTATTGAAACACACGACCGTTTTTAACACCGTGTGTTTTCTATAAATTCCCCACGCGATACAACATTACCTGATGCATCTGCATAATATACATGCCGTCCAACACGCACACAGTGATAACCATTCGCGCAAAATTTTATCTTACGCATCCCTTGCAACAGTATTTTATTTTCACCAATTAAATCTGCGCGCACCCCAAACAACACGCGCCCAATCCAGCCAAAAATCCCCGGCATATTATACGGCGCAAACAGCACCCCGCCCCGCTTTACCAGGCGTGAAATATTATACTGTTCATAATTAGTTTTCAGTTTATTTGATTGATACAAACTTAAATTCAAATTTTGTGCCAAAACATTTATACGATTTTGCATTTTATTCCCCTTCCTTTTTTATTGTTAAGATTATATATGGAATAAAATCTTTGGCATCAGGTATGAATTCACACAAAATAAAAACCGCCCAATCGGACGGTTTTATTTTTTTTTAGTTCTTTTTTCTGACCTGAATATGAACTTCGCGCAATTGTTGCTCGGTCACATTTGTTGGTGCCCCCAACATCAGGTCTTGTCCGCGCTGATTTGTTGGAAACGCCACAACACCACGCAGATTTTCTTCGCCCAACATAATTTGTACCAAACGGTCAATACCAAACGCACAACCACCGTGTGGTGGCGCACCATATTTGAACGCAGTGTACATACCGCCGAACTTTTCTTTTACAATTTCTTCGTCATAGCCGGTAATTTCAAAGCACTTTACCATAATATCAGGGTTATAGTTGCGCAAACCACCACTGCATATTTCCGCACCATTTAATACCATATCAAATTGTGCTGCCTTGATTTCCAATGGATTTTTAGTACTTAATTCTTCCAATGTTGCCATCGGGAACGAGAACGGATTATGTGTAAACGCAATCCCTGTTGGCGATTCTTCATCCGCTTCAAAGAACGGGAAAGATTCGATCCAACACAAACGGAATTCATTTGGATTAATCAAACCTAAATCTTCACCCAATTTTGTACGCAACTTACCCGCCGCGCGCGCAGCTGCATCCGCCGCGTCACAAACAAAGAATAACGACGAATTATCACCTGCAATTTCACGCAGTTTTGCAATACGCGCATCATCTAACTTCTTTGCAACGGGACCCTTGGCCTCTTCCCCGAAAACGACATACGCCAATCCGCCCAGTCCCAGTTCTTTGACTGCATAATCACCCAGTTTATCAAACCAAGAACGCGGCTTGTCCGATGAATTTGGTGCAGGAATTGCACGAACAACACTGCCATTTTCAACTGCATTTGCAAAGATTCCAAATTCAGACCCACGGAATATTTCCGTCACATCATGAATAATGATTGGATTGCGCAAATCTGGCTTATCAGACCCATATTTCAGCATTGCTTCATCAAATGGAATATGTGGAATATCATCTGCGACAATTGCATTTGGCACAAATTCGCGTATCATTGCCGGCATTAATTCATTACCAACGGCCTGAATATCTGGCAAATCAACAAACGACATTTCCATATCTAATTGATAAAATTCTAACAATCTGTCCGCACGCAAATCTTCGTCACGAAAACATGGTGCCACCTGGAAATAGCGGTCAAACCCCGCGACCTGCAACAACTGTTTAAACTGTTGTGGTGCCTGTGGCAACGCATAGAACATACCATGATGATTGCGACTGGGGACGATAAAGTCACGTGCACCTTCTGGACTGGACGCGGTCAGAACCGGTGTTTGAAATTCCGAAAATCCCATCTCCCACATTTTATCACGCATAAATTTAATAATACGGTTGCGCATTAAAATATTGTTATGCAGTGATTCACGACGCAAATCAATATAGCGATATTTCAAACGCAAATCTTCGGCCACAGAATCATCATCACCAAATACCTGGAACGGCAAAACTTCACAATTTGTCAGCACTTCGTATGCAGTGGCCTGAATTTCAATACCCCCTGTTGGGATTTTATCATTAACCGCCGCAGCATCACGCGCAACAACAGTTCCTGTCACCTGAATCACAGATTCCGGGCGAATTTTTTCCAGATTTTCATCCCCACCATCAAAAACAATCTGTGTTAAACCATAATTATCGCGCAAATCAATAAACAGCAACGACCCATGGTCGCGTTTACGATGCACCCAACCTGACAAAACAACTGTTTCACCAACATTTTTTGTATTCAATTCACCACATGTATGTGTTCTGAACTTTGATTTCAAAGATAACATTTCGGTCCCTTTTTTGTTTTTGCGGGGCAACGAAAAGATTTTTTTGGAATTTCGGCACCCACACATTTGTTAAATTTCAGGGGCGCAAGTCAAAATGGCTGCGCGGTGCCACCCTGATTTATAACTTAGCCAAAACTGACAAATCATTCCGTGGTCGTCAATCACATCAACACGATTAGTTCAGCCTCATAAAATCTGGTGCCCTAAGCAAGAATCGGACTTGCGACTCGTCCTTACCAAGGACGTGTTTTACCACTAGACTATTAGGGCAACAAAACTTTCACAATTATAACGTCACACACATAAAAAGCAAGAATAAAAAAATCCCCCTTGCAGCGGGGTAAAATTAAAGATAATGGTATAAGATAAACGGGTTGGAAATGGCGTAGTGTACAGAAGTTACATGAGCCATTACCAACCCGCTTTAGATATGCCATTAGATTTAATTTTTATTTTATTCTATGCAACAGTTAACCGCATTCCGAACCCAACTCTTCAGCTTGCTCATACCGCCTTTTTCTTCTGACTTTGCAACAGGCGCTGCGACGATTGTTTCCTTAACAGCCACAGACTTTTTAGACACCTTTACATCCTTCTTATCACCTGTCAACATCCCCATATTCAGCCCCCAGAACATGCAATACAGACCATACGATTGATCAAATAAATCATACGCGGTCTGCTTGTCACCGGCGGACAACGCCTTGGTTCCAACTTCGAATACACGCATTGATGCCGCCAACAAATGCTTAGAAATACACCAAACCTCCCCCTCATACGATGGGATAATTTTTAGCATTGCATTCTTGCGCATTTCACGCACTTCATTAATCAGGTCATAAAATTCTGTTTTACCTGTCTTTGCACCAGAAAACATCAAATGTTCTTCAATTGAAATCAGATTCATAATACCAATTGTCAAATCCTGATCAGATGACAAATCTTTTGGATTAACCTTTTTCGCGGCATCTAATTTTTCAACAAATTCCTGAACAGATTCAATTTTCTTCATTTTATTTTTCCCCTTTCTTAAAATTCCTATAAACACGCAATCATCAGCCAACTGACCAACGCCAGTGCGACCACTGGCAATACTACCTTTTCAAATGGAAAGTGTGCATGACCACCGTTTTTTTCCTTCATCCATTGATACAGTTTACTTGTCAAAATAAATATCAATGCACCACAAATCGTCCCAAATAACACAGGATCCATAACAAAGGCACCACAAATAGATACTGGATTATATTTAACAGTCCCAAAATACGCAAAGCCAATCATCGCAACCGACAATATAATCACAATCGCATCACGCCCCGGGAAATACCAGTTTTTCTTATCCATCCATTTCAACATCCAATACCCCAACAGCGTTAACAATGCCCCAGCCCACAGGCCAACCACACTGTCTGGCACGCCCAATCGACGTGCAATATCCAGCCCTGCCCCAATGGCAATTGTACAAACCGGACACGCCGGATTTGCCATCACAACACCCGGCAATAATGCAAATACGGCCACTAAAAATTTCCACATAATTAAATATCCTTTACCTTTCATCGCCCATATTATGGTGAAATGCACAAAAAAAGTCAACCATACAAACATCACACAAACAACCGCCTAAACCACCCCTGCTTTTTGAAAACAACACCGCACCTATTTGCATTTTCAATTATCGCATTTAATAAAATTTGATTTTTTACAAACCGTGCCACAACATCAAAATCAAACATATTTTTCAACCCAGACCGTTTTATAAACGGCAATCCGCAACGTAACGCACGATATGGTTTTCTGTAAACCATATTGCATTTATGACTGTTTTGCACCAACAACGCCTTGAACCCAACACCATGTGCACGCATCAGTTCGGAAAATCCAACTTCGTACTTCATACAGATTTGATTTTTATTTTCTAATTTTGTCACATTTTCCCAAAAATCCTGTACAAAATCTTGCAATGCTAAATCGCGACAAATACCCATAAACCACGATTGAATATGTGGCGGCGTATTTTTATCAGAATTTGCCACCATACCAACGAATTGCGCCCCACCTGATTCCAGCCACGCCAGACAACCTTTCAAATCACCAATTGGCCCATACACAGAATCATTAACAAACCAAACCCAATCATAATTATTTAATATTTCTGCATTTTTCGCCCAGCCAAAGGCACGCCGATATGAACCAAAATCATATTCCCCATGTCGCATCGCCCCGGCATATAATACATTTGGCACCATTCTAACACACGCCAATTCATCATCCGGCAAATCATTGTCCGCCATAAAAACAATATCCCCCACCTCTGACAAAGCCCGCAAATAAAACATCACAGAATCATCAACAATATTATCTTTATCATATGCTGCAAAAATAAATAACCGCCGTGTCATAACCTGCACCTTTTTTTATTATATTAGCCTGCCCCACGCACCCCCGCAATAAAAAACCACCACACCGCTTGCAAATCTGCAATTTTATGCTATAAAACTTATGTAAAAGATTAAAAAAGTCAAACATGTCAAAACAGAACAAGCGTTATGTACATATTTATATGGACCGAGATACCTACCAAGAATTTCGTTCAAAATGCCCTGATGATTTATTTAGACAACTGACCATATCAAACATAAAATACAGCCGCAAAGCATGCCATGACAGATTTCGTTATTGGTATCCATTGATGATATCAACACACATTAAAAACACACCCCAGATGTATGATGTTATAAAACAAATAGAACTTTGGCGGCAAAAAATTCATTGGAACTATCTACCCCCCGACAACAAACCATCCCCACAAAGGGCAGAACAGATTTTGAACATATTGGAATCTATAAAAAATTGGCAGTTAAAAAATATTCAAAACAATCCACAGACAACAACGCCTACTGTAAATAAAACAATAACACCGGCCGAACCAACACCTAATTCTTATAAAATAACAGATTTAACCCCAAAAATGATTCAACAAATGTTAAATGTGCGTTGGGATCATTTGTACTTATGCCATTTTTACCACAATCCAGACTACCAAAAAGATAGCGAAGTAGAAGCACTATCCAACATAAAACACTTGTTAGAATCACACCCAGATTTCAATGGTCGTGAATTGGCATTTATCGCCAGCATCCCCACAGTATACACTTGGGGAACATACACCCACCAACCTAATCATTCGTCCCAGATTGATGAAGATGACGATCCGTATGATTTAACAGCAATATTTTACAGCACGTTTATTTCATACAATCCAAAAACCAAACAGTTTGAAAAATACCCCCGTGGCTGGATTCAAATTGGAGAAAAAGCATCATTTCGTACCATCCAACAACATCTGCATCGCAATGCCACAGAAATCCTGTCTGCATTTAACAAAGAAAAGCAAAACACACGATAATCCCCACCGCCCAAACAGGCGGTGTTTTCTATGTCCGAAATTATGTCCACTATATGTAAATATATCTGCTAAAACTGACAAATTCGGACAAAATCGGAAAATTTTTACTAAATAAAAAAATCCCGGTTAACCGGGAAATCTTGGTAGCAGCGGAGGGATTCGGACCCCCGACCAAAGGATTATGATTCCTCTGCTCTACCACTGAGCTACGCTGCCAAACGCCACGCATTATAACAATATTTTTTATAATTGCAAGAAAAACCAACATAACGATTTTATTCTTATTTAAAATCATTATTTATTTTAATAAAATTAATTGAACACAAACCATAAATATAATACTATATGCATCACTATGAAAAAATTTTTATACGCACTGATTTTTACCCTGCATATAATTCCTGTACACGCAGAAAACAACCCCTTTTTTAACGGATACGAACAACAGATTGCATTCCATATTGGTTATGGGGTAAACAGCGGTTTTCTGTTACCACCACCAACACAATGGGTACCATTTATAATGCTGCATGCACAGTATTCCCAGCCCACCAATTTTTTTGGAATGTACGCACGCAAGTCATTAAACATAATCCAAACATTGGGACATGGTAAAAAATATGGTTGGCATTGGGATAAATACACAATTCCAATCGCCATGCTATCTGAAGACGTTATTCCATTCTATGGGGACAACTGGTACACCTTCATTGGACTTGGTGTCGGGATGCAAGCACAACAGAATGAACGAATCGGTTCAAAATTATTGTTCGGTTTTAAACTGGGTGCTGGATACAGACTATCTGAATGCACTGCGGCAGAAATATTTATGCAACATTTTTCCAACGGCAATACCGCACCGGAAAACAATTCATATGCATTTTATGGCCTGGGCCTGACATACAGTTTTTAACCACCCCTTACCATTCAATCGGCGCTTTACCACACCTGGCCAGGTATTCATTCGCCTGGCTAAAATGTCTGGAACCAAAAAATCCCCTATACGCCGACAATGGCGACGGATGCACACTGCGCAGCACCAAATTTTTTTCTGGATTTACAAATGCTGCTTTTTTCTGGGCATACGAACCCCACAGCATATAAACAATATTTTCGCGCGCAGATACCGCACGAATAACACTGTCTGTAAATTCTTCCCATCCGCGCCCGGCATGCGATGCCGCCGCATGTGCGCGAACCGTCAATGTAGAATTCAGCAACAACACACCCTGATTTGCCCAGTGTGTCAAATCACCATTTGTGACAGATTTCCGCCCCAGATCAGATTCAATTTCTTTATAAATATTTACCAACGACGGTGGAATTGGTGTTGGTGGCAAAACCGAAAAACACAATCCATGCGCCTGCCCTGGTTCATGATACGGATCCTGACCGATAATAACAACCTTGACCTGGTCCAACGGACATAAATTAAATGCATTAAAAATATTTTGTGGCGCAGGATAAATCGTTTTACCCGACAAATACTCACCGCGCACAAAATCTGTCAGTTTAACAAAGTAATCCTTGTCAAATTCTGCACCTAGCGCATTTTTCCACGATTGTTCAATTTTCACATTCATAACTTTATCAACCCCTGCTGACAAGATTTCCACAAAACAACATCAATATACCCACGCGGTAAACCAGTCTGCTCTACCAAATGCAAAAACATATCATCACATGCCCGCTTTACATCATCCGATAAATTACCATTATCAATTGGCAATTTTTTTCCAACAAACGCACACCCCAATCGCTGAATCCATACATCATATTTAACAACATCTTCGCCCAGATTTCGCGCCAAATGATTGGCGGTAATTTTACCAACATGTGGCAACTTTTGCAGGTACCGCAACCGTTCATCTAATGATTCTAACTTATAATACTCATCACAAAAATCAATACGATTTTCCCAGATTTTACAAATTGCATTAACTTTATTTTTATTATTAAATAATCCAATTAACAAATTGTAATCAGCACCAAATTTATGCAACATATTCATAATTTTATCATGAATTTTCTTGGCTGTTTGTTGCGAAAATCCACCTGCCAAAATAACATATGCGCAATGCCCTGCAAATTCATCTGCATTATAAATTTTTCGCGATTTCAGATTCTGTAAAATATCATCAAAAGATTGCACATCACTGTCCAACCCCGCCCCACGCAGTCGCACATCTAAATCAAAAAACCATTTCTGCGAAAAATCAATCATTCGCGCCCCGCCCCCATGGCCGCCGCCATCTGTTCCGGACTAAGGCTTTGCCCATTTTGCGCCTCCATCATAGACTTTAATTTATCATTACCTGCATTAAAGCCCTTGGTTTCCAATGCCTTTATCTCTTTATCAATCGCCTGTATTCGTGCTTTTTTATGCCATATTTGACTTTCACTGACCCCACCATGCGCCATCAGTTCCTGGATTTCTTTTTCCAGGGCCTGTTTTTCCGCATTTAGTTTATCTTTTTGACTGGGTCCACTTTTAATAATCTTTGGCAATTCAAACATATAATCTCCCCTATTTTATCCACGTTCATTTCCACGATAAAGACCCAGACTCTTCTTATAACACGGCAACTGTTCTATGATATCACCGTTTTCAGCCTGCACAAAAACATCATTAAATTTATAATAATCATTACCATCAAAGAACAAAAAATTATAATTACCATCAACCAGCAAACAAGAACAAAGTTCTATTTTCCCAGTTCTAAAAACCCCGTTATCCAGGCGAAAATCTTTATACGCATTCATATCACCCAGTGAAAAACTTTTATTATATTCACTTGTCATCGGATGTGAATGCCCATGCACAACTATATCACTGCCGTCCTTTTTTGACTTATTTATAAATTTTTCAAGTGCCGGCAACAAATTTGCATGATTTGCTTCAACCCCGCTTAAATTATCCAATTCTGCATCAATATTATCTATAAAAACAACCTGCCCCTCGTTTTTACCAAACAAAAGAAAAGGCACTTCTTTTTTATCTCTCTGTGTTTTATCTTGAATCAAACTTAATATATCTTTTACTTCTTTTGTAATAACAACCATACTGCCCTGTGGCATATTTGGCAACATATCATTGTTTATTGGCGAATGTTCACCAAAACGATTATCTAATAATCTTAATCTATTTTTCAAATCAATCTGCGCCCGCTTCAACGCATCCGAACTATCTGCCATAATCATCCCCACATATAATTTCATGGCGCGGAAAACCGCGCCATATTCAATCAGATATCCAAATTCGCATCCAGCGCATTTTCTACGATAAAGTCACGACGCGGTTCCACCACATCCCCCATTAACATAGAAACAACTTCGTCAGCCTTGGCTGCATCATCAATCTTAACCTGGAACAAAGAACGATGATTTGGGTCCATTGTTGTTTCCCACAACTGTTCCGCATTCATTTCACCCAACCCCTTGTATCGCTGAATCTTTAATCCATTCTTGGCATATTCGAACGCTGTTTCCAACAACTTTAACGCCCCCCAGATTTTCTGATTCTTAGACTTTACGCGCAAAACCGTTGGATTTTTAAATGTTTCAATCAGTTCATCGTGCCCGTCCAGTCTGTGCCATGCGCGAATTTCTGGCCCATTAATCTTTTCGCGTGGCAAAACATATGTCTCGCGTACACTGCGCAGTGTTCTGGTAATTTCAATACCTGCATCTGTTGCAGTCACATTCCATCCGCGTTCAAATTCTAATTCCTGGGCATCTAACATACGCTGTACATTTTCAAAAACATCTGCACTTTCGTTTTCAAACGCACCATTCAGGGCCAGGCTTTCCACAAAGCGCAATGGCACAATATGATTCAGCGGATGCAGGGCATTACGCATATCCAACACCAATCCCAACAGTCGCTTTAAATCTGCGCCCGATACCTGAACACCTGTGGATGTTTCAATCATACCATCAACCGCCAACTGTTCCATCAAGTAATCGTCCATTTCACGCTGATTTTGCAAATAAATCTGCTGTTTTCCGCGTGTCACACCATAAAGCGGTGGTTTTGCCACATAAATATATCCGCGTTCAATCGCCTGGGGCATATGACGGTAAAAGAATGTCATCAACAATGTCTGAATATGCTGACCATCAACGTCCGCATCGGTCATGATAATAACTTTATGATAACGCATTTTTTCAATATCAAAGTCATCTTTACCAATTCCCGCACCCATTGTTGTAATCAGCGCGCCAATCGTATCCGACCCCAGCATTTTATCAAAACGCACGCGTTCAACATTTAAAATCTTACCACGCAACGGCAAAATAGCCTGGGTTTTACGGTCACGCCCCTGCTTTGCAGTACCACCCGCCGAATCCCCCTCAACAATAAACAGTTCACATTTTGCTGGATCACGTTCTGAACATCCTGCCAATTTACCTGGCAAACCACCCAATTCAGGGCCTGTCTTTTTACGTGACAGTTCACGCGCTTTGCGTGCAGCCTCACGCGCAGTCGCCGCTTCAATAATCTTATCAACAATTGTTTTTGCAATCTGTGGATTTTCATCCAAGAATTCATATAACAATTCTGACACGGTACTTTCAACAATTGGGCGAACCTCGCTGGATACCAATTTATCTTTGGTCTGTGAACCAAACTTTGGATCTGGAATTTTAACACTGACAATACTGGTCAAACCTTCACGGAAGTCTTCACCCGACAGATTGATGTCTTTTTTCGTCCCTTTTTCCGCAATGTATTTATTAATCGCACGCGTCAGTCCTGCACGAAATCCCGCCAGGTGCGTTCCACCATCACGATTTGGAATATTATTTGTAAAACACAGTGATGTTTCCGTATACGCCGTCGTCCATTGCAAAACAATTTCAATATACGTATCATCTAATTGCTTAATCATCTGAATCGGGTCTTTATTCAGTAATTCCTTGGACTTATCTAAATAAGTTGCAAAACCCTTTAACCCATCAACACTATGAAATTCGCGTTCTTTAACTTCGCCCCCGCGCAAATCTTGCAAGATAATTTTCACATTTGCATTCAAATAAGACTGTTCACGCAACCATGTCTCCATGGTATCAAAACTAAATTCTGTACCTGTAAATGTTTCTGGCGACGGCAGGAAAGTCACCTCAGTTCCATGTTCATAACCTGATTTATTTTCAGTTATTTTCAAATCACACGTTGGCACACCATCAGCAAAAGACATAAATGCTTCTTTATCACCACGCCAAACCTTAACCTCTAACCACGTGGACAACGCATTAACCACAGACACCCCCACACCATGCAGACCGCCAGACACCTTGTACGCACCACTGCCTTCATTATCAAATTTACCACCCGCATGCAGTTCACACATAATCAGTTCCAAGGCACTGCGTCCTGTATCATGATTGATATCAAATGGCATACCACGCCCATTATCACGAATTGTTGCACTGCCATCTGCATTCAGCGAAACATATACCGTATCCGCATATCCCGCCATCGCTTCGTCAATAGAATTATTAACAACTTCATAAATCATATGATGCAGACCACTACCACCTTCGCCCACATCACCAATATACATCCCCGGACGCTTTTTAACAGCCTCTAACCCCTTTAACACCTTAATGGAGTCACCCGTATATTCATTATTCACTGCCATGTACAATTCCTTTCTTTTTTTCTGTGTAAACATAGCAATTTCTGCTATAATTATCAAGGAAAAAGGGGAAAAATATGAAATTCAAATTGATATATTTTGGTGACATTTTAATCAATCCTAAAAAGCGTGCCCAGCACATTGCCGACATACGCATGCAGTTTCATCCACAACTAAAAAAACTGATTCAACACAGTCCATGGAACAATTTAACTCAATACATGGTTCCCAACCCAATAAAAAGCCCTATTTCCACCCGTCATGTTGGCGGAATTGATTGGAATCCTATTATTACCCCAAATCTGAAATTATTGGCAGAATTAGATATTCAAATGCTACATCCTGAAATCGTTGGTGTTCCACGTTCTGATATTGACAATCGGGTCAAGACGATTATGGACGGCCTGCGTTGTCCACAAAACGAACACGAAATCGGCTCAAACACACCACGCGATATCGGTCCTATCTATACCCTGCTGGACGACGACCACCTGATAACAAAATTGTCCGTTAACACCAGTCACTTACTAGACACCAGCATATTTGCAAAAAACGCAAATTGCACCCCTGATTCAATCTTTATGATGATTGATGTAAATGTCCGTGTCGCCGAAGGCAATCTGGAAAACCTGCCATTTATGGTGTAATAGTGTAAGTGAATAGTCGCAAGTGATTAGTGATGGCACAATAATGTGCGGCAAATGCCGCACACAATCACTAACCACTAAATTACGATAATGCGGATGTAATCTGGTCCTGCATCTGAAATGTCCCCAAAACAACCCACGCAATAATCGCAGACACCAGTAAAATCCCCATACTGTTCAGCGTATTTGAAATTTTTTCCATCTTGCGAACAGATTCATTTAAATAATCATTTGCAACCTGGGCCAGGTTTTCATCAAACCCATTCATATCTGCATAAATTGTCAAGTCGCCTATAATTTCATCATCTGGGAAACCACGGTTTGTATTTTGTAACGCTCGCCCCAGGTTATCGCCATTTGCAATAAACCTTAACGCCCTATCTAAAATATTGCGCAGATATCTGTTTGCACTGTCTGCCAACATACGCATTGCATCTGGAATTGTCACACCCGCACTGACCATGGCAGCTAAACTCATCAACCAACCAACCGATACCTGAATTTTATATGTACTCCATGGTGGAAATTTATCAAATGTTGCACGCAACCGCCCGGTCCAATTCGCCAATGTCAACCAAACAATCGCAACACCAGATGCAAATGCGATCAAGAAAACATACCAATATTTAATAGACACATCCGACAGCCACACCAAACTGCGCGCCGACCCACGCCATACAACAGAGTTTCCTGCAACCTCGGCTAATGGGGGTACCAGGTAAATTCCAACCATAATAATAATACCAAATGTCAACGCCAATAAAAATAAAGGATACGCAACCGCCGTTGTCATTGCACGCCTAATGCGTTGCATACCATCAACCACACGCCCAACATTTTCCAATGCAACCACCAGGTTTGATAAATTTCCCGATGTCACCAACAGTGTTTCATTCGGCGGCACCCAACCACGCGTGGCCTCAGAAAAAGTCATACCGCGTTCCAGATTTTTTTGCCACTGGCGCATAACAATTGCAAATGGTTCATTTGGTTTTTTACCATTTTTAGATTCCACCATTTCCAACCGTTCCAGCGCATCAATCAGTGTAAAATCATTCCGCAACAGCGACGCCAACTTGCGACAAATCGCCATACGCTTTTCCGTATTCAACCGGAACATCATCTTAGCATATAATAATTCCAGTTTTTTCATATCAATATACCCCCGGCTGATTCAATTGACCAACCCAACGCTCTACTTCATCAATACTAATAACCCCCTGCAACATCAGAGACACTGCCGCCTCTTTCAATGTGCGTCCATCCATTTCTTCTATCCAATAACGCACCGCCGCATCTGTATTTCCTGCCAAGGCCAGACGCAAAAATTCACTGTTTGTAATGATAATTTCACCTGCCTTAATACGACCAATATTTCCTGTTCCATTACAGTGTTCACACCCTGCCCCGCGTTGATAAACCTGGCGCAGACCAATATCACCATACGCATCCATAACACGACGATACGCACCACGTTCTGGGTGTGCCGACAATTGCTCACGACAATGCGGACACAGTTTTTTAAACAACCTCATTGAAACCAATCCACGCATCAACGTTTCTTCTTTTAACTTAAACGGTTCTATTCCTAAATCTAACAACCTTGTCAATGCCGCCATGGCCGAATTCGCGTGCAGTGTCGTCCAAACATTATGTCCTGATAACGCCCCACGTACCGTCAACTGCGCCGCGGCCAGCGTACGAATTTCCCCAACCATCAAGGTATCTGGGTCACTGCGCAACGCAGCCGCCAATGCTTCCACATACTTCTCTTCACGTTGTTCTTCGTTTGTTGTATTAACAACAGGCATTTGTCGTGCGCCAAAAATCTTTTGTTCAACCGGATTTTCCACCGTAATCATATTGATTTCATAGTTTCGTTCACGCAGCATCATTGACATATTGCGCACCAGTGTCGTAGATTTTCCTGAACTGGTTGGCCCTGCAACAATAACTAACCCTGTTGGAAAAGAACGCAAACGCGCCAACAGACGCTGTTCATATGGTCCAAATTCTTGTTCTGTCTTCAGCCCTTCGGACGGATTATCATACAACAGACGCATAACAACATACCGACTGCCAAACGCAATCGGATTAAATTGCATACGTACACCCAAAACCCCAGTTGGCAGATACAAATCCTTGGTTCCACGCAAAGGTGTCCGTCCATCTTTTTGTGCTGATTGATATTCATTCTGGGCATAGTTCGCATTTGACATATCCGCGGACGCAAACGCCGCACGAACAAAAGATTCCCCCCATTGCGAATTATATTCCATCACCGGCTGCATACTGCCGTCAATTCGAAAAAAGATTGTTGTTTGGTCTGCAACTTCTATATGAACATCCGACACTTTTTGCGCCGCTGCTTTTGCAATAATATCAACAAAATCCTTTTGCATTTGGTTATCAAAGTCCTGGCGGATGCGCGCCCCACCCCCCAAACGCATTTCATAAGATTTATATATATTTGATATCAACCCCAAATCAGAATAAAACGGTTCGCGCATTTTTCGACCACGGCGTTTCAGTAAATCTAAAAACGCCAAAACCCGCCCATCATAGCGGTGCGTACGCGAAATAATAATTTCCCCACCGGTAAAATACGCAATCAAACTTTGTGTATCATGTGGTAATTCTAAAATTGCCCCCGTCGCCGTCAGCAAACGATTACCATTCGCAAACAAATAATCAATAATATCCTTAGATTCTGCCCCTTCTAACCCCGCCGGTACAGACGGCTTGTTTGCTAAATCAATATCCGCCAAGATTTCTTTATCTTTTGCCATATTAATTATTTTCCATTGCTTATATTTAATACCTGTGTATTACCATCACCATCAACCAAAACAACCCCATCATACAATGATATTGTCTTGACTGTCATTCCATCCAATGTTTTACCAACACTAACCCGTCTTTTTTGACCGCTATTCAAATCTTCTACCGTCGCCTGCAATTGTGCACCCGCACCAACAACATTAACCAATTTCCAATTCTTAGACACATCTACCTGGGCTGCTTCTTGTTGAGCTGCTGCCGATTTATAATCTTTTACCTCCGCCTTTTCTGCTTCCTCTATTTCTTTCAACCAAGACTCTTTTTCTTTTTCGATACGTGCAGCCTCGGCCTCTAACTTCGCCTTTTGTGTTTCAATTTCTTGTTGCTGTTGTTCCGCACGCCCAGACAGCGTATCAATTTCCATATGCAGTTTAATTTTTTCTGCCGCCAACCTATCTAATTCCAGGTCTAATTGCGCACGTTCCTTTTCCAATTGCATTAAAACCTTTTCTTGTTCTAAGTCTGTAATTTGTTGAAACAAAGAACCATTTGGGTCATACGCCGCAACTGCATCTGCCGACACCTGCTCCACAGAAACTTCTTCTGTTACTTCTTCTATTAACTCATCTGCACGCGCATTTCCTACAAATAAAACACCGCAAAAAATCGCACCCAACAAAAACATTTTCTTATTTTGCATAGATTAACACCTCATAGTTCCACGAACGCGTACGCGCATTCCATCCCGCTTGCATTAAATACACACCACCGAAATCCGCAAAGATTTCCATGAATTGTTGTGGTGTCAGTTTAGATTCTACCCCAACCTCTACCACATTAACAGTTTCCACATCAACCCCATTGGTCAATGTATCAACTACAATTTCCGTATCAATAATTGTGTTTATCCCCTGAAATACAGATGTCACATCACGTACAACTGTATCAGCATCGCGTTCATCCTGACTGGAAAAACTTTCTAATTCTGGCAAAGCAACTTGAACACGCAATGTATCTTCATCAACTTCGGACACAAAAGCCCCTGGCATTAAATCCGTTGCAATACTATAAAAACCATCCAGGGTTCCAAAATCACGTTTAAAATCAGCAATCGCATGCGTTTCGCCACACACCACATTAACCTGATTCCACCCAACAATCGGTTGCATTAAAAATGCAATCGCCTGATAACACTGTCCAGCACGTGCCATCATATCAGGTAACAACTCATACGGCATAACTATCGGTTCTGGTGGCAATTGTTTTTCAATTTCAAACTGTTCGTCTAATTCTTTAGATTTTTCTTCTATTTGCTTCTTATATTCCGCTACTAATTCTGGATTCAGTTCCGCCACCTGGGGCCGTGGTGCAAACACCTGCACAACAGAATCCTTGAAAATAAAAAACATCCCCAACGCAAACACAGCCAACAATAAACCTGACAACATCCGCGGTCCAAATCGACTGATTGTGTGTAACACCGCACGCGATTGCCCATTCAGCAAATCCCCCAGATTTCTTTCCGCTGCCCTGGGCATTCCCCATGCCCCCGGCGCAAAGAACGCCCCCCAATCTGGGATTTCAGACATTTTTACATATTCACTGCGCGCATCAGTTTCTGATTCAAACAATTTATCTACCAGAATAACACCATTACGCGCCGCCACCATATAAAATCCGCGTGGCACCGCAAAGACCGCCAGAAACGAAGTATATTCTGAAAAACTTTCCATCACTTCGGCTGCCGCACTCAACATACCTGCACGCGCACCATTTCTGCGTGCAGCCAACCCAATCATTGCGCGATACTGGGTGTATAAATTCAGTTTTTTATCGACACCGCGTGCCAAAGTCCGCGCATAATTGCGCACAGTTGCACCAACACCCATCGGCTGCCAAAACAAGCCAACGGCATATTTCTTGCGATTAATATTTAAAATTTGACCGGCCAATAAAATCTCTCTCGTAATTACTGATTTTAATTATAACATAAAATCACAACCTATGGCAAACGGTTTTAAACAACTATGTATTTAAAAATCCCGCCACATGGCGGGTATATTTTATTGACAATTACCATATGTGCAGTCTGTAACCACCTGTTCTGGTGTATAGGTTGCCGCACCACCACCACGCGCAGTACGCACTGCATTCGGATGTGGACAATCATAAACATTCGCAACCAGTATAAAAGAACGTTCTGGCCCAAAAATCACCCATTCATTTGGCTTTGTGCGTTGGCTGGTAATCCAATATGCATTACCATTGCGTGCCTGGTCAACAATGCGATTTTCCAGATATCTGCGTGCATCCTGTGAATCATAAACAGACACTTCGGATTCAATTTTATACAAGAAAGTACATCCAATCGGTTCTGCATCCAACTGTACCAAATACTGGCTGCCATTTTCATTCTTTATCATTCCACCACATGCAGCCAACGAAAGCGCCACCGCCATAATCGCCAAGAATTTTTTCATATTTTTCCTTCCTTTATTCTGCATCAATTATAACATAATTTTTTGGGTCACTGAACAACTTTTTCAAAACAATATTATTCAGCGCATGACTGCCCTTATATGATTCCAAAGAACCGCAAATCATCCCCCCACTGGTAAACATATCACCAACAGCATCAACAATTTTATGACGCACAAATTCATCTGGCCAAATTGTCGGGTTCAGCGTTCCATCCCCCGCATCATTCAACGCAATCACATTTTCTTCGGATGCACCATGCCCCATACCGTGCTTTTTTAAATATTCCCATTCTGAATATTTACCAAATGTACGCGCCCGCGCAACATTTTCCTTGAAATCATCTACAGACTTCTTTGTCCCATCGCAAGAATACGAATAAGATTGTTTTCCTATAATTTTTTCTGGGTAAATCAAGGTCGCCTTGATATCCAAAGACTTTTCATCATTTGGACTTAATTTTACAAAACCATCTGCCTTGCGTCCAGAAATCAGATTCATCACCCATATTTTTGCACGCACAAACCACGGCAACTGCTTTAAAACTTCATTCGCATACGCAACCACTGGCTGTTTTACTATTACGCGCTTCATTTTCCCCTTTGTGATACCAGCATTTTCAAACGCGGTTATAAATTCTGCCGCACTGCCGTCCAGAATTGGTGTTTCTGCTCCATCAATTTCAATAATTGCACTGTCAACCCCAACCATAAACAATGCCGCCATTAAATGTTCAACCGTTTGAACATGCGCGCCCGACATTTTACCAATTGTCGTATTACGCATTTTTGTTTCACCAACATTGTCAAAGGTCGCCGGAATCAAATCCGTCCCCACCATATCCACACGACGAAAGAAAATTCCTGGCACATCTGCAGGCTTTACAACAATATTAACAGTTTTACCTGAATGAATACCAACCCCTGATATATTTATCGGACTTTTAAAAGTAATCATTATATTTTCTCCTTTATCCAATCCCAAAACACATTTTCAATAACCGTTTCCAGTTTTGCATATTTTATTTCTTCCTGATATTCTGCCGGCAACCTGACCCAATCTTTTTCAGTTGTAATTAACCTGGCCCCCTTTTTATTCGCCAGACTAATCAATTTTTCTATATCGTCTTTTGTATATTGATAGTGATCTTCAAACGCACGCGTATCAACCACATTATCTAATGCCGCAAAGAACTTACCCGGATACCCAATCCCTGCAAAAGCCACCAATTTTTGACTTTCTTCATACGGTGAAATCGTTTTATTATCCGCACAAAACACAGGAATATTATTCGGCAATTTTAATTTCTTTTTTGAATTTTTTGCACGAATAACAATAACAGCATCCGCTTTTTTTACACTGCGTTTTACATCACGCAAAGGCCCGGCCGGCAACAGCAATCCATTTCCATAACCAATTGCTTCATCAAAAACAATAATTTCTATATCTTTTTTTATTGTCGGATTTTGTAAACCATCATCCATAACAATGGGGCCAATCGCATCATTTTGATTATTCAACAAAATTATATTACTTTTTCTGTCGCCAACATGCACCGCCAGACCCGCCCGCGCCAGCATAGTCGCTTCATCCCCGATGACAGATACAGACTTATCCTTTTTATACCCGCGCATAACAACCGGCGCATCAAAGTACTGTGCAATCTGCTTTACAATTGGTGTTTTACCAACCCCGCCGGCCAATATATTTCCAACACAGATAATCTTTCTGCGTGATTTCAATGCCCCACCCTTGCGAAACATAAAAACAAGACGACTAAAAATATAATACACCCACGAAACCGGTATTAGCGCCAGCGCAATCGGACTTTTTTTCAAAAACCACTTTGGTGTTTTCATTTATCTGCCCTTATTTTTTTTAATATTTTTATACATTTTTCTACATTATCAAATGGCAACTTTGCAATTTGTTCATCTGGTAAATCCCACCATTTTAAATTCAATAGTTGTTCTATAACATCCTGCGAAAACCTATATTTTATGATTCGTGCAGGACACCCTACAACAATCGCGTACGCAGGCACATCATGCGTCACCACTGCATTTGCACCAACAATCGCACCATCTGCAATTTTCACACCATCATTAATAATGGCATTATTACCAATCCAAACATCATTTCCACAAACAACTGGTTCATAAGACCAATTAAGCATTTTTTGATTATCTACTATCTTTTTTCCGCCCCTATAACTAAACGGAGAAGTAGACAACCATGTTATCGGATGCTGTGATGGCCCCAACGCAACATTTCTGCCAATTGAACAAAAGGCCCCAACTGATGTTTGTTTATGCGCACAAATAAATCCTTTGCCAACATAAGAATGCCGCCCCATAACACAGCGAATTTTTTCTTGGAAAAATTTTCTTCTGATATTCCTGCGCCCTTTTCGGGTGGGAATAAAGGCACACAAAAACATCACAAATAACTTTTTCATTTGTTTTTCTTACTTTTTTCTTCACGCAACTTTTTCTTAAATTCTGACGCGGTTAAATCCTGTTCTATTTCTGGATAATTATATTCTGCGTCCAATTCCCGCATTTGTGTAACCATAAAGTCTTCTAAATAATGACGAATTTTTTCAAACTCATCTTCATTTGCCCTGCGCGGAACAAAGACAGGATTTCCAATATTGCAAACAATTTTTGAAAACGGCAACGCAACCAAATACCTGTCCCAACGCTTTTGAAACCACGCGCGTGATGTTGTATAACATACCGGAATAATCGGTGCCCCCGACATTTTTGCAAAATATAATGCACCATCTTGCACACGCAGCGATGGCCCACCCGGCCCATCTGGCGACATACAAATACCATGATCACCACGCGACAGAACACGCAAGCCCTCACGCAGAACAGACACCCCCCCCTTGTGGCTGGACCCATAAATCGCACGCAACCCGAACAGGTGCTGTAATTTTGCCATCATACGGCCATCTTTATGGCGACTGGCAACCGCATACGCCCGCATCCCCCCCAGGCAAATAATAGGACTTAACATCATACTGCGCCCATGCCAGAAAACAAAAATAGCTGGCTTTTTTCTATATTCATAGAACACATTGATATTAGTTATTTTTTTAATTGATGTAAAATACACAAACCAAATTGGAATTGCCATTACAACGGCAACAATCCATTGAAAAATCCCCAGGTGCAAAATCGGTTCCCAAAAACCTTTCCAGATTTTTCTAAAAGTTTTATTTTGAATCACAACGCGCCTTTTTCTAAATGTTAGACAAATCATAGCAACAAAAAACAAATAATTCAAGAAAGACCAGGAAAATAGTCAAAAATCAGGAAAATAATTTTTTCATTTGACTATTGTCATAATTAATATATAATAGCAAAGCTTTTTACTTCATCGCGGGGTAGAGCAGCCCGGTAGCTCGTCAGGCTCATAACCTGAAGGTCGTTGGTTCAAATCCAACCCCCGCAACCAGTTTTAAATAAAGAATGCATCCTTGTGATGCATTTTTTATTTAACGTGTGTTGTGTTGAATTTGAACCATTGAGGCAAGATGGTTCACAGCCAGCGAAAGGCAGACGGCAGTATGCCGGTCAACCAGCGGTTGATTCGCGCAGATGGAGCGTAGCCAAATCCATTCCCCGCAACCAAGATTTAATAAAAAAAAACATCCATTGTGGATGTTTTTTTTATTCATCTATATACACAAAACTCTGTGGGGCGGCGCGGATTCCGAAATCAGATAACAACCGTTGCTGTTTATATTTTTGCACATTTTCTAAAACATAGGCATATGCAACATCACAACCAAAAAAATAAGAATCAAAAAATCCCCGCCCTATTCCCGCAAATTCGTGTGTCACATTCCATAAATCATCTGGTGACATAGAAATAATTTCACGCACGCGCGCCACGCCAACAACCTTTTTTACCGGCGCAGTTGCATATATTATAATTTTATCAACCCCCTTATTTGGAACGCGTCGCCTGAATTCAAAGTTTTTTTGACCATTTAAAATTTTTTCTACAAATTCTGGCTTTATCGCCAACAAAATCGTCACCATCAAAAAACCTGTTTAAATAAAATCCCCAAATTTGGGGATTTTTTATTACCTTTTTTTACCAAATACTATATTTGTGGCAATCATTTGTAATTGTTCATCCGGCATATCTGCATATGCTTTTTTAGTCCGCAACTGGGCCACTTTATTATTTATTCTGGTCTGTTTTGCAATTTCATCTGCACGAACCACGCCACTTTTTTGCCCACGAACAATGCCTTTTTCCTGCATTTTCTTTTTTGCGGCTTCAAACCTTTTTTGTTTTGCAGCCTTTTGCGTATCAATATTTTCTTGTGCCACAATTCCCGCCATATCAGATTCCCGCCAACCCGCATATCTTTTAATTTCGGCTTCGCTTTGATATGTCTGGCGTTGCAGTGTCTGCAAAATATCAATTAATTTATTTCTTTCTGTATAATGACTAAATTTAATATTACCAAACAGTTCTGCGCGTCTATCGGTCGCACCTTTTACCAAGGCATTATATGAATTAATCGCATCCAACAATTGTTCATACAATTTCTTTTCTTTATCAAACGCGAACAATTTCCATGGCTTATCAGGAATTGGAATTTCACAAACAGAACCATCTTCTGCAAAACTATTTACAGCATTTATGACCAACTTTGCCTGTTTTGCAAAAAATCCATTATTATCTGGCAAATTTTTCAACCTTTCCGCCTTAACAACTACGGCCTCCATTAAGTTTTTTTCACCGTCCAGATAATCAACCTTTGCTTTAACATCTTTATAAGACTTGCCATTTTCTTCTATATTTGTTTTTGCTTTCTCTAATGCGGCTTTGATACCACCTGCATAATCTTTTGACTTTTTTATTTCATTTGCAAATTTATTTTCAATCTTGACCCACAATTTCAGATTATCTTCTGTCTGTGTCAAGAAAATATGCTTATTTGTATTAATAACCTTAATAATTTCTTCAAAGTATGACGCATCTGCTTTATCTATAATCATATTCATGATTGCGCGCACCTGAACCGCATTCCATCGCAATCCCGGCATAGACATCAAATCGTACAAATTATGCGCATCTGTATCTGCAAAGTCCTGGGCAGGACGAATAAATTTAAAGTCATCCCTGTCCAATTTTTCTAAAAACGGCCTCCATGCAGGAATCTTTCCGCGCCTTAAATCATATAATCCCTGTGGATCTTTTGCCCCTGGGAATAATTTCTTAACATCAACCACATGAAAATCGCGATTAAATTTTTCAATCAGTTTTTTTTGATTGGCTGTCATACGCCATTCATCTATTTGCTTTGGCAATACAGATTCAACCATTTTCATATCTTCAAACGGCCGCCCCGAGAAATTATATTCCAATGTTCCCATGGCCGCTTCACCAATAATATTAAACAGCACCTGATTATCTGGGGTTATCGCCTTGTTAAATTTTCCAGAATCATTTTTATCTTTTAACGATTTATTTTGTGAAAAATAGAACGCCTGCAAAAACAATAAAACAGAATTTCTATCAGTATTTACAAGACTTTTTTTCAGATTTTCTGGTGAAAAATAATATCCTTCGCGATTTCGTATACTTATCATAATTTTATTAAAAAATTCCGCTGCTTCATCTTTTTTCATTGTTTCCAATGTACCTTCAATCAACCTAGATATATAATCTGGATAAAACATAATATGCTGTCTAACATTTGACCATATAATATTTACATCAAAATCAGGTGCCAAGGCATATCTTGCAGCATTTGCACGTTCGTATGACATACGGGAAAAATTATTTGCTTCCCTTTCAAAATCCGCCTGTGTTTTAATCAGGACATAATTTTCTTTTTTTACCATTATAAAATCCTTTATAATTAGATTATTTACCACTGCAATTATACCACAAAAAAAGTTATAATCACATGATAAAAAGAGGTAAAAATGAAAAAATTATTATTTATTATTACATTAATTTTTCCACTGTATGGGTTTGCAGGTATTTATACCAACACTGATAATTTCCGACCATATATTGGTATAAATGCCGGATTAAATATCACAGATTATACAATTAAAACAAATATGGATGAAAAATATTATTCCGCCACAATAAACGCCGGAGCTCGAATTGGCACAAACTTTGGTCTGGAATTTTTCTTTACCCATTCTGGCAATAACAATCTGGAACTGGCATCTGAATTCGAAACCATAAATCACGAAGTATATTATATGGGATATGGTTTTGATATTTATGGATATTATAAAATCACCCCAGATTTTGACTTTTTTACAACATTTGGTGTTGCAAACTATAACTTTTATGACAAATACGATTACATAAATGTATTTGAAAGTACTTCAGACAAGATTTCAGAAAACAGTGTGACAACCCGCCTGGGGATTGGTTTCATGTTCACATTTCCCGGTGATAAAGTATCTGCTCTATTTCAGTATAAATATACACCAATTAATATGGATATTGTCAGAAACCTGAATGAATTTTCACTTGGTATCAGATATACATTTTAAAAAAACCGCCAATCGGCGGAATTTTTTTATTTTTTCTTAAAGCCCTGTTTTGCTTTAAACTTTGGATTATCAGGGTCAATCAAGATAACTTGTTTACCACGACGGATTTGTTTTACATTACCGCGTTTTTTCCAAGCCTTTAATGAACTTAAAAATTTCATATCGTAATCCTTTTTACAAGGCGATTATAAACACATTTTTTAAAAAATCAAATAATAATATTAATTAATTGTTGTTTTTGTTGGGGGTGTTTAAATTGTTGAAAACTATTTTTAACTTTTATTCCACAGTTTTTCAACAAAAAAATGGCGGTTTTCTGGCTTGTTTTGTTTTTGATATTAAAAAAAACATCAAATAATTAACAGTTGAAAAAGATAACACTTTTCAACACTTTTAACAATTTTAAGGGTTTTACATTCGGGCTTGTTGAAAATTGTTAAAAATGATATAATTAATCAACAGGACGGGGGATAATGAGAATTCAGGTTTTAAAGGCATTGGCAAATCCGGCGCACATATTTTATGTGCCTTACTCTTTGGCAATATTAAATTTTGCCGTGCAGTTTATTATTTTTATGGTGCTGTTTGTGGTAAGTCTTGTTGCAACAGGCCAGCCATTTAATCCATTATTTTTCCTGTTATCAGTTATTGCGGTACATTCAATTATTGCAATTTTTTCCAAGCGAGACCCGCAATTGGGCCAGATTGTGACCGCAAAAATGCAGTTATTTAAAAAGAAAATCCCAGGGAAGTTAGCGGCATGATAAATTTTTCAGAAATTTTTAACTATTTTGCAGGCAGTGGTTTTCCATTAACAATGGTTATTATGGCGATGGCAGTATTGCTGTTATTCATTGTAATGTTGATATATATACCAACCTTAACTCGCAAAATATTTCCACGTTTTGGTTATGCTAAGTATGCAAATTATTTACCATTTCAAACGGTGTATAACGATAACACCATGTCTTTGACAGACGGGTCATTAATACGCGTTTATCGTGTTGCCGGTATTCAAACCAGTATGCAAGACGATGAAACCCGCAAAAAATTCTTGGATTTGCGCGCCCAATTATTCAATCAGATTCGCGACCGCAGTACAGTTTTGCGTTTTTATACAATCCGTGATGCGGCTGATGAAAACCTGAAATATGAATTTAATCAACCCGTCTTGCAAAAAATATATAACAAATGGCAGGGCCAGGGTTTAAAGATATTTCTAAACAGTTATTATATTGTATTATCTGTATCCGGCCCTGATGCGCGTGCAAAATTAAATCAGTATAGTAATTATATTGAATCAATTTTTGCTGCATATAAACCAACTGTATTAAAAAACAATACATCCGACAATATGGCGCGCTTTTTCGGGCGGATTTTATCCCCGATATCTAAACCTTCACCTAAAACAGCCGACAATAATATTGCAAATCTGGTAACTGTTGATGATGTTGAATTTTTAAAAGACGGTATTGTCCGCTATATCAGTGGCGGCAACCAAACATTTTCAGCATGTCTTTCTTTCAAGATTTCACCAGACTACATGGACGAAGAATTTTTTGACACCGTCCACACAATTCAAACTGAAATGATTTGTATGAATGGGTTTGGTATTATGGGCAATGCAGACGTTGAAAAAACAATCCGCCAACGCCGTTCCACTGCCGATGAAGACAACCAAGATTCAACCGAACAACAGATATCTGAAATAAAATCCGCAATGGATGAAAACCTATCTGGTACACAAAGTTTGGTTAATTATTATCCTTTGTTCATAATATTTGGTTCAACCCGCGAAGAACTACAAAAACATATTGATGAATTCAAAAAGATTTCTGCATCCTTTGGAATTTCTCCAATTGTTGAAACATTTGCATCCAAGGTTTCCTGGTTTGCGCAAATTCCAGGATTTGATATTTTTCCACGCAGTTTTAAGTTATTATCGCGCACCGCGGCAATATCTATTCCTATGTCAACCCAGCCGCGTGGCGTTCCAAATTCAGATTGGGGTCCTGGCCCCCTGGTTGTATTTCCAACCGCCCAGGGAACACCGTATCAGTTCCAATTCCATGTTTCTGATAAACCAGTTGCTGTGGGTCATACAATGACAATTGGACCAACTGGTGGTGGTAAGACAACATTATTTTCATTTTTGATTGCGCAATCATTGCGTCACCCAAAATTAAAGGCTTTCTTTTTTGACCGTAATCGTGGTGCAGAAATCTTTACTATGGCCATCGGTGGAAAGTACATCACCATGCAGGGCAAAGAAAAAAAATCTGATCCAATGGCACAAAGTTTTCTGGCGCGCCTAAATCCGCTAAAAATGCCTGATACAGCGGCAAATCGCGCATTTTTGCGCCGTTGGTTTGCGATTATATCTGGTCAGGGTGACGCAAATTCTGCTGATGAAATTGCGCGCGCTGTATCTGTGAACTTTGATTATTTATCGGACAAAGATCGTTTATTAAAGAATCTGTGGGAAAGTTGTTTTTCTTCAACTGGAAATATGCGTCCTGCATTGAAAAAGTGGGTTGATCCACTGCAGTATGGCGACATGTTTAATGAAATGTCAGATACCCTTGATTTAGAATCGCGTTTAACAACATTTGATTTTACCGATATTTTGCAAGACGAAGTATTATCCCCTGCGGTTATATCTTATATACTACATCGTATTAATAATACAACTGTATCTGGTGGTAATCCATCCTTGATTATGATTGACGAAACAGCACCTATGCTGGAAAACAAGATGTTCCGTGACAACTTTATTGCCGGTCTGCAAGAAGGGCGTAAAAACCGCCAGGCATACATGGTCGCGTTCCAGCGTGCTAATGTGCTGGATAAACTGGGGATTGGTGATGTTGTTCGTGGTCAGGCGCAAACAGTTATGTTCTTCCGCAATCCTGCAGCTGACGCTAACGACTATGCACATTGGAATTTAAATCCATTGGAAATGGCATTTATCCAGGGCAAGGCATATCCCAATTTAAAGCGCGCGGTATTACTGTCACGTCCGGTAAATGGTGAATCTGTAATTTTAAATACGGAACTGGGTGGTTTGGGCAATTTGTTGCGTCTGTTTGAATCTGGTCGTTCATCTGTATTATTGGCAGAAGAATTATATAAGATGTATGGAAATAATTTTGTTGGTGAATACTTAAAACGCCAAGGGGCAGTGGAATAAACAAATATGAAAAAAATATTATTTATTTTTTCTGCCCTGTTCTGCGTTCCGTGTTTTGCGAATGATTGTTTATCTTATAAAATAACTCCGATTGTTGATATGGCATTGCCAGAATATGAAACAAATATTGTTGTATCAAAACAGCCATTAGAACAGTTGCATGGTCATGTTTCAGCAAATCTTATAAATAATTACCAAATTATTCTGGACATGTATTCAAGTGGTGATGGATTTTGTGTTGTGCTAAAAAAAATAGATGCTGTATTTGGTTTTGATAAATTTGATGTTGAAATTGACCGTGAACACCAAGAAAATTCATGTACATATAACGCCGTATTAAATCATGAACAAAAGCATATTGATACATATCTGAACATAATAGAAGATTTTAAATCTGAAATAAAACAATCTTTATCTGCGGCGGCAGATTCTGTCATGCCGATATTTATAGAAAAAGAATCAGATATTGATACGGCATTTACAGAAATAAACCAAGAATTTCGTGCGCACCCTGATTTATTATTGGTTGCGCAAAAGGTTAACGCTGCCCAAGAAATCCGGAACAAGCAAATTGATCAAAACGAAAATAATTCAGAATTATATTCTTGTTATAATTAAAAAAAAGCCGGCATTTGCCGGTGTTTTTATTAAAATAAATCGAAATCTGCCATAAAAGCTTCGCGCATGGCAATATCCACCTCTGCCCCGGACAGCCCTGCCCCGCGCAGATAAACAATTTGATTTTCTTTTGGTGTGTAAATTCCCGCGCTGTGGTCGGCTGATATTGGTTCTGCTGCAATCATTTGCGCTGGCATAAAGTCTATTTTTGCACCTGCTTCGGTCATTGCAGAAAATGCAATATCTGACCGGCATTCCACACAATCTTTATTTATTTTTGCTGTGCCCATTAATTTAGAATTTGAATTTTTCCCGGCCAAAATCTTATTTTTTATCAAAACGGCCGTATTTTCGCATAAATGTTCTGCATCACATTTATATGTCAGTTCTGAATCATTTTCCAGCATAACATGTGATAAAACTTCAGAATTTTTCCCGGCGTTTTTAATAAAAATGTTAAAAAAAGCCGGCTTTTTTATTTTTATATTTACACTAACACAAACTTTTTGATTATCTGCACCGACCAAGATTTCCAAATTATTTTCGCCTGCAATTTCACCAACATAAATAACATGAACGGGTAAATCATAATTTTTATTAATTGGTGCATTTGGTAATGTTGATAATTCATCGCAATACACACCATCGCGGAAAACAATTGTTTCCGCCACAAAAGTTTTTATGTTGAATTCATTCCACATGTATGACATATTATTGCCATTATAAAGGATTTTAAAATGGGATTCAATTGTGGAATTGTTGGACTGCCAAATGTTGGTAAATCTACATTGTTTAATGCTTTGACACAAAGTGCCGCGGCCGATGCACAGAACTATCCGTTCTGTACTATTGAACCAAATACTGGACGCGTTGTTGTACCTGATAACACATTGCATGAATTGGCGCGTGTTGCGGGTTCACAAAAAATACTGCCGACCCAACTGGAAATTGTTGACATTGCGGGTTTGGTAAAGGGGGCATCCACCGGTGAAGGTTTGGGAAATAAATTCCTGGGCAATATTTTATCAACCGATGCAATTATTCATGTTGTCAGATGTTTTGAAAACGATGACATTGTGCATGTTCATGGTAAAATTGATCCACTGGGCGATATTGAAACAATCGAAACAGAATTAATGTTAGCTGATCTGGAAAGCATAGATAAACAAATTAAAAACCTGGAAAAGAAAGCACGTGGTCTGGATAAAGATGCGATTAAATTGTTGGCCGATGCAAATACGATAAAGTCTAATCTGGAAAAATCAATTCCTGCGCGCCTGGGCGATGTTGACTCTGCCCCATTTAATTTGCTGACAACAAAACCTGTAATATATGTCTGCAATGTTGACGAAGCGTCCGCCGCCACCGGTAATAAATATTCAGATATGGTCCGTGAAAAGTTCGGCGCAACAAATGATGTATTGGTAATATCATCTAAGATAGAGATGGAGATTTCACAAATCGTTGACCCAGATGAACGCAAAATGTTCCTGGATGATTTAGGTTTATCAGAATCTGGTCTGGACCAGGTTATCAAGACCGGATACAAAACACTTGGCCTGCAAACATATTACACAATCGGCCCCAAGGAAGCGCATGCCTGGACAATTACTGTCGGAATGACTGCGCCCCAGGCGGCAGGTAAAATTCATACAGATTTTGAAAAAGGCTTCATCCGTGCCGAAGTAATTTCACCATCTGACTTTATTGCACTGGGTGGGGAAGTTGCGGTTAAAGAGGCCGGCAAAATGCGTCTGGTTGGTCGTGATTATATCATGCAACCTGGCGACATCTGCCACTTCCTGTTTAATAATTAATTTAAATAAAATTGTTAAAAAAAGCCGGCTTTTTTGATAAAAACATTCAAAAAGGCCGGTGTTTTATATTGAAATTAAAATCTCTAACTTTTCGGTGTATTTTTTTATTTCTTCTTCTATGCGCGCGATGTCGGTGCGTGCGCCATCGTCCCCGGCCAGCAGTTTGTTTGTATATTCGCGTTTTTGCATATTAAGTTTTTCTAAATACCTTTGCAATTTTAACGACACAATATATTTTTCTGCCCCTGCCATATCCATGTTTAAATCAGCGGCTGCACCATCAAAATCTACACCTAATGACCTCAGAAAATCTAAATACCGTTCAGCCAGTTCTGGGAAATTATTTACAATATAAATCAGTGTATTTTTTGTAATCGCATCAATGTCTGGTAATTTAATATTTGCAGACACATCTGTCTTTTTCCATTTATGCCATGTATTAAACTTGCGTGAATTATATTCTTTTTCAAATTCAGATTTTAAATCAGGGTCTGCAATTTTTTCTAATTCTTTTTTCAAGAATTTTTCCGCCTGTGCGCGTCCCCCCGGTGTCTTGACCAAGAATTGGTTATTTACCATTTCCCACATATAATCAACCAACGGCACCGCATCATCTATAATTTTGCGCATGGCATCCACGCCACCTGTTTTTAATATTTCATCTGGGTCTTTGCCACCGGTCACAAATGCAAATTTAACATCTGATGTATCACGCAGATACGGTAGCATAATACCACATGCGCGTGCAGCGGCCTTGCTGCCAGCGGTGTCCCCGTCAAAGCAAAAAACAATATTACGATTTGATTTGCACAACAGTGATATATGATCTTCGGTCAATGCAGTACCTAATGGTGCAACAGTTTCAGCAAAACCAGCAATTTGCATTTTTATTGCATCTATCTGCCCTTCTACAATAATACTACGGTTGGAGCGGTGAATACCTTCGCGTGCAAAGTTAAATCCAAAAATAGTTCTGCGTTTATGGAAAATATCAGTATCGACTGTATTGATATATTTTGGGTCTGAACCATCTAACGAACGCCCTGAAAAAGCGACAACCTTTCCATTTGCATTAAAGATAGGGAACATCAATTTATCGCGGAAAAAGTCATACATACCATAATCGCCACGCCGACACAGTCCTGCATCAATCAGACATTTTGATTCAGCATATTTATTCGCGATAATATTATTTTTGGGTGCGTACCCCAGGCGATATTTTTTTATATCTTCATCAGAAAACCCCCGGTTTCGTGCGTATGCAAGGGCATGCGCCCCATCAGGGGTAAATAATTTTTCCATATATGTCTGACATGCCTTTTCGCATATATCCAACAATTGTTCTTCGCGTTGAACCATACGCGGGTCACGTGGTTTATAGTCTGGCATTTTTATTCCAGCCATATCTGCCAATTCTTGGATTGCTGCGCGAAAGTCCATATTTTTATGTTTCATAGTAAAAGAAACGATATCTCCACCTTCGCCGCAACCAAAGCACTTAAAAATACCCTTTTCTTCATTGACACAAAAACTGGGTGTTTTTTCATTATGAAAAGGACAGCAACCCCAATAATTTGCCCCCTTCTTAGTCAATGGAATCGCACGACCAACCACGTCCAGTATTGATAACCGTGCTCGCAGTTCATCAGTAAAGTTGCGATCCAATCCTGCCATTACTTCTTCTTTGCCTTGTCATTAATCAGTTTTATTGCAGTATCTAAATCCGGCTGTTCGCGGACAGAAACATTCACGCGATTTGATGAAATATATGCACCATATCGTCCCGTTGGATAAAAGAAAATCATTTTTTTTGTTTCTGGGTTTTCACCTATTTTAATTGGTTCGGCCTTTTTGTTTGCGTTTGCCAACAAATCGCGTGCGATTTCCAGTGTTATTGTGTCACTGGTATATTGTTTTGCTGCAACATTCTTTGCACCGTCTGTCACATAAGGGCCGAATTTTCCAACGCGAAATTCAATACCATCACCCAATTCAACCGCATCAGATTTTGTCTGTACGGCGGATTCTGTCGCCTGCGCCGCGACATCAATTTTCCCTAACTGTTTCGTATATTTGCATGTCGGGTATTTTTCACATCCGATAAATGGCCCAAATTTAGAAAGTTTTATACCTAACTTTGCACCACATTCTGGGCATGTATCATTACCATCTGGGAACAAGTGTTTATTCATAAATTCATTAATTTCATCAATTATTTCAGATGTTTTAATTCCGCGCGCCCCATCAATCATATTATTTGTTGGCCCCCAGAAGTTTTCTAATGCGCTTATCTTATCTTGTTTACCATTTGAAACATCGTCCAAAGTATCTTCTGTTTTTGCGGTAAAGTTAACATCAACTAAATCTGTAAAATATTTATTCAAGTATGATGCAATAACCCATCCACCATTTGTTGGGTGGAAACGTCGTTGTTTATCCTGTTCAACATATGCGCGATCAACAATTGTTGACATAATTGTCGCATATGTAGATGGTCGTCCAATTCCCAGTTCTTCTAACTTTTTAACCAGTGACGCTTCGGTATATCTGGGTGGTGCCTGGGTAAAGTGTTGTTCTGGAATCAGTTCTGAAATTTTAATCACATCACCAATATTCAGCGGTGGCAACTTTGATTCTTTCTTATCTTCTTCATCATCCTTATCCTCGGTATAAACCTTCATAAATCCGTCAAAAGTTCGTGTTGAACCAACCGCGTGGAAAATCGCAACTTTGTTATCTGTTTCAATGTCTGCGGCAACGGAATCAAATTCTGCGTTTGTCATCTGACATGCAATTGTACGCTTCCATATCAGGTCATACAATTTGGCTTCGTCCCCCGATAGATTTTTTGCCGGCGCATCAAAGTGTGTTGGTCGAATTGCTTCGTGTGCTTCCTGGGCGTTTTTAGATTTTGTTGCATAAATATTTGGTGTTTTTGGAACAAAGTTTTCACCATATTCGCGCGCGATAAAACCACGAATTTCATTAACTGCATCCGCGTTCAGGTTTGTTGCGTCCGTACGCATATATGTAATTAAACCCTGTTCGTACAGGTGTTGTGCGGCACTCATCGTGCGTTTAGATGCAAAGTATAATTTTCGTGCTGCTTCCTGTTGCAGGGTTGAAGTTGTAAAGGGGGCTGCAGGTTTTCGTTGATTTTTCTTGCGTTCAATATTTATAACATTGGCCCCGATTTCAGGATTGCCAATTTGTGATAAAATATCATCAACCATTGATTTGTTTTCAATGGTCATTTTTTCAATTTTCTGCCCATTAAATTTAGTTAGATTTGCTTTGAATTCTGCACTTTGAACATTGCATACAGATTCCAGTGACCAATATTCAACCGGCTTAAAGTTTTCAATTTCTTTTTCGCGGTCAACCACCAGTTTTACCGCCACAGACTGCACGCGCCCGGCCGATTTTCCCAAATTTCTGCGCCACAGTAATGGTGAAATACTAAAACCAATCAGGTAATCCAACGCGCGTCGCACCAGATATGCATCCACCAAGTTTTTATCAATTTCGCGCGGGGCTTGTATTGCGGTCTGAACTGCTTTTTTTGTAATTTCATGGAAAGCGACACGATAAACTTTTTTATCTTTTAATAATTTTTTTGCCTTTAAAATATCCAACAGGTGCCATGCAATGGCCTCTCCTTCGCGGTCAGGGTCGCTTGCTAAATATACGGCGTCTGCTTTTTTTAATTCATCGGTTATCAGTTTTATTTGTTTTTCTTTACCTGGCATAATTTGCCATTTCATTTTGAAATTATTTTCTGTATCTACACTGCCATTTTCTGGAACCAAGTCGCGCACATGACCAACAGATGCGATAACACGCCACCCCTGCCCTAAATATTTTTCAATTGTTTTTGCTTTGGACGGTGATTCCACAATTAATAAATTCATACCTTTAACTCCCCTTTGCAGATAATTGTTGGTCTTTGTGAATATATGCGTTTTGGCACAGTCCAAACCCAAACATCAGTGATAACAAACTGCTGCCACCAAACGACATTAACGGCAACGGCACACCAACCGTTGGCAGTAATCCCAAAACCATGGAAATATTTATAAAGTAATAAACAAAAAAGTTCAACATAAAACCAAAACATATTAATTGTCCAAATCTGTTTCGGCATTTTTTTGCTGCCCAGAACAATAAAACTACAATCCAAGTATAGATTGCTAGCAGACCGAATGCACCAATGAAACCAAACTCTTCCCCCAGCATAGTGAATATAAAATCCGTCTGTTTTTCTGGCAGAAAAGATTGCTGAGATTGCGAGCCTTTCATATATCCTTTACCTGTCATACCCCCACTGCCAAACGCAATTTTTGCCTGGTTAATTTGATACCCTGCACCTTGCAGGTCGCTGTTTGGATTAAACAGTGTAATAATGCGCCCACGTTGATAATCGTGCAGTCCACCGAACCAAATTGCCGGCGCTGCCATACACCCCAGTATTGCCGCGATAATAAACCATTTTTTATTTGCACCAACAATATAGAATATCCCAACTGTAATCATCCCCAGCGATAACGCTGTTCCCAAATCAGGCTGCGCAACAATTAATCCAAACGGAATCAGCAGCATTAATCCTGGTGCCAGATAGTTTTTAAATTGTCCCAATTCAACCGAATTAAACCATGCGAAATATCGCGCCAGTGCCAGCACCAGTGCAATTTTAATCAGTTCTGATGGTTGAATATGTATAAATCCCAGGTTTAACCATCTTTGCGCCCCCATACCTGTATGTCCAACAAATGTAACCAACACAATCATAATCAGCGCAATTGCATAAATCAGATATGCAGATTTAATCCATGTTTTTATATTTGTAAAAGCAGCAAAAAAGAATACACCAAACGCCAAAATAATCTTCATCAGTTGTGATAATGCAAATGGGCGCCAATTACCACCGCCGGCTGAATATAAAACCACAATAGAAATTGTCAGTACCATACACATTGGCACAAACAGTCCCCACGAAAACCGCCCCAATTTTTCTGGCATTGTCATCATGTTTGCATTTGAAACGCGTGTTTGTTTTACCATATGTTTTTATTGCCTTATTTTAACAATTCCTTCATCACGGCCGCGACTGTTCTCGCGGCCGGTCCACTGCCACCGGCATGTTCTGTTACAACGCATACGGCGTATTTTGGATTGTCTGTTGGTGCGTATCCAACAAACAATCCATGATTTCGCATATGCCATTTTAATTGTTCGTTGGTCAGAACGCCACTTTCGCGTTCTTTTTTAGAAATACTGCGAACCTGGGATGTTCCGGTTTTTCCGCCCATACGCTTACCATTAACATTAATTGCAGAAGCAGCCGCGGTTCCACCTTTTTTTAAAACTTCTTCCAGTCCTTTTAACACTGCATCAATATTTTTTTTCTGCAATTTCATGCTTTCGAATCTGGGACGTTCATCTGTCTTAATCAGTCGTGGAACAACGCGTTTATTTGAAACGGTTCGTGCCATCATTGTTGCCAATTGCAGACAATTTGTTAGGATAAATCCCTGTCCGATACCTGATATAACCGTATCGCCATGAACCCATCTGTATCCAATTTGTTTTTCTTTCCAATATCTATCTGGAATAACACCGGGCATTTCGCGTGATAAGACATCGTCCATATATTTTTCTGTAAATCCCAAACGCAACGCCATTTCCTTAATCGCATCAATTCCAATACGCAAAGCCACTTGATAAAAGTATATATCGCACGAATGCTTCAAAGCACCTGCCAGATCCATTTTACCGTGCCCTTTATGTTCCCAACAGTGATATCTGCGGTCACCATAGTCCCAGTATCCTGGACAGAAAATTTTTTCGCGTTCTGTGATTGCTCCTGCCTCTAACGCGGCCAACGCAACAACGATTTTAAATGTAGAACCCGGTGGATACAATCCTTCTATTGCCTTGTTCATAAAAGGTTTTGCGATATCGTCGCGCAGACTGTCAATATATTCATCGCCATCATCTTGCTGGAACATATTTGGGTCAAAACTGGGCACAGATACCATTGCCAGAATATCACCTGTATCAATATCTAATGCCACCCCACACCCCGAACGGTGTTGGGTCAACGCATCATATAAAACGCGTTGTGCATTTTCGTTAATAGTTGTTTGAACATTATCGCCAATTGTTGGCGCAACATATTGTGATTTGTCTTCGCCAGTGATGCGTCCAACCGCATTTGTTATCATAACTGTTTGACCTGCATCACCGTGCATAACATCATTAAATTTTTTTTCCAGCCCCGTTATACCTGTTGTAAAGAATGGGGCATTTGGCACAGGTTTTGCAGGGGCACCAATATACCCAAAAATCTGTGCACCCGCAGGTCCCATTTCATATACGCGCGAATACCCGCTTTCCACATGTAACCCCGGCAGATTTTTTGCCTGTAATTTGGCCAGTTTTCCCCAATCGGTATTTTCACTGACCAATACCGGTTGGAATTTCATTTGTTTTTTTATTTTTGCTTTTATTTTATCAACTTTCTTTTGTTTCAGGTTTAATTCGTATTGTACCGTCGCGACCAGTTCATCAATATCGCGTGCTTCTTCTGGGACAATATATATACGATATGTCGGCACATCGCGTGAAATTGGGGCGCCACTGCGTGACAATATTTTACCGCGTTCAGGCATATTAATTTGAATACGATAAGAATTATTTTCGCTTTTCTTTTTATAGTCCTGATATCCCACCAACTGCATTTGCAACATTCGCATAACCAACACAGATGTCAATACCGCCCCGGCAGTTAAAAACAATGCGCTACGTCTGTCAAAGGTGCGTGAAATCTCTTTGTCAATCATTTTGCACCCTTTGGATTAACAGTGTTATTGGCATATAAAGTGCGCCCACGAATATAAACATCCATACTCCGCGCACAAATGTTGTCAGGGATAAATTTGTAAAAAGCTGGAATAAAATTGCCAAACCTAAAAATACCATAAATGCACCAATTCCATTTTTATCCATGCGTGTCATATCAATTATACTTTGAAAACCATTAATTGCATACGCCAGACAGTACATCGCGACCCAAAAACACACAGTTTCAAATTTATAATCTAAACACAAACACATAAACACAGAAAATATTCCAAAACATTTTACAGGACGTACAAAAGTGCAAAAGAATATAGGAACAATTGCCAGGATTCCGCCTGGATTCCAAAAAGGTACAGATAGTCGCCACAACCCGATTGTTAATAAAAACGGGAAAGATACGCGTAAAAATCCAATTATATTTCCGTTCATTTGTATTCGTTTTTATGGGTATCAAATTTTAGAACCATAACCCGTGACAATTTCATGGGATCCAAGATTTTTACATCTGCCTCATCAATTAACTCTCCGATAACCAGTCCGGCCGGCAACACGCCTGAAATATTACTGCTGACCAGTTTTAATCCAGATGTTGGTTGAAATTCAGGGTCACTGAAAAAACCAATTGTTGGTCGCGCAGAACCATTACCTTTCATAAAACCATAAACTTCTGATCCAACAACGCGTACAGCAATATTTGTATCGGAATCTGTCAGCGCGCGCACCCGTGCAAAGTTTGGCGCAGTATCAATAACAATTCCCGCTAAAACCATATCTGTACTGGCAACCGCCATTCCAACCTCTATCCCGTCACGAACGCCACGATTTATGATGTATGTATTATGTCCCAATGCACTGTTGTCATGAATAATATCTGCGATAACAATATCGCGCGGTTGGCTACTTATAATCCCCAGTTCACGATTTAGCTTTTTATTTTCTGCAATTGCAATATCGCAAGCATGTTTATTTGCCAACGCTTGGTCTAATCTGGTGCGCAGTTCTTCATTTTCTGCGCGAATTGCAGATATTTCAGTTATATTTTCAATTGCGGCACCAACGGCGCGTATTGGCCATGTGACAATATTCCCGACTGTTTGTGCAACAGGTACAACGACATGGGATAACGCATTCATGATCGCATAGTCTGGCTTTGCAATCATGACATAGATAAACAGCACAGGTAATACCGCACTGGCGGCGGCGGCACGAATAATAGGATACAATCTGGAAGATAATTTTGTCTGTTTCATCGCGCCTACTTTAATCCTAAAAAGTCAGATATTCAATAAAAACTTGATTTTTGTATTATTTATGCCACAATACCATCGGTCAAAGTGGCAAGGCATTGCCATCAGACTGTAAAATTACTAGATATAACAAGAGGATATAAAATGCCAAAATTAAAGACTAAGTCGTACTTGAAAAAGCGTGCGTCTATGACTGCGACCGGCAAAATCCGTGTTGCACGTAACTCTCATAAGAAACTGTTGCGTAAAAAGTCCGCTCGTGCAAACAAAGCGGGTGCAAAACCACAGTATCTGAACGAAAACATGGTCGGACAGGCAAAAATCCTGGCACCATATGGGTTAAAATAAGGGGGTAACACGTCATGGCAAGAGTAAAACGCGGAACAACCGTAAAACAAAAACATAACAAGATTTTGGCGCGCGCCAAGGGATACTTGGGCCGTCATCACTCAACATATCGTGCTGCCCGTGAAAAAACGGAAAAGGCAGGACAGTACGCATATCGCGATCGTCGCGTTAAAAAGCGTGAATTTCGTGGTTTGTGGATTGTTCGTATCAATGCCGCAGTACGCGCAAATGGTATGACTTACAGCCAGTTTATGAATGGCTTGAAGAAAGCAGGCGTTGCCCTGGACCGCAAGGTTTTGGCCGAAATGGCGTATGCAGGTGATGCAAACTTCGTAAAATTGGTTGACACAGCGAAACGATTTATCAACGCCGAAGGAAAATAATACCTTGATGGCTTGGTATCTGTTTTGTAATAATAAAGGCCGTCGTATGACGGCTTTTTAATTTTAAGGTTAATTATCATGCACGAACAAATAAAAAATATAAACACGTTGGAAGAATTACAGGCACTCTACAGTGCGACCTTTGGTAAAAATGGTACAATGACTGCGCGTCTGAAACAGATGAAGGATTTAGATAACGATGCGCGCGCGGCATTAAATCTTGAAAATCAGACATTGCGCGAATTGTTTAAAACACGCCAGACTGAAATTGAAAACGCTGTTTTAATGGCTGGTCTGCAAAAACAGAAATTGGATGTGTCGTTAAATCCAATGCCTGAAAATCGTGGCACATTACATCCACTGACGCGTGGCCTGTCAGAAATTGCCCAGATTTTAGAGTCTTTTGGATATACAATGTACACTGGCCCCGAAGTTGAAGACGATTGGCATAACTTTACCGCGTTAAATACACCTGCCCATCATCCTGCCCGTGATATGCAGGACACATTCTTTTTGCCAAACGGTAATGTTTTACGTACACAAACATCTGCGATTCAAATTCGTGCGATGGAAACAGATGGTGTGCCAATTAAAATGTTTGGTGTTGGCTCAACATATCGCAAAGAATGGGATGCAACACATGGCCCAATGTTTGGTCAAATCGAAGGTTTGTATATAGATGAAAATATAACAATGTCAGACCTGATTGCAGATGTTCGTGCATTCTTATCGCGCTTTTTTGGTTTGTCAGATGTTCAATTGCGTATTCGCCCATCTTTTTTTCCGTTTACCGATCCATCTATTGAAATTGATTTAAAATGGCATGGGGACAAATGGCTGGAAATTATGGGTGCGGGTATGGTTCATCCAAATGTATTGCGCAATTGCGGTATTGACCCAGACATGTATCAGGGTTTTGCCTTTGGTTTTGGTTGGGACAGATTAGCGATGTTAAAATACAATCTGCCTGACTTGCGTGATTTGTATAACAATGATGTGCGCTGGTTAAAATCGGCCGGTTTCTAAGACGGGGGAATAGACAATGAAATGGACACTTGATTGGTTAAATGATTATTTAAAAACAGACGCATCCGCGCCCCAGATTGCAGATACTCTGACCCGTATCGGACTAGAAGTAGAAGATGTCATCACTCCAATATCGCCAATTGCGGCGCGTATTGTTGAATGTAAACCGCATGAAAACAGTGATCACTTGCATGTGTTGATGGTTGATGACGGTACTGGTGCCTTGCGCCAGGTTGTATGTGGTGCGCCAAATGCTCGTGTTGGTCTGATATCAGCATTGGCAACGCCTGGTTGTGTCATTGACGGTCATGAAATCACATCTGGCAAATTGCGTGGTGTTGTATCAAACGGTATGATGTGTTCTGCGCGCGAATTGGGAATTGGTGACGAACACAGTGGTATTATAGAATTACCAGAAGACACAAAAATTGGCGCACCTGTCATTGATACAAAAACGGTATTTGATGCAGGTATTACGCCAAACAGACCGGACTATTTATCTGTGCGTGGTATTGCGCGCGACCTGTCTGCGGCGGGTTTGGGCGAATATATCGCACCAAATGATATTGAATTCAAAAATGTTTCTGGTGTGCGCGGTGTTATCTTGGATACTGAAAAATGTCGCGCATATAAGATGGTTGAAATTCATGGTATAAACCCCGCCCCCAGCAGTCAGTTAATTTCATCGCGTCTGCGTGCAATTGGAATTAATCCAAAAAATGCCCCGGTTGATGCAACGAACTATATCTGCTATGACATGGCGCAACCTATGCATTGCTTTGACGCGGACCAAATAGACGGCGATATCGTTGTGCGTATGGCGCGCGCGGGCGAAGAATTTACAGACCTGTTTGGCAACACGTATAAACTGTCAGAAACTGATATTGTTATCACAGATAATTCTGGTATTTTGGCATTAGCGGGTGTTGTTGGTGGCGCGCGTGGTGCATTCACAGAAAATACGAAAAATATTATCCTGGAATCTGCATACTTTGACCCTGTCTGTGTTCGCAAAACTGCAAAAAGGTTGGGTATATCAACAGATGCATCTTATCGCTATGAACGCGGTATTGACCCAACAATAACAGGTGTTGCTGCAATGCGTGCTGCGCAAATTATAATGGATGCATGTGGCGGGAAAATTATTGGAACATTTGCAGCTGGCACAGACACAGCACCAGATATTGTCATAGAATACACACCAGATTATTTCATGAAAAAAACAGGCATAGATATCGCCCCTGATATTCAGCGTGATATATTGGTATCCCTTGGGTATAGGGTTGATTATTCAAAACCCGAATGGATTGTGCGCCCACACGCATCGCGCGTTGATGTTGAAATCCCTGAAACAATTGTCGCAGATTTACTGCGTATACACGGATATGAAAATATCGGAACGGATATTTCACACACAACTGGTGAATCGCGCGCACATAACACGCATGAAATGGATATTAAGTCTGCATTGGCGTCCCGTGGTCTAAATGAATGTCGTTCGTTTGGATTTGGCAATGAAAAAACAGAACAATTGCTATCGGACAGACCAAATATCAAAATTGCAAATCCGATTACATCTGATTATGATACATTGCGTAATGGTTTGTTGTTCGGATTATTGTTGGCTGTGTCAAATAATGAAAAGCGTGGCTATCCAGATTTAAACTTGTTTGAATTAGGAACTGTTTTTGATGGCGATATGCCGGGACAGCAACATACGCAGGTTGCAATTGTGCGCACCGGCGCCACATCGCCAAAGCATTGGACAGGGCGCAATCGCAGTGTTGATATTTATGATGTAAAATCTGACCTAATTTCATTAATGGCAGGCCAGCGTTTCACCGTATCAACAGATAATGCGCCACGCTGGGCACATCCATATCGATATGGTGCGATTATGCAGGGTAAAAAGAAAATCGCAGAATTTGGCGAATTGCACCCATCTGTTGCGCGCGCACTGCGTATCAAGACAAATGTTGTAATTGCAATTATAGATGATATAAAGAATCTGCCATCACCACGCGGTGGTAAACAGCCAATCTTGTCAGATTTTCAGCCAATTTCACGCGACTTTGCGTTTATTGTTGATTCTGACACGCCGGCAGAAAAGTTAACATCTGTTGCACGTGCGGCAGATGCGCGCATATCAGATGTTATTGTGTTTGATGCCTTTGATATGGCGAATGGCACCAAATCTATTGCTTTTACAATAACAATTCAACCAACGGATAACATGTCAGATTCAGACCTGTTGAATTTACAAAATTCCGTTATATCTGCGGTTGAAAGCAAATGTAATGCGCAAATTCGTGATAAATAGAAATAACAAGGGGCGTTTTGCCCCTTTATTCATACCTTGAAAAGGAAAAAAATATACTATATACTGCGGGTATGAAGATTTTAAATCGCTATTTTATGCGCCAATTGGTTGCAATATTCATAATGCTGTTATTGATATTAACGGGACTGGCATGGATGATGCAAATTATGTCCATGATGAAGTTTTTGTTGAAATACGGCATTGATGTTGGCAGTTTTTTGGGGCTTACATCACTGATGATACCGTTTATTGCATCTATTATTGTACCGTTTGTGTGTTTTATTGCAGTTATATTTGTATACAATAAAATGATTTCTGATAACGAAGTGACGGTAATGGCGGCATCTGGGCTGTCGCCGCGTCAGATTGCGCGCCCTGCCCTGCGATTGGGTGGTGTGTTGATGGTATTAAATTTGCTGTTAAATATCTGGATTGTGCCGTACAGTCAGTCTGTTTTTTATGACACGCAATGGAATCTGCAATACGGTATGGCGCATATGAAATTACAGGAAAGTGCCTTTACCGAAATCGCAGATGGTCTGGTTGTGTATGTAGACCGGGTTTCTGGTCATGACCTGTCCCAGGTTATGTTATCGGATATGCGTGATGATGCGGCACCAATGGCAATTTTTGCAGAAAAAGGAAAATTGATTTCTACTGTTCGTGGTCTGTCGTTGGTAATGAATAATGGCGCATTACAGTTTAATGGTGAACAAAGTGTGACGGGTACATTTGAAACATTTGATATGGATTTAAATTTGGTTGACCGTGGGGGCAGTACATCTTTCCGTGTGCGCCGTGTTCCAACGGGCGATTTGTTGCGTGTCGCGTTTGATGCAGAAACGAAAAAACAGCACAAAATGATTTTGGCAGAACTATGCAACAGGTTTTTAACCCCGCTTATGAATTTAATATTGGCGGCGTTATGTGCAACGATATTGTTGCGTTCGTCATTGTTGCGTCGCCGTACCAGTTTTGCCCCAATGCTTGCTGTTGCAGCCATGGCGACAGTGATGGCATTATATATGTCTGCAACAAATATAATTAGCAGTATGACCGGCTTTGTAATCCTGGCATTTTCATTGGTTGTATTTTTTTGCGGTATATTGGTGGTGTTATCAAAAAAATGAAGCGATATCTATTTATAATCTTTGCAAATATTTTTATGTGTGCATCATCGTATGCCTTGTCCATTAACACGGACGAGCCACGAACCATTGTTGCGGATAAAATTGTATATGATGTAAAGTCTGAAACAATTAAAACATCAGGTGATACAGAAATTACCAACAAATCAGGTCAGCGTATGACCTTGACTGATTCTTATATTTCTAGTAAAGGCTCAGAATTATCTGGCGATGAAATTAAATTATGGTTGGGAAATCATGTATATGTTGAATCTGATAATATCACACGTCGTGGTGATTTAACAATTGCACGCAATGCGACATTTACCGCGTGTGATGATTGTGATTCATATGGCGATGCGTGGGAAATCACAACATACAAGATTGTTCATGATATGCAAGAACGCATACTGTATTTTTATAACCCTGTTATGCGTGCCTATGATATACCTATTTTATGGTTGCCGTATTTTGAAATGCCAGACCCTGGTGTAAAGTACAAAACTGGTTTTTTAATGCCTGATTTTGAATCAACCAACAAAATGGGAACCCAGATAAATGTGCCGTTTTATATATCGTTGTCTGACACACATGATATGACGGTGACATTGTCGTATTTGACCCAGGAAAACCCATTGTTTCAGTTGGAACATCGCCTGAACGCACAGCATTCTGAATACAGAACCAGTGCATCTTTTACACACAATCGTGCGGGTGCTGATCGTTGGCATATATTTAACGATGATATAATAGAATTGGGCGAATATGCACGTGCAACAATATTCCTGGAACGCGCATCTGACCGCACATATTTACAAAAGTATGGGTTTTATAACGACCAACCATATTTGGATTCAGGTGCAAAATTGGAATTATTTGGACAAAGTAGTTATGTTGTGGCCGATGCGCACATATTCCAAGAATTGCGTGAAAGTACAGGTGTGCATTCTGCCCCAGACGGTGATATTTTACCGAACATTCGCGCAGTACATCAAACCGCCCCACTGTTTGGTGAAACATATGCAACATTTGGCGCAGATGTTTTAGGTATTTCCGGCGATGGCACCGCCGCCCAGCGTTTAATCGGTGATGCCAGACTTACAACACCGTGGACATTATGGGGTGGCAATCGCCTGACAGCCAGTGTGTCTGCCCGATACGATGTTTATCATTTTGATAAAACACCATTGGTTGATGGTGGTATTTATTCGGGGTTTAAAAACAGATTTTTACCCAGCGGATATCTGGAATGGGGATTACCAATGTTTCGTCCATCATCAAAATGGACCCAGATAATTGAACCGCGTGCCCGCATAACATTTATGCGCCACCTGGATGCCGAAGAATTTGCATTAAACAACGATTCCGCAGGTACTATTCTAACTGATTCAACATTGTTTTCTGACAACAGATTGGCGGGTTTGGATTTATGGGAAAACGGCACATATGCAGACTATGGTGCGCGTTGGGCGGCATTCAGTGCTGACGGCGATACGGTCGAAGTCTTTTTAGGTCAATCCTATGACTTTACCGAACGCCCATCAATTGATTTAAACAGTGGTTTTCACAACGGTGCATCTGACTATGTTGGTCGCATTTCGTATAATAATATGAAATGGCTAAATATAGCATCGCGTTTCAGATTGAATCAGGAAGATTTTTCACTGCGTCACATGGAAACAACTGCAAATATTGGAACCGCACGCAATTTCTTAAATGTTGGCCACATTTGGTCCCAGCATTTAAGTGATGAATTTACAGAAAATATTGATATTAACGAAGCGGTCATTGGCGCAGGTGTGCAAATAACAAATCGTTGGGCGTTGCGTTGGAATGCGATATATAACATGGAATTGGGCGCGTTCCAGCGTCACACCGGTGGTTTTTTCTATAATCATCCATGTTATTATTTGTCTGTTGAATATCGTCGTGATAATGCGATAAAAGAAGACTATGTTGGCACAACAACATTCCAATTCAGATTTGGTATGGCGATTGATGGCCAACAATATTAATGAAAGAAAAGGAAAATTAATATGAAGAAAATCCTAATATTATTATCGGTATTTTTTGCATTGCCATCATTTGGGGCAACGATTGTTGCAAATGTTAATGGCACACCAATAACAGATACTGATATCACAATGCGCACAAAATTAATGGCGCGCCAGGGTAAAACCAGTACTGATAACCGTCGCGTTGCCCTGCAAAACATAATTGATGACAATGTAAAATTGTCGTACGCCGGCAATTTCGGTGCGGTGCCCGACGATAAAACAGTTGATGCAGAATTAAAGAAAATGAATCTGGGGGATTTATCTGCATCTGAACGCGAAATGGCGCGCAATGCCCTGCGTGCAGAAATTGCATGGCAAATTATTGTTGCGCGTACAATCATGCCAACGGTCAACATTAATGCCGAAGATATTGCAACCGAACGTAATAATCTGGCACGTGAACATGGCTTGCCGATAGAAATGACAATTGTACGCCTGACCGAAATTCCTGCCGATATCGCAGATAACTTAACCAAGCCAAAATCATGTGATGATGCGGTTGCAATGGCGGAACGCCTGGGGGGCGCACCACAAAAATTTACCGCAATGCAGTATGAATTATCAGCAGACATCCGTGAACGTGTATCTGATTTACCAAAACTGACCTGGTCATCGCGCACAGATGATTCTGTGTTGTTGGTGTGTGATACTAAAAAGACATCTGAATATAAAAATCTGGACGATATAATCAAACAAAACGCGACCTATAAACAGGCAATGTTTATGGCGGACCAGCAACTAAAACAACTGCGCAGACGGGCAGTTATTGTAATCAACGACGACCGATATAAATTATGAAACCGATATTATTTAATTTTACAGACCCTGAACTAGAAAGTTTTCTGGTTGATATGGGCCAACCTAAATTTCGTGCAAAACAAATTCGCGATTGGTTAAATCGTGGTGCACCTGATTTTGCATCTATGAAAAATATCCCAGAAAAATTGCGTCACGATCTGGATGATGTTGCGCAAACATTACCAGTAAAGATTATAAAAAAACTGGAATCATCAGACGGTGAAACGACCAAGTTTTTGCTGGAATTAAATGATGGTGAACAAATAGAATGTGTTTTAATGCGCACAACATACGGCAACAGTGTTTGTGTCAGTTCCCAGGCAGGTTGTGCCATGGGGTGTCGTTTTTGTGCCAGTACATTGTTGGGACTAAAACGTAACCTGACATCAAATGAAATTTATTCCCAGATTTTAACGGCCCAGTGGGAATTGCGCACGGACAAGTTTAATGATAAACCAATTCGTCCAAACGGTGATGCAAACAATGGCGATGTATCACATATTGTAATTATGGGGACCGGCGAACCATTACAAAACACAGAAAATGTAATCAATTTTATTGAACGTGCAAATCGTGATATGGGGATTGGCTGGCGTCGGATAACACTATCTACATGTGGGATTGTTCCTGGAATTGACAGATTGATTGAATGGAATCGTCCGATTAATTTGGCGATATCATTGCATGCGCCAACTGACGAATTGCGTTCACAAATCATGCCAATAAATAATAAATATAAATTAAACGAAGTGCTAGATGCAGCATGGCGCTTTACCGACAATCATAATCGCCAGTTGATGATAGAATATATCTTGTTGGGTCGTCGCGATGAAAATGGTGAAACGGTTTTGTATAACGCAACGCCAGAATATGCTGAAAATTTATCTGAATTATTGCATGGTAAAAATTGCATGGTAAATTTAATCCCATGGAATGCGGTTGATGAACGCGATTTTGCATCTCCATCGGGCAATGCAGTTCACAGATTCCAAGATATATTGATTAAAAACGGGATTCATACACGAATTCGTCGTGAACGCGGCACCGACATTGGTTCTGCGTGTGGGCAATTGCGTTTAAATAATGCACGGGGTAAAAAGTAAATTTGCATATTATATTAAAAAACAGATAAAAATCTGGCAAACTTGGCCTATAATAATCGTTATTATTATGTGTAAAAAACATCGGATTTTTAATTTGAAAATATATGTTTAATTTTGTATCTTACAAACGCATAAATCACAGGGGAAAATTATGGACGAAAAAAAATTGTCTTTTGAAGAAGCGTACAAGCAATTAATGGAATTGGTAAAAAAAATGGAATCCGGAGAATTACCATTGGCAGATTCTGTATCCGCATATGAACAGGGAATAAAATTAAAGGCATACTGCGAACAATTGTTAAAGGAAGCCGAATTAAAAATCGAAACCTTGAAAGTCAGCGCATAATTATTAAAAATAATCAAACGGATTTATTGTGGCGGAAAAAAGTAAACTAACCCCCGTAATGCAACAGTATGTTGATATGAAGGCTGAAAATCCAGATGCCTTGTTAATGTTTCGTCTTGGGGACTTTTATGAGTCTTTTTTTGAAGACGCCAAAACAATCAGTAGCGCACTGGGGTTGGTCTTAACAGCGCGTGGCACAGATGGGGATGGTGCGTCTATTCCAATGTGTGGAATCCCGTGGCATGCAGCAGATAATTATTTTGGACGTCTGGTGCGCAGCGGGTTCAAGGTTGCGTTGGTTGAACAAATGGAAACCCCTGCCCAGGCCAAAGAACGTGGTCATAAATTTATTGAACGCCGTGTTGTGCGTGTATTAACCCCCGGCACATTGACAGATGAAAATTTATTAACACCAAAAAATTCAAATTTCTTGGTCGCGATTGCACCAATTGGTGGTGGTGTGTATGATGTTGCAGGGTGTGATATATCAACTGGTGAATTTTTTGTTGGTCAAACATCTGATGCATTAGATGACCTGACACGCATTAACCCGGCTGAGGTTATATTCCCCTTCTCTACCGCCGAAGAAAAGACAATAAAGAAATTGCGTGACACATTTAAAACAACCCCTGTATATGAAAAGTTATATCATCGTGCAGATATCGATATGGTTGTATCACGCGTGTTTGGTGGCGCGGTTGATTCAAGGATTGTGGCGCAAAATAACGATGGTGCGATTTGCCTGCTGGCGGGGTATTTATTTAACACTCAACGCGATGCAAAAATAACATTTCGTGCGCCATATACTTTCAAATCAGGTCGTCAATTGTTAATTGATTCTGCCACCTGGCGCAGTTTGGAAATTGATGCGCCAATAAATGATGGGGGCGCATGCTTGGTTGATGTTTTGGACGAAACCATAACATCTGCAGGTGCACGAAAACTGCGTGCATATTTGCGTAATTTATCATCTGACATTGATGAAATAAATTTGCGTCAGTTGCATGTTTCGCATTTTTTATTAAACCCCGATATTTTGGCAATGACAACAAATGTTTTGTCATCTGTCCCAGATGTTGGTCGTGCATTATCACGCCTATTATCTGGTCGTGGTGGTCCGCGCGATTTGCGCCATATATCAGAATTTTTAATAACACTACCGCGCGCCCAGTTGTTATCGTCACGCCTGGATATGGGGTTTGCGCTGCGCTTTGAAAACATAAATACACACGACGAATTTGCGCATCGTTTGTCGCGTGCATTATCAGATGAATTGCCAACATTTTTCCGTGATGGAGGTGTTATTCGTGATGGTTTTGATGTCGCATTGGATAACATGCGCGAATTATCAAATGGTGCCCGTGAAACAATCGCCGGGCTGCAGTCTGAATATGTATCTCAGACAGGCATCGCCACACTGAAAATAAAGTATAACAATATCTTGGGATATTTTATAGAGGTTCCATCTTCCCGTGCCGATGCATTAATGCGTCCTGATTCTGGTTTTATTCATCGCCAGACGATGGCGGGAAATATGCGCTTTACAACATCGCGCCTGATTGACTTAGATAACAATGTTCGCAGTGCTGCCGAAAAGGCATCCGCAATAGAGGCTGAAATCATAAACACCTTTATTGAATATATTCGTGAAATATCAGATGATCTGCTGTCTACGGCGGATTTACTAGCCGACGCAGATGTCTGGTGTGCACTTGCATCGGTTGCAGATAAATATTCTTGGACCCGACCAGACATCACTGACGATTGTGCGTTTGATATTACGGGTGGTCGTCATCCTGTGATTGAATCTGTATTGCGTACGCGTGGTGATAATTTTGTTAAGAATGATTGCAATCTGAACGCGCACGCGGTTGCTTTATTGACCGGGCCAAACATGGCGGGTAAATCAACATACCTGCGCCAGAATGCATTGATTGTGGTATTGGCGCACCTGGGGTCGTTTGTGCCGGCCGCGCGCGCGCGCATTGGTGTTTGCGACCAGTTGTTCAGTCGTGTTGGCGCATCAGACAACCTGGCGGCGGGCCAGTCAACCTTTATGGTGGAAATGAGCGAGACCGCCAACATCCTAAACCGTGCCACCGAACATTCTTTTATTATATTTGATGAAATCGGTCGTGGCACATCAACATACGACGGTATGGCAATTGCCCAGGCGGTATTAGAATACCTGGATGCGATGCAGCCACGCACACTGTTTGCAACGCACTATCATGAATTAACGGCGTTGACCGGTGAAAACGGATTACAGCATGTTGCATGCCTGACAATTGATGTTCGTGAACATAATAATGAAATTGTCTTTATGCACAAGATTATCCCTGGTGTTGCAAATCGTTCATATGGTATTCATGTTGCACGCATGGCGGGAATGCCATCGTCTGTGATTGCGCGGGCAGAATGTGTATTATCGGCATTAGAATCCAGTGAACCAGTTCGCCCTGCGCCGACCTGTGCACCTGCACCAAAGCCTATGCGCAAGAAAACGTGCATATCGGACAACCTGCCCCAACCACAACTAAACCTGTTTGGATAACGCATGAGGCAATCTGGATGGATTATTTTAGACAAAGATTCTGGGCTGTTTTCACGAACGGCTGGTGGTCGCATTGCGCGAATGCTGGGGACAAAGAAGTATGGACACATTGGCACGTTGGATCCAATGGCAACTGGTGTCTTGCCAATCGCAATTGGTGATGCAACAAAAATGATTCCATTTATCGAAAATGCAAATCCGCACATCAAAGAATACCTGTTTTCATGTAAATTTGGTTTTGAAACAGATACATTGGATATAACTGGACGTGAAACAAATCGTAATGATATTATTCTATCAGACGAACAAATTATACGCGCCCTGCCCGATTTTATTGGGCGCATATCCCAAACGCCACCTATGTATTCTGCGGTGCATGTGAATGGTGCGCGTGCACATGAATTGGCGCGTCATAATAAAATTGTTGAAATTCCACCCCGCAGTGTCGAGATTTATGAACTGGAATATCTGGGTCTGCGGGACAGTTCATGGCATTTTCGCATGCGTTGTTCCACCGGCACATATGTGCGTTCTGTTGCGCGTGATATTGCAAAAAAGTATGGTGCACTTGCCACGGTTGACATGATACGACGCACATCTGCAAACGGTTTTGATATAAAAAGTGCCGTAAAACTTGATTTTTTGGAAAATCTGTTTAATAATAAGGGCTGTTTTGGTGAAAACCTAAAACCGGTGGATTTTGGACTGGGGGACATTCCGGTTCTGAATCTCATCTGCAAAGACGCTGAATTTTATAAAAACGGTGGCTTTGTGAAAACGGATGTAATGAATGGTTTGTATCGTGTATACAGTGATGATAACTTCATTGGTATTGGCGCGGTAACAGATGGTGTTCTGCATCCAAAACGAACAATTTAAAAATAAAAAGGAAAATATAATGTCCGTAACAAAAGAAAAAAAGTCTGAATTGATTCAGGCGTATAAAGTATCTGAAAAAGATAACGGCGGTTCTGTTGAATCACAGGTTGCTGTTTTAACTGAACGTATTCGCAACTTAACAGAACATATGAAGGCAAACCACAAAGACAACCATTCAAAACGTGGTCTGTTGATGATGGTAAATCGTCGTAAAAAATTGTTGGCCTATATCAAGAAACGTAATGCATCTGATTACGAATCCTTGATTAAGAAATTAGGTCTGCGTAAATAATAAAAAAAACACCGGCAATTGCCGGTGTTTTTATTTATGTAATTTTTTTCTAAATGGGCAAAATTCTGCCGCGGCGCACATTTCACAATTTGGTTTTACTGCCTTGCAAACATAACGTCCGTGCAGGACCATAACATGATTAACAACCGGATGATATTCGCGCGGAATTTTCTTTAATAATTTTTCTTCGACCTTTTCTGGTGTGTTATCAGAATCGCTGACCCAACCATATCTGTGTGCATTGCGGAAAACATGTGTGTCCACACCAATGTTTGGCGCGCCCCATAAAACATTGCAAACAACATTTGCGGTCTTTTGACCAATTCCTGGCAATTTCATCAATTCATCACGATTGTGATATTTATCCGGGAATGTATCAGTCATATTTTCGGCGACCAAACGTTCAGCCAATGCGATAATATTTTTTGCCTTGTTATTAAAGAAAGAAATAACCTTGATATGATTTTTTAACCCATCAACCCCCAGGTTTAACATTTTTTGTGGTGTTGGTGCGACGCGGAATAATTCGGGTGTCACCTCGTTCACTTTTTTATCAGTCGCCTGGGCGGACAGAATCACCGCCACCGCAAAGTTAAATTCATTTGTATGATACAGCTCCGACCGGATAGTCATATCAACGGTCGGGATAACTGCATCAAAATATTGCGCCGGTGTCATTGTTTTCTATTTCTGCTTTTGCAACAGTTCCAAAATTTGTGCATTTTGTATTTGAATTGCACACATGTTGCGCAACAACAGCTCAGTTTCTTTTGATATCCCAAAAGTAAAACAGGCTTTATACCCACAATGTTCTGATGTTACACAATCTCCTGTTCTTGCTGCACGGTATTTACATTTTTGTAACGGGTTTAAACAATATTTTTCTGCCATAACTTACTCCTTTATACCTTGTTAACAGAAATACTCAGGTTGTATCCTTCTATATCGGTTGTGTATTCGCCATCACCATTTACCATTTCAACAATCAGTGCATCACGCATAATGCGTTTTTTGTGCTGTTCAATTGCAATCGCCAGTGCTGGGTCAGCTGAATATGTCAAAACGATTCTGTCAGAAACATCCAAACCTGCTGCCTTGCGTGTATCTTGGATAAATCGCAATGCATCATTTGCCAAACCCTCGGCAATCAGTTCTGCGTTTAATTCTGTATCTAATACGACAACAGCTGTATTGTCTGGCAATGCAGCGCCGGTAACACCATCTTTGATTGTTAAACGGCTTTCAAATTCGTCTGCGTTTAATTCATGACCAGATGCCAATAATTTGTCACCAACAATTTCATATTCGCCACGTTTTACAGATGGAATTATATCTTTTAACGCACCACCCAGACGTGCACCAATCTTTGGTGTAATTAGATAAACAAAACTGTCTGCCGTATCATCAAATGTTTCATTGAATACAACAGATTTTACGTTCAGTTCATCTTTGATAATGTCGGCATATTCAGGCATATTTACGCCCGCAATTGTCAATGAATTTAATGGCAGACGATTACGTAACTTATATTGTTCGCGTAATTGTTTTCCAACAGATACAATCATTTGAACACGACGCATATCATCAACAATTTTTTTGTCCGTATTTTCTGAATTTTCTGATTCTGGGAACAATGTTAAATGTACAGATTCATCGCCTGTTAAATTCGTATAAATGTATTCAGATACGAATGGTGCAAAAGGTGCCAATATACGGCATAAACGCGTTAATATCGTATATAATGTATCAAATGCATCTTGTTCTTCGTCCCAGAAACGTGCGCGCCCGCGTCTGATATACCAGTTGTTCAGTATATCTAAAAATCGAACAAATTCTTTGATTGCAACATCTGGTTTATATTCATTCAACGAATTACGAACAACGTCTGTTAAAACATTTAATTCTGACAAGATATATTTGTCCAAAGAGTTCGTTGGATTACTGATTTCATGCGCTGTCACATTGCCTGCATTTGCATATAATGTAAAGAAGTGATACGCATTCCACAGAGGTGTCAGAATTGTTTTTGTTGATTCAATAAAGACCTTGCCTTCTTTATCAACAGGTACAGGTTCTGCCTTCATAAAGTTCGAACCCAAGATAAATAAACGTATGCTATCTGCACCATATTGTTCAATCTGTTCTGATGGGTCAACATAGTTTCTTAATGATTTAGAAAACTTCTTTTTGTTTTCATCTACAATCATGCCGTTTGCAGATACAGTCATAAATGCAGGCTGGTCAAACAATGCGGTTGCCAACACCATCAGCGCATAGAACCAACCACGCGTTTGGTCTTGACCTTCGATAATATAATCTGCTGGGAATGTCGCATTGAATTTTTCAACATTTTCAAACGGATAATGCAGTGATGCCCATGGCATAGATCCACTTTCAACCCAACAATCTAAAACGTCTGGGATACGTGTCCAACCGTCGCGCGTCAGTTTATCCAGTGTTGGACGATGCAAGTCGTCAATCTTTACGCCAAAGAATTCTTCCAGTTCTGCAATTGAACCGAATACTTTGAATTCGCCATCCTTTTCCCAAATTGGCAATGGCATGCCCCAGAAACGGTTACGTGAAATCGACCATGGGCGCGCGCCTTCTATCCACATGCGGAAACGTTCGCCCGCCGATGTCCAGTTTACACGTGCATTATTCGCCAATAATTTATCTTTGATTTTTGGCACGTCGATATACCATGAATCCGTAGCACGCTGGATCAGTTTTTCTTTACTGCGGTCACCAAATGGATAACTGTGTTTGTATTGTTCCTTTTTGACCAGTCTTCCATTTTGTTTTAAGCAATCCATTATCGCTGGTGTTGCAACAAAGATATTTTGACCTGCAAAGTCAATAACAGTATCATCAAAGTTTCCATAATCGTCAACATTCAACAAAACAGGGAATTTTGGATCAATATTTTTTGCTGCCCAAAAGTCTTCGGCTCCGTACGCAGGTGCGATATGAACGATACCAGTACCGTCTGAATCAGATACATAATCTGCTGGTATAACTTGGAATAATAAGTCTGATTGCCCTGAATAATATGGGAATAGTGGTGTATAATGTTTGCCAACCAAATCAGAACCCTTGATACATTCAATTTCTGTTGCGTTTGCGAATTGTTTTTCATACGCCTTTAATCTGGTTTTTGCAACGATATAAACACTGCCGTCGTTATCCTGCATGCGCAGGTATTCCATATTTGGATTCACAGCCAACGCACTATTCGCAGGCAATGTCCATGGTGTTGTTGTCCATGCGATTGCACGATCACCATTTTCTAATTCAAACCAAACAGTCACTGCATCATCAACAATTTCGCGATAATCACTGGACGCCTCAGAATTTGATACAACCGTACCATTTACCCAGTCATATGGATTAACACTGTAATCTTTGTACAACAGACCTTTTTCATACAGCGACTTTAATGTCCACAGCATAGATTCCATATAGTCTTTGTTCATTGTTTTATAACCATAACCATCGCCAACATCGACCCAGCGACCCATACGGGCAATAAATCTCTCCCATTCTTTGGTATATGTCATAACGTCCGTACGACACATATCACAAAAAGCAGCAATGCCATCATTTGCAACAATATCTTTGGCCGGACGACCTTGCTTTTTTTCAACAGAATTTTCGGCTGGCAAACCATGACAATCCCAACCCAGCTCACGATTTACATAGCGACCAGTCATTGTTTGAAAACGCGAAACCATATCTTTGACAACAGTTACACCCAAATGCCCCCAGTGTGGCAAACCATTACCAAAGGGAGGACCATCATAAAACGAAAAAGGTTCGCCTTGTTTTGTTTGTTTTAATGATTTATGAAATGTATCTTCGTTTGCCCATTTGGTTAACATTTCTTGTTCCAGGGCAGTAAAGTCTGCACGCGCATCTGTCTTTTTATATGCCATTTTTTTATCCTGTTTTTATATTAAAAATGGGCGCCCATGCGCCCCAGCCACCGCCAAAGCGCAGTGTCCATTATTTAATAATAATTACTTTTGTTTGTTTCATTACACCCACCAGAGTACAATGAATAAAGAAAAAAATCAAGAACAGAAACAAAATTAATTATATATGATTGACAAATAAATATACTTGTCCTATAATCCTGTGCGAATAAAACAAAGGTATTATTATGTCAGTCGAAGATGTTTTTAGTATTGTAACTCGTGCGCATCAGATAAAAAAATGGCCACACGAATATCGTGTATATTCTAGCGAAGGTATTGTGTTTATCTACTGTGATCAGGTTGGTTTACCTGCATACTATGTATATGAAACAGATGGTACTCGTCGCAGATTTTCTGATTCTGAATCCAAGAGATTATCAGCATTGATTGAAAAGCGTTATGTTGATTTGCGTCGAATTGGCATAAAAGATATGCAATATCAAAGTAAATTAAAATAACACATCCCCATTTGGGGATTTTTTATTGCGAATAAGCCAAATAATTGTTCGTCATATTTGCGTGAACCCGCATCTTAATTATCATACCTGCTTATCGCCGTTATTTGTTATCTCCGCATGATTATAAAATATATGCGCAACTAAACTTTTATTTATCTTTGCAATCTTGTTAAAAAAAATCCCCCAAAATGGGGGATTTTTAGATTGTAAAGATTATTCCATGCTGGTTGAAATCATTTCGCCGTACATGCCGACTTCATCTGCGCCGACAAAGCAACGTATTTTTGAACCAACCTCTTCCATGAATTTATTAAAGGCTTCTCGTTCAACCCTGTTTAATTCTTGGTCTTGGATACTGCCGACAACCTTGTTGGCCAATACACCACCGGCAATTGCACCAACCGCTGCACCAACAGTTGCGCCACCTGACTTTTCCCACCACGACTTATCTTTATCGTCCTCTTCCGCATCTCCCTTAATCTCGCATTGGATTTTTAATACGTCCAGTGCGCTGGTTGCTGCATTGCGGTCAATTGGTTTTGTCGCATTACTGCCCGCGCATGGGACACAGGCATTATGCTGTTCAATCGTCACGGAATTGCTCCCTGTCGCTGTCGCTGTCGCTTTATAACCAGTGATGTTATAACTGGTTACGACATTATTCAGGCAATCGTTTTCGGTGCTGGCGCTATTTTTGCCTGCACACGCGACCACTGCTGCTTTGCACTGTGCGGCCCGGCACTTATCAAGCCCGCCACACGCGTTAACCAGATTTGCTACATCGTTATTATGATAGATCTTTGCTTGAGCAGAAACAATAGATGTGCATTCTGTTGCAGTTGTGCTGAACGCATTTTGAACTGCGGTCACATATTGTGAATCAACATCCAACTTGTTTGCAGCAGATACAGCGGCTGTCATATAGCTTTGTGCAGCGGTGGTATTTGTCCCCAGCTGGCTTATCGCCTGATCTGCAAAATTCTTGCACGACTTCGCATATTCTTCACGCGACTTTTCGTCATTTTTCTTAGATTTTTTGCCTGTCAGACCACTAAACACGCTGCCTTCTTGGATTCCTTTGCCCAAGAAACTGCCACCGACACCGCCACCCAACACACCAGCAACGGTTATCCAATCTTTCATATCGCCATATTTTTCATTGCGTTCGGCACGTGCTTCGTCGCCTGCTGCCTGGGCTAATTTTTCTAATTCTGATGTTGGTATCCATGAACCACATGTGAATGTGTCACCCGCCGCAAAGTATGCTGTTGACCAATTAGCGCCATTTAAAAACGCTTCATTTACACGACGGTCATCAGATTGCAATGTCACGCGAACACGGCAGAATGAACCGTACAAATCATTGCTGGCCTCAAACTGATTTGTTTTCAAACCTGCTACTGCATAGTTGGTTGGAACTTTGTTTGATTTCAGTTTTGCCCACATGAATGTAGAACCCATATCCTTGTTTCCGATAATGCCGCCATTGTTGCTGGACATACACAGATTCTGCTGTTTTGTCAGTTTTGCGTTATATTTCGCCTGGGCTTCAATTTCCAAATCGTAAATCAGGTCTTTGAACAAAGTGCTGGCCGCCTGGGATTCAATATAATTTGTATATGAAATTGTTACCGGTGTATCAAATACATCGCCCGTGGCATCAACGCTATAGCATACGCCCTGGTCGCCCTTGGAATTAGAACACAGTTTGTTGCCGTTTTCGTCCACAGCTTCGACTGTTTCGATTTCCTCGGTAATCGCCGATGCAGATCCTGCATCAATCCAATCGTTGCGAACTGAACCTGTGTCGCCCCAACTGGATGTCTTGTTTTTATTAATTTTTAATTTGTTTGATTCAATTGCCAGGTGTTCTGTACAAATATCTGCGTTCTTAACCGTATCAACACACAGGCCCAACACAATTGTATAATCCAGAACGCCACCAACCTTGTTCATAGATTTGTCAAATGAATCACTGCCTGAATTTGTCAGCGATGAATAAATGTCTGTACGATTGCGATAGCAGTTGACATAATCATTGCCGCACATAGATTTTACACAACTTGTTGCGACAGACTGGCATTGTTTTTTCATTTTTGCTAATGCTGCATCGCTATAATTTGTTGCCAATGCAGAATTTAACGAAGCAACAACGCCAATTGGATCCATTTCTGCACCGCCATCATATTCTGGGAACAGAACATCAAATGCGGTTGCATCCATAAATGAATAATCATATGTACCAGTCGCATTTGGATTTTGCGCTGCATATTTACAATTTGGATCTGTGTTTACAATTGCCAAACATCCTGTTCTGATTTCATTACGGGTATAGTCATTATTAATAGACTTATCTGCGGCGCCAAAAACCTGACTGTAACATGCGGCGCCAGAGCCACTGCCACAAACGCGCATTGCGCATGATTTGATTGTATCGATACATTTTTCTTTGGTTTTGGTATCGAATTTATTAACCAAATCGACGATTTTTGTTTTCATCGTAGAATTCATACGCGCGCTGTAGGCCATGTCGTAAATTTCTGCCTGGTTATCTTCGTCACGCAATTGGGATGATGTTGGCATTTGCCCATCACCCAAGAATGTTGCATAACAATATTTGTTTGAACCAATTGTATCTATGCAGGAATTTCTGACATACGAAGAAATTGTAGATTTAGAAATTGTTGATGCTGCAATATCTACTTCCTTGGTCAATTCTGTACCATTGTTGATTGCATCTACAATATTAATTGTCTGCTGTGTGGCATTTTCATAGCATTTATATGGGTTTGCGTTACATGCATTCAAAATACACTGGTCTGCAACCTTGTAGCATGTAGATACCGCGTTAACCGCTGCTAATCCTGCACCTTCAGAAATCAGTGCACCAATGCGACTGGATGCAGACGGTGCAGTCGATGAAGTTGCGCCCGCATTTCCAAACAATTCTGTTTTGCCTTCGCTCTGACAGCGGGCCAATGTTGAATCACAGAATACAGCCTGTTTTTTGAATTCAGAATTTGTTGTGCACAATTCAAAGTCTTCACCACAAACGCTTTCTTTCTTCAGGCATGACGTATAACGGCGAACACATGATTGTGTGTCATACATATTTTCAATTGCTGCCGCTGTTATAAGTTGTCCTAACACGCTACCGTCTGTTGGATACGTGTACTTTGTGATTTCCCCATATGCATTCTTCGTTGTTACATTGTTCAATGCAGAAATAGTTGATGTACCAAACAGACTGTTGACACCCGCAGATGAACACTGCATCAGTGTGCTGATACACTGTGGCATTTTTGCATGGAATAAAATATCGTTTGTACATTCTTCAAAATTTGCGCCACATGCATCACCATCCTTGATACAACCAGTGTATGCATCAATACATTCTTTATTGGCCAACAGTGTCGTACTGGTCGTTGCACCATCTGTGACGGTTCCGCTTGCTGTGCCTGTGATGTATGATGTCATCGTTGGCATGCGACGCGCAGCACCTGTGGCAGTACTGGCAACAACACTGGCACGATTTGTCGATGTGCCTGGGCGTGCAGTTACCGCATAAGCCGCTGGTATTACACTGAATATAGCCATTAAACTGATTGCATTTTTGAGAAACGACATTCCCTAACTCCATATTTTTATTGTTTTATTCTAACATAAAATCAAAAGTTTGGAAAGGGAAAAATATCGCGTAAATCAGATTTCTGATAATAAATATTTTAATTCCATCATATCATCGGGCAGATGCGATTTAAAACGCATTTTTTCACCTGTTACTGGGTGTGAAAATTCTAATATTGATGCATGCAACATTTGTCCGTTATGTGATTTCAGGAAATCTAACAACTCTGTATTTTTTACTGTCCCCAGTTTTGCGGCTCCGCGACCATACAGTGGGTCACACAGTACAGGAAATCCATGTGATGACAAATGGACGCGTATTTGATGGGTTCGTCCGGTAAACAATGTACATCTCATTTGGCTGATACCAAGGCGTGGCCACGCATCAATTACTGTCACATCGGTATGTGAATGTCGTCCGCCGGTCTTTACCATCGTCATCTTTTGACGATTTCTAGATGAACGGGCTATGTTTCCTGTTATTTCTGCTTCTTCCCAGTTTGGTACGCCCCAAACAAAGGTGTCGTATTTTCGTGTTAAATCATGTTCGGAAAACATTTTAACCAATACACGAAATGCTGTATCTGATTTTGCAAACACCATGACGCCACTGGTATCTTTGTCCAGGCGATGTACAACACCCGGACGCGTATCGCCCCCCAGTGCTGACAGATGTGTATGTGCCAATATATTTTGAACCAGTGTTCCTGTTTTGTTCCCTGCTGATGGGTACATTACAACGCCACGTGGTTTGTTTATCACGATTATGTCATCGTCTTCGAATAAAATTTCCAGATCAAAATCAGTTGAAATATTTTCTATCGCTGTGTCTGTTTGTGGTGCTGGCACCTCGACAATAAATTCATCGTTTGGGCGAATTTTTTCTGAGAATTTCGGCAAGCTGCCATCAATGCGTCGTACAATAAATTTTTGGATTTCACTGCGTGAAAATTCTGGCATTTGCGCAGATAAAAATTTATCAATACGAACGATTTCTGCGTCCATTGGTACAATAAATGTGCGTGTTTCAGACATAATAAAACCTATTTATAATCATCCCAATCTGGACCAACTGTACAATCGGACAGGTCGATTGTCAAATCGCGCCCATCATCGCGTACAGGGCATGTCAAAATCCCTGTTGTTGTTGCCTGGTCTGCGTCGCGCGTGGCATTGCGATATGCGAACTTTATTTCTTTTGGTGCTGCAACGCATGCAATATGCAGATTATTATCTGTCTTGCCGTCTGGGCCGACCCATACGCGCACCCCGTACCCCAGACCATAGCATGGAAATCCATCCAGATAGTATAAAACTAATCCTTGTTTAACTAATTTTTTATCTGTTTTAAATTTTCCATTATATTCGTTCAGTGTTAGTCCGGTAACGCCCTGCCAGTCTGTGCTAGTAGAAAAGATGCTGACCCGTGGTGTGGGTAATGATGCATCTGCGCAAATCGCAGGTGTTGCTAAAACCAGTCCGAATAAACATGCTAGTATCCGTTTCATTTTTTATCCTTTTGCGGAATCTGCAGGTCTGCCAGATGTGCAGAAATCTTTTTTACCCCCGCAGGCTGTGGTGACAAAACGTGACTAAATTTAACCACGCCCCCCGCATCCAATAATGTTGCAGAAGGCATAAATTTTTGCTGAGTCAAAACGCGACCTTTTTCATCGGCGGACACAATTATTAAATCAGGTACGCCATAAATATCACCAGATATATTTTCGATTGTTCCTGTCACGACAATTCGTGTTTGCCCGCCTTCATCTGTGGTGGTGTTAACCCCGGATACAGATGCAACCAATGGGCCACGCACAGCGTTTTTTGCCTGATGGTGCGTAATAACGGCGACTGTAAATATTATCGCAGACAGTAATGCACACAGTGATGCAAAAAACATCAGCAGTGAATTTTTTCGTGTTGGTCGCACCACCGTCCATGTGTGACCGCATACGGCACACTTCACCACCCCGGATGTCAGTGAGTCTGTATTATATTCTGTTTTACAAAAGTCGCATTTTATTTTCATGATTTTACTTATACCACAAATTATTCTAAATTCAACAAACGATATTTCTCACGAATGCGTGTTTGTATTTCGTGTATCGCGTTCATAAAATCTGCCACGGTCGCATTTTTGTTTGCAGAAACTGTACCAAAGGTTTGACTTGTAAAGGTTGATGAATTACCAAACTTTTTGTGTGCCAGTGGCGCCATTCGATTTAATTCAACGAACATGGCGTCAGAAAAATTCGCGACTCCTGCACTTGCATCCCAAAAATATTGTGAGTTAACGGAATCTTCAATTTTGTCGTAAACAACCAGTCGTGGTGTCATAGAGCCAGCAAATCCAACGGTGACGAACATAGCATCTATTCTGCCAGAAGTCATATCCAAGGCCTGATTAATTTTCAGTGTTGCAAGGCTGTTTTCAGTGTCAACACTCAATCCTGATAATGTTAAATTAGATACCCATAAATTTTCTGCGGTCAAAGAAGATAATTTTGCGGTATCAAAAACAGTAAAATTCTGAGCGATTTCCATGTTTTTGCCATCTGATGACATTGTGCCTGAAACGGTTGCGTTAACGGTTTTAAATGTATTATTAATTGTTGTCCGGTTTTGAAAAATTAATTTATCAGATGCTAACTTTAGTGTCTTTAACCCTTCGGAAAAGTCCGCATAATTTGCGTTCAAGAATTTTGCATTAACAATATCATGCCCCCCCAGATTAAGTGGCGACATCATTGTTGCGTCATCTGTGTTTCCAGATGGAATGCGCCACAGATACAACGCTGCATCACGATTTACAGATGTTGTTTCTACAATCCCTTCGTCAATATCAATCCCCAGGTCAACTGTATTTGTATGCCATGCACCAAATGTGCCATATGTGTGCGCGCCGTCAACAAAGCCCATTGAGCCACCAGAGAGGTTAACAATCTCGCGTGTGCGCATTGGTGTTATATCTTCTGAATCACGAACAATAACCCCTTGCAGTGTTGCACTACCAGTGGTGTCAGTTGATTTTAGAATGCGTAATTGATATTTGTCAGGATTGTTTTTTAAAACAGATTCTGGTAAACCAAACGGAGCCAAATCATCAATATTAACGCGTGTTATATGTGCGCCAACCGTTTTTAATAAATTGGCGCGATTTTCCAGAATGTATCGTTCCAGTGCGACCTGAATTTCGGCCATCTGATTTGTGATTTCTATATTTTGTGCGCGCACAACCGCATTTTGTTGATAACGGAAAATAAACGGTATAATAATCGTTGCCAACGCAATACTTAACAGCAGTTCAACCAGCATACTGCCACCAGAATTATTGTTGTTATCTTTAAAAATCCTGTTCAATGTTTTCATTTTGAATTTTATTTAATTGTATTTAATGGTTGGCTTGTTTTCCAGTTGTCTTTAATCAGCGCATTAAATTCGCGGATGGATGTTTTTTTTGGAATTGTTGCACGTGATAACGTAAATTTTGTAAATACGGGTGGTTTTACAGATGGAAAGGTCCAGTTTCCTATTTTCAATGGACTAGTTGTAGACATCAACAATTCGCCAGAAATCGTCAGACCAAAATTATCATAAAAAATAATTTCTTCAGTGGATACAAATGGTGTCAATACGGTACTGGCTGTGATTCCAACAAAACTGCTTATGGTGCGAGAGCTGTCGGATTTTAATATTAAATCATTTGAAACATTTACAGAATTTGTTATTGTAGCGCGGTCTGTTATTATGCGGCCGTTTGTTGTAAAACCAGAACCGTTCAGATTTTTTGCGTATATATTTCTAAAACCAGACATATCATCTGTTATGCGCAGATTGTTTATGTGTACATCTTGTCCATCCATATTGGCACCAGATTGAAAATATATGGTACTGGCCAATGCATCATCAGATTCTAAAAATGTTGTATTTGTGTTTTTTATTTTTGCAGACTCTGCAGATATTGTTGCAGTGTTAAATATGTTGTGAAATGCCATATTTAAATCGCGTTTCATAACATTTAATTCATCTTCGCCTGATGTAGCACGGTGTAAATATTTAGAAGTGTCTTCACCTGCAACATCGCGTGAAATACGGTATATTAGATCGCCTGGTAAAAAGTCTGGTGCAGACACTGCCCATGTGTTTCCGTAGGCAATTCCGTCTTCGCCAACAACTGCTGCATCGCCACCTATATGCCGGGCAATTTGATTGGTTCGCAGGTTTTTATTTGATACAACAAATGCCAAATACACATCAGTAATCGTTGCACCATGAACAGAATACTTATCTATAAATCCGGATTCGGCATCTAATGATATGGTATCTAATTCTTCATCACTTAATCTTATTTGTGCAATATCTGGCCATTTGTCTTGATTCATACGAACATAGTTCAATGTATCGTCGCGTACAGACATAATTTTTTTTGCCATCGCGATATCTTGTACGGTGTGATTTGTGTCCATTATTCGTCCGTATACGAACGGCATAGCCAGCGAAACGATACCTATTGCCAGTAAAACTTCTGTAATACTGGCACCACGAGAATTTTGCACATCATCAACAAAGATTTTATTTTTATATACAGTCACTGCGCCCCGCCATTAAGCATTGTTTTAAATCAATTCGTGTTTCAATATTTTGCCAATAGACATACTGGCAAATTAAATGCTGTGATAAAGACTGTTTGTTATAATTTCCATCTAAATTTTTTATAATTGTTTCACAATCTATTGTTCCAGAATCATCAGCGGATGGATTTGCTAAAATTTGAAAATCATCATTATTTATGTCTTCTATTTGTACATCTGGCAACATTGTTGTGCCAGCTGGTCTGATATCTAAAATAACCGCGCCTGTGCCACCCGAACTTAAAGAATTTGATGTTTGATCGCGCATAGTTATATTAGATACCAGTATTGTATTTGTTTCTATTCCTGATTTTGTGCTGTATTCCAAAGTTTCTGCATCAATATAAACATCTTGGCCACGCGTAGTATTTAAATAAGAAGATATATCCAGACGTTCTACACTAAAGGTTATGTTGTTTGATACTAAATTACCATGAATATCCCATTTTTCTGGGCCCGAAAAATTGGTGCGCCCTGCTGTCATTGCAAAATCGTACACGGATGCATCAGATACTATTAAATTTCCTGTGTCGCCAAACATTGATAATGTTTTTGTGTTTGCAGAATCTGCATACAGTGTCCCTCGTGTCAGACTTAAAGCAGACTCTCCATCTTTGCTCTGAAATATTGTTCGTGGTGAAGATATATACTTGATATTATTGCGCGCTTTGCGTCCTGACTCAATTCCTGTTATTGTTAGTGTGTTAAATTGTGCTGTTTCAAATTCACCGCGTATCGCGAATAAATTCCCAACATTGTCCAGTACAAAATTTCCCATATCTAAATCAGATAAAAAACCGCTATTGTCTAAATCGGTTTCATTTCTGCGTACAACATCTGAATATATTTCTGCAAGTTCTATGCCAACCTGAATCTTTTTTTCAACAGGTGTTGCATAAAAACCAATTCTTCGGGCCAGTTCAGCAATCTGAATACCCGACAGGTCACCCCCAGACAATTCCAAATATGCAGACACGGACATTGGTGTTTTGTGTATAACAAGTGTAATATCTTGTCCCAATGGCGTGCGTGGTACAAACCCTAATGGCAAACCGTAAGGTTCTAGTAAATCTGCAAAATCATTTCCTGAAACAATCGTTGTTTCATAAGGTATATTCTTGGCGTTTTCACGAATAAAAATACGTGCGGCGGTCTGTGCTATATCAACCTGACGTGTGGCGGAATACATGCGTGTGTCAACATTGCGTTCTGTTAGTTGTCGTGAAATAAATGGAATAAACGCAAAAATCACCCCTACTGCTAACAGGGATTGAAATAAAAAACTTCCGCGTTGCTGATGCAAGATGTGCCCCCTCCTACAACCAACAGCATAGCAACAGAAAAAAAATATTGCAATCAGTTTTCAGATGATTTAAAATCCAAAATGTTAAGTCGTGACGGCAAAAATATTTATATGTTGTCACATGGGTTTATTTCCTGGTATTGAAAAAGAAAAGATATGCAAAATAAAAAAAATCAATCCAATGTTGGACAGATGATTCAGCGCTGTCATAAATGGCGTCAAAAGAGAAAACAATTAATTGACCAGGCGCGTCAAACCGCCGATGAAATTGATCGTGAACGTCTGTTACAGACGGCGGAACACTATGGTCGTATGGTTAATACAGAACAGGGTAAAATTGATTCAACCCGTGATCCAAAAGAAAAGGCCGCCGCGGAAAAGGCAATTGCCGAAGAACAGGCATGTGAAAATTCTGAATCTAATGACGAAGAAGAACCTGGTTTTCCAGACTTTATAACTAATCTGAACTAGGGTTTATAATGCGCCGTTTTGGCGCATTTATTTGTTGAAATTTAGTGTTGTTTTGCTATGCTAAAAATCAAAAGGAAGTTTTTAGTATGGAAAGTAATTACACAGTACTTGCGCGTAAATATCGCAGCCAGGATTTCAATACACTTATCGGCCAGGATGTTTTGGTAAAAACATTGACGACCGCAATAAATACATCACGTATTGCACACGCCTATATTTTTACCGGAATTCGTGGAACCGGGAAAACCAGTACAGCGCGTATTTTGGCCAAGGCTTTGAATTGTCTGTCATCTGATGGTGCGACCACAACCCCATGTGGTACATGTGAAAACTGTCGTGCGATTGCTGCAGGTCAACACATTGATGTTATGGAAATTGACGCGGCGTCTCATACCGGTGTTGATAATATGCGTGAAATCTTGGATGGTGCCCAATATCGTCCAACCAACGGCAGATATCGTGTGTATATAATCGACGAAGTTCATATGTTATCAACCTCTGCGTTTAACGCGTTGTTAAAAACACTCGAAGAACCACCTGCTCATGTTATTTTTATCTTGGCAACAACTGAAATCAGAAAGGTGCCAGTTACAATTTTATCGCGTTGTCAACGTTTTGATTTGGTGCGTGTGCCGGTTGATACATTGAAAAAACATTTTGCATGGATTGCAGATCAGGAAAAAATAGAATTAACTGACGGTGCAAATGAATTATTGGCGCGTGCAGCAGACGGTTCTGTACGTGATGGTCTGTCATTGCTGGATCAGGCAATTGCTCAAACCGGTGGTCATGTTGATGAAGATGCAGTGCTTGATATGTTAAAACGCGCAGATCGCGGTGTAGTTGTTGATTTTATGAAGACAGTATTGTCTGGTGATACTGCCACCGCATTGGAACGCGTTGATGAAATTTATAACAATGGTGCAGACTTATCAATGCTGTTAACAGATATGATGGAATGGACGCATTGGGCAACACGTATGCATCCTGCATTACATGCGGGTGATGCGCTAAATTCGCCCTATACCGCAGATCAGCGTGACCAGATTCATATGATTAATTCGCGTGTGTCACTTAATACACTGTCGCGTATATGGCAGGTCATGGTGGCAGCTGTTCCTGAAATGCAGGCTGCGGGCAATCAGAAACAATGTTTTGATATGTTGATTGTTCGTATGATGCATATTGCAGATATGCCATCTGTATCAGATATTATTAAACAGCAAGAATCCGCCCAGCGTACACGTGATGTGAAAAATATTTTTGCAGACCGCATGGCGAAATCTGATGACGCGGCTACATCCTCTGCCCCCCAGATGAAATATCGTACAATCGCATCTGCCAACGATTTGGGCGCTGCTTTACAAGAAACCAAGGAAATTCTGTTGTATTCATATTTCAGTACGAATATTGAAATTGCAGAATTTACAGATGGGAAAATAAAGTATTTTGACCGCAAGGGGGATGGTGACTTTGTGCATAAATTAACCACATGGCTGATGGATAAAACTGGTAAACAGTGGGCGTTGGAACGTGTAATGGAATCTGTGCACACAAATACCATCAATGAACAAAAGCAAGAAGAACTGGCCGCTGACCCATTGGTTGCCAGTGCAATGAACTTGTTTGCAGATGCAGAAATCATAGGGGTGAAATAATGAGAGAACAATCTGGTCGTTCCTTAATAGAAGTAATTGGCGTAATGGCTATTATGGGTGTTATGACAATATCTGCGCTGGGGGTTTATAATATGATACGCGCAAACCAGGTGCGTACCATTGCTGGTGCAGAATTGGAACAAGTCGCAGAAAACACAAAGCTGCTGATGGAAATGCGCGGTACATACGAAGGCGTATCTGTTGATTATTTGATTAAGGCTGGCGCCCTAAAAACAGATGTTGCACCAATTGGTGGTGCTGATTGGTCGGTTGTGGCGGGTGCGGATGGCGCAACATTTTCGATTAATCTGGTTGATTTAACCAATGGTGAATGTGAATACTTTGTAACTGCAAAACCCAAATGGGCGGATGCGATAATGGTTAATGGGTTTGAATCCGCTGTATCAGACAGTTGTTTTGATTCTGATACAAATCAGGTGTCGTTTATCGTCAAATAAATGCGTGGAATAAAAACATTTTTACAATCACTTTTTATATGCGCTATGTCCGCATGCGCCCCGTACCGCAGTCCTGAACGCTATACCTGGATGCAGTATCTAAATGGTGCCAGTTTTACAGATATGACCGAAATGTCCCGCATTGCAAAAAGGCCTGTATATCTTGGTGCGGGCGGTCAATTAATTAATTCTGCAACCGATGCGCCTGATGCTCTGGAATACGGGGACAAGGTTGCAAACGATAATGCGATTGCGACACAGTATATGGCAAAACTAGAATTCGCGCTTTATGATGCCCTGCGCAAACCTGGTATTTCAGTCCAGCGCGCCGGTACAGATGTTGTTGTGATATTGGTGCGGGATGCCCTGATGGAATTAAATGTCCCTGAAATATCAGAAACAGGTGCCGATACATTAGATATTATTTCTAAAATCTTGAAGAAGTACAATGCCACATTTATCGAGGTTGCTGGCTATACAGATGCAATGCGTGATTCAAATGCGGCGGGTGCCCTATCAATGGATATGGCGCAACGGGTCAGCGTTTACTTTGCGCAACATGGAATAAATACAACGCGTCTGTTTATTGTTGGTCGTGGTGCGGCACGCCCTATTGCCGCCCAGGATAACATTGGTCGTCTAACAAATCGTCGTGTTGAAATACGTCTGACTCCGGCCAGATAACTTTCCCTTTTCATTTCAAAAATTTATTGTTATAGTATGCATACAACAAAATAAAAGGACGGAAAAATGGTAAAAAAATCATCTGAAAATCAGGTAGTAAAGAACTATAAAAAAAACGGCGTTGTCGCAGCTGTTGTGATTGCTGTGGCTGCCTTGGGTGTATGGGGGGTGTCAGCATTAAATTCTGACAAAACTGTATCTGTTGCCTCTGTTATCGAAGAAGTATCTGCGGATGCTGCCCATGCTGCAAATATGCGTATTGCTGTAATTCGTATGGATGCAATCCAAAATGGCGCAACGGCACTGAAAGATTTGCGTGCACAAAAAGAAAAATATGAAAACGAATTGCGCGAAGAATTAACCCGTGACCAAAAGGCGCTGGAAAAAGAAAAGGTAGAAATTGAAAAATCCCAGGATGTTTTGTCGCGCGAAGCATTGCAACGCCGCGTTGTTGACTATCAAAACAAGGTGACAAAACTGCAACGTGATTTAACTGAACGTGCACAAAGCATTGAAATGTCATATCAAAAGGCATTGGCAGACATGCAAACAAAACATCTGGATCCAATTATCGAAGGTGTAATTGCCAAGAAAAAATTATCATTGGTAATTGATGGTCGTATGGCCCGTATTGGTGCGGATACGGAAAACCTGGATATTACAGACGAAGTAATTAAAGCACTGGATAAAAAAGTATCCAAGGTGAAAATGGAAACACCAAAAGGTTTCTAATAAATCAAGAAAAAATCCCCAATTGGGGATTTTTTTTATTTCTGGTGCCGGTGATAGGACTTGAACCTACGACCCCCTCATTACGAAGGATAGCACTGTGTATAATCTACAACAATCTGCAACAAAAATCAAGCGGATTACCGCGGTTTTTGTTGTTTTTTATGATTGTTGCTAATTGTAATTCGCTGCAGTTTATGCAGCGTTTTGTCCCTATAGTGTCCCTGGTCGGATTGCGCTGGATTGCTTGCTGATGGGCATTTATAGCTGCTTTGTTCATGTGTTTTCAGTCAGTTCCCATCGGGGACAATTTATTTTATAAAATCCTGAAACTGGTGCTTGAAATTGTTTTTGTGATAGGATATACTGCCCGATGTTGCCGGTGTAGCTCAGCTGGTAGAGCAGTGCATTCGTAATGCAAAGGTCGTAAGTTCAAGTCTTATCACCGGCACCATTATATCATTTGTATTGATTTTTTTTGCCATTTGTGGTATAATTCTCTCAAAGAGAGAAACAGTAAATATAACCCCAGGTCAGCGAAAATGTGTGATGTGTTTAAGGTTGCAAAAAAGATTTGTGAAAGCCAGAAATGGCAAGTAACGAATTTGCGTTTGCAAAAAATTCTTTATATTGCACAGGTTTTGTCTTTGGGACTTCGAAATGGCAAACATCTATTCAATGCGGAGATTCAGGCCTGGAAATATGGACCTGTTGTTCCAGAAGTTTATCAAAGATTTAAGTTTTTTGGTTCTGACTATATTCCTGAGATAGCGTTTGGTGAAAATTTAACATCTTGCAGCGAAGATGAGTGCGCTTTCATAGATGCTGTTGCCAATATGACAAAAAACATTAAAGATTGGGAGCTCGTTGGGCTTACTCATAGAGATGGTTCTGCGTGGAAAAAAGTATATTCTAACAGCAGAAACAGCTGTGTTATATCTGAAGAAGATATGAAGAAAGAGTTTGAAGACCTTTGGAGTAAATAGATGGGTATCAAAAATTATTCTGAAGAATTAGGGTCTTTGTTAGATAAAGGTTTAAAGGGGATTCGTAAAGATCCAAAAGATTATCAGCAGAAATTTTCTAAAGAAGAATTTGATTCGTACAAGCGTGGACTTGAATATCGCATCCAAGACGAAAACAGAAAAATAAGAAATAAAATATCATGGGTTTTGGTTGTTTTATCCATAGTGTGGCTGGTATTTACAGGTATTGTTTTTGTTTTAATTGGTGCAGGTTGTCTTGAGTTCCCTGTTGCTGGCCAAGTGAGTTTTATTTTAGGGTCTCTTGCAGAAGTGTTCGCACTTTGGAAAATATCGTTGCAGTATTTTTATAAAAATTAAAACGATTGTTAATTTTTTTAGCAGATAGCATGCTGTGTAGGCAAATATAGTCAGACCATTTTAATAGTCGTCATTGAAACAATCCCTGTGCGTTAGCCTGGGGATTGTTTTTTGTTCTTTATAATTTGATACCCCCAGGTCCCCCATCAAAAATTTTAGGGTGGTGCATAGTTATGGTTATCAAAATTTTACATTTGTATATTTTCCTGATATAATTAGACATGAATCCGATGGGAATTGGATTCGGGGCTTTCAAACCCCATACGATACGGTGCGTTTGCATCGTGATTGCGTTATGGTGCATCGCACCGTTATTGCCTGATCAAGTTGGTCGGGTGTCTGTTGTTATATAACAGGGCTTGCCCGAAAGCAGCAGGGTCATTTATCGTATGATTTTGAAAGCACCCGACCGCCAATTCCACGGCGGTTATTTTTTATGTAAAGGCGTGTAAGAAAATGAAGTTAAATAAGGTTCTTATTGTTTTATTTGTTGGATTGTTTTGTATGCCTGCTATATCGCTGGAACGCAGGGTATCATACGATAATGGCAGATGGGCAGAAATCCCAATGAATGAAAAACGTGGTGTTGTAATAACAGACAATCCTGATGATGGCATGCCTTATACTGGCGGTATCGTAAGTCCGGGTCGAAAGCTGTATGCAGACCTGCCAGACGACAGAACGCACAAATATTTAAAAGTAAAGTATAGCCCAGTAAAACCGATAGCAATAGATAATACGCACGAGAATAAGATGCAAAAAGCAATGCTTTTGTTTGTAAATAATGTTGATGGTGTTAAGGATATGGATTGGGCTGGATATAAAACGCTTGGCCCAAAACAAGAAGAATCTATGGCGCAGGGAATAGTTCGATCTTCTATAAATGTTCCTAGTAAAATTATTGCGGATGTTGCATCGCCAATATTGTCAGAAAAGTCAGAACAAAAACTTCGTGAAATAACCCATGTTTCGTATACGGATATAACGGAAAAAGACACAAAACTATCGGCGATAATTTTAGGTCGCATACTAGGTGGAATGTTATTGTTTTTTATACCTGCATCTATTGCACGTAAACACGATAGAGAAACCGGTAAGCATATTGTTATATGCGGCGGCATAGTTAGTGTTTTGGTTGCAATATTTGACGCACCTGTATTGTCCATGATTTATATGGCTGTATTTGTTTTTTGTATGGTTTTAGCATCTAAAACAAGGGAGTGAATTATGAAAAAAGAACATATTCCAGAGAACGCAATTGATAGATTTTTTTATAAAATTGGCCGTGGTTTTAAGAACGCCGGGACAACAGTTAAAGAATCCCAGGTTGTTGGTAAAGTAATAAAAATATTGTTTCAGAGTGGAGTGTGGTCCATTGTAGCTTGGCTAGCTTTATGGTACGTATGTGGCTGGATTTATATGTTAATAGAAGAGTGGTAACTAAAATGTTCATACTGTAAATAAGGAGGAATAATATGGGGTTGATAAATATGGCTAGGGGGATTGTGAATACAGCGAAACGAGAACGTTGGATATGTAAAAAAGCGATAGAAATATCAAAAATGTTTTTAATTGTTCCCGCAGGAACTGAATATATAGCCATTATGAATGGTAGTGAGTTTGGAAGATACAAAACTGAAAAAGAAGCTTTTGATAGTATTAAGCAAGAATGCTTTAGGATCGCCGAAGATTTGTACCGGACAGAAGCACGTCAGAGCAAACCTAAGTATATTTGATAAAAACTGTCCACAAAAACTGGACAGAAATACAATTCCCATTTTCCCGCACCTTAATATTGTGGGAAAATGGGATTTTTCTTGCCATCAGATATCAATTAAAGATTTTGTGTCTTCGGCTTGTTTTTGTTTGGCAAGCTTTGCGCGTGCGGATACATCCTTTATTCCTGCGGCCTTGAATTTTCGATAAAGTGCAGATTTGGATATACCTGTTTCTTTTGAGATTTCCGACACGTCCATCCCTTTGTTATCGACAAAATCCAACAAGTCGTCCAATTCGGACTGCTCGTCTGTTTTTGCGACTGTCCAATAAAGTATATTATCTGTGCCACACAATTTGATTGCAAATTTTGCAACCGCATCGCCGGCAACGCTGCGACTTTTTGTGTATTCTACAACAACCGCTGCGCCATCTTGTTGGTTATATCCAGCAGGCCTTTTTAGCAGTATAGACGAATCCATCAGCGTTTCAATCGCTGACGAACCACGTCCGCCCTTTTCTGTATCCTTGCCCGTATGGTGTATCCACAAGACAGAACGATTTTGTATGCGCTGGCTGACAGACCATCGATTAAATGCCTGCCAGCTGGATGCAGCATTTTCGTCCTGACAACCGTACAGGGTAAATACATTATCCAGAATGATAAGGTCAACACCACCAATGCTGTTGATAGCGTTTTCTATGATACGCCAGTGCGTTGGCTTTGACATATCAGGCATAGATGAACGTCCCTGAAAATCGCACCCGAATATTTTCAGATTATCACGATTAACAGTTGCGCCATCTTTTTCCATGCCGTCAATCAACTTAGAAAAACGTTCTTGTAACATCTTGCCGTTCATTTCGCCATCTATATAAAGGACTTTGTATTGTTGTTCTGTTTTGAACCCCAGAAAGTCAATAGATGATGCGATTGAAATAGCCATTGTCATCGCCAAGAATGATTTCCCGACACCACGTGGTGCGGAAATCATACAAACACCCTTTTGTGGAATAAATGGATACAGCAGCCATTTGATTTCTGGTAAATCCATATCCAATAAATCGCCAACAGAAAAGATGTTCGGTTTTTGAACGGTGTTGTCCATATCATCATCGCCTGTGATGTTGTCCAGATAATCACTTTCGTATTGTGGGTCAAATTCTTGCATTTAACCCTCCTTTGCTTGCAGGGTTTGTATCAACCCACCGAAAGAAATTATCAACGTTTATTAGTATCTTTGCACCGACACGACGGATTGCATCAAATTGATTTAATCCGTTATAGTCCGCATAAAACACCAAATCACGTAGCGACCCCTGCGTAAATGCAGGATATGATTCAGCAAATTGCCGAATTGTTTTAAAGTTAGGCGCAATTTCTGCCATTATTTTCTCCTTTGTTGTGTTTTATTTCGAACCCGGGTTCATGGCAAATATATATGCAAAAATACCGCCTATCAAGGCGGTTGCCCATAACGCTAGCGTGATGGCTTTATGGCTTGTGCTTTGCAGCCTGGGCAAACATGTTTGCGTCATCGTTTCTAGTAAAACTAGAATCTTTGTAAGGAAAATCCCTGTTGGGGGATGTTTTTTTAAATTCGTTTTTTATGATTATTAGTTTTTCATCATCGGATTTGGCGGGGTTTGCATTGTTTGTTTCTCGTGTTATTTTTAGCACTGTTTTTTTTATTTCAGCTTTCTTGGCGTTTGTCTTGCTTGCGCCTTTATAACGACCTTTTCTTTCGCCCCACAATCTTTTATAGTCATGTGCGTTTTTTAAGCATGTTTGAATATCACTTTTAACGGTATTGATGTCGTCATTTTCTATTGCTTGATTTATCAGGATGAAAGCACCAATAACGAATAACCATACAATCCATTGTTTGTTATGGGTCTGAATTTTTACATCTGATTTAAAGTCAAGAATGCAAAAATGCTCGATGATGCGTTTAATTGTTTTATGGTCTAAATCGCCATGTTGTTTTATCCAATCCAGTGCGTTAGCAATTCTGTCGGCATCTAGATAGTTTTCACGATAGTGTGCCAAATCTTGTGCGTATTCCAATAAAATATCAGCTAGTATTGGATAGTTGGGCTGTGTGAATTTTTGCATTGGGTGCAAGTGTGGAAAAATGTCGGCAAAGGGTAATTGTTGTGTCATTTTGATTCTCCGAAAACTTTATCATTCATGCGTTCAATAACGCCACCTTTGTGGCTGTCTGATATATGGGCGTATCGTTGCACCATCTGCAATGTTTTGTGTCCCAGAACGTCTGCGATTTCGCCCAGGGATGCACCGTTCATAATTAAATAGCTGGCACACGTATGTCGCAGGTCGTGAAATCTAAAATCTATCAGATTTGCATCACGAACCGCTTTGTTCCAGCTGTATCTGATATTAAATGGCCCAGAGTTTGTTTCGTTTGGAAATACCCAGATGTTAGATAATCTCTTTGCCCACAGTTGGCGCATCAGGTCTAATGCCAGGCCACGCAACGCAATACCACGTCTGTCGCCATTTTTGGTGTCTTGTAGCGTTGCCCAGCCACGATGCAAGTCAACATCTGCCCATTTTAGGTTTAATATCTCGCCACGTCTTGCCCCTGTTGAAATCGCCAATATAACCGCTGGGTATAAAAATGGGTTTGGTGCTTTTTGTATCTCGGTCAATAATCTGTTGCGTTCGTCATCCGACAAGAATCTGACACGTCCCTTTGGCTCGGCACGTCGTGATACTTTGAACGCTGGATTTTCGCGCATCCACCCCAACTCTTTAACTGCAAAAGTTAATGCAGAACTTAATACCGCCAAATATCTGTTTAATGTGCTGGCGGACTTTGGTTGTCCATTGTGTGTTGTTATAGATTCTATCGTTTTTAGTGTGTTATAGATACGGTCTGGCGTTATCATATTCAAACTGCATGCGCCCATTTGTTCGTTCCATACATCCAGTTGTCCAGAAGTTGTGATTGATAGTGGATTATGTCTTTCTTTGTAAATAGTGATTATTTCGCCCAGGGTGCGTTTTTGTGATTGCAGAGTGGGCATATACTGTCCTTCTTTAATTTCAACTTCTATCTTCTGTGCCCAGGCCTTGGCAAGTGTCTTATTTGGGAATGTCGCTGTTCTGGGCTCAGCACCCTTTACACGCACACGTGCACGATAAACAAAACCATCTCCACTCTTGCGCTTTTCTATTGTTGCCATCTCGGATAATCCTTTTGTATTTGGTTAATATATAGGATGTTTTTTGGTGATTTCAACATATACAATGAGATGACTAACCTCCAAAAAATCCCGATAATGTGCTAGTTTTGATAGGTTGATTTATATCCAGGGACAAACAAGGGACAATTACACTGCAAAACACATAAATTTTAGTTGGTTTTTAAGTGTATGCAGCAACATAAGATTGTGTTGTACGTATATGCAAATTGTTGCATTTTTTTGTAAAAAATGTCCCTGCGTTGTCCCTTTGATTAATAAAAACAACTTAAAATCCAACGATAATCAATAGGTTAGGAAATTTGCCGACTGACTTTACGAATGAGATGCTCTACCAGCTGAGCTACACCGGCCGTGTGAAAATGACTATAACCTATTATCAAAATAAATACCAGGAAAAAATTTATGCTTTAATCCGGCGCAGCACAACCATGATCCCCGCTGGTGTCATGCCTGGTATTCGTGACAGAGCCGCAATATTTTCAGGTCGCGCGGCGGTTAATTTTTCAATTAATTCGTTGGTCAACCCTGGCAGTCCCTCATAAACGAAACCGACTGGTATTTTTAATTCTGCATCGCGTTTATACGCCGCGATTTCGCGTTCATTTCGTGCGATATAACCTGCATAAAATTTGTCGTTTTTCGCGATAGTATCTGCGCGTGCCGCGAATTTTATGTCGAAGTCTGATTGGGAAATTAATCCTATTTTTACCCCAATTGGCCCCATGCGCGCAATTGCGTTGTCTGCACGCAGGGACAGGCGATATTCCGCCCGCGATGTAAACATACGATATGGTTCATCAACCCCCAGTGTTGTTATGTCGTCAATCAATACGCCAATCATTGAATTTGTTCGGTCGACTTCTATGTATTCTAATTCACATGCAAACGCTGCGGCGTTTGCGCCTGCGATCAACCCCTGGGCGGCAGCTTCTTCATATCCTGAAGTGCCATTAATCTGTCCTGCAAAAAACAGATGTGGGATATCTTTGCTTTGCAGTCTGCTGTTCAAACTGCGTGCATCAATTGCATCGTATTCGATTGCATATCCATATCGTGCAATTTCTGCTTTTTCTAATCCTGGAATTGTACGAATCCATTTATCTTGGATGTCTTTGCCGAAACTGGTCGAAATACCATTTGGATATATCAGGTCACTGTTCCATCCCTCGGGTTCTAAAAACACATGATGAGAGGTGTGTTCCGGGAAACGCATAACCTTGTCTTCTAAACTTGGGCAATATCGCGGTCCTGTGCCAACAATGTCGCCATTATACATTGGCGCATTTTTTATGTTTTCTCGAATGATATTGTGTGTCTGTTCTGTTGTATGCGTGATAAAGCAAACAGAATCATATTTGTTATTATCGTCGCCATTGCTGAACCAATCGTGTGGCGTGTCACCTGGTTGAATTTCGCAGACCGAAAAATCAATTGAATCCCGTTTTATTCGCGCAGGTGTTCCAGTCTTCAGGCGCAATAACTTAAATCCTGCAGATACCAGAACGCCTGATATATTTTTATCAGCCGCCTGGTATGTGCCATCGTCTTGCAATCGACCAGATGGGATTTTTTCATCACCTCGTGTGACCACCCCACCCAGGAATGTCCCGGTTGTCAGGATAATTGCCCTGCCTTGATATTTATTGTTAATAATTGCGTTTTGAATATCTAAATCATCAACAGATTCAAAAATAATATCCAGATTTTTATATTCGCTCAAAATATCAACAATTGCATTGTGATATAAATCGCGGTCAATCTGGGCGCGTAATGCCTGGGTTGCTGCCCCATGTGTTGCATTCAGTGTGCGCCAATGAATGCCCGCCCGATCTGCAGCGCGCGGCATAACACCGCCCAGTGCATCCATTTCTGCCACCATTTGTGATTTACCTGGTCCCCCAATGCTTGGGTTGCACGACAATGCCCCCAGGTCAGATTTTGTCTGAGTCAACAACAGTGTCTTCGCGCCACGCCGTGCAGTCGCCGCGGCCGCTTCGACCCCGGAATGTCCCCCACCAATAATAATCACATCATATTTTTGCATTATTTTAGAAACGCCCCATGCCGCCATTTATATGTAATGTTTGTCCGTTGATGTATGCGGCCTCATCCGAAGCCAAGAACACGCATGCATTCGCAATATCTTCTGGTTCACCAAATCGTCCAGCTGGGATCTGTGACAAATATGTCTTTTTTAATTCTTCGGGTAAAACATCTGTCATTGGTGTTTTAATAAATCCCGGTGCAATCGCGTTGGCGGTGATGCCACGACTGCCAACCTCAGCTGCGATTGATTTTGTCATTGCAATCATACCACCTTTTGATGCGGCATAGTTTGCCTGACCTGGTCCACCAATTGTGCCGATGATAGACGCCATATTAATAATGCGCCCAAATCTGTTTTTCATCATTGGCATAATTGCCGCACGACACATCTTAAAGCATGAACGCAAATTTGTATTAATGACCTCATCAAACTGTTCGTCTGTCATACGCATCATCAGTGTGTCGCGTGTGATACCGGCATTATTAATCAAGATATCAATTTTACCCGCCTGTTCAATTGTTTCCATAACCAGTTCAACTGCCGCGCCATCTGTCGCCAGGTCTGCCGGAATTTTGATATATTCATCACTAAATTCTGCATCCATTTTTGCGACATTGCGACCTGATACAACAACTGTTGCGCCGGCTTGTTTCATTGTTTTTGCAATCTGTGCACCAATACCACCTGTTGCACCTGTGATTAATACAACCTTACCTGTTAAATCAAACATAATTATATCTCCAACTTTTTTGCGGTTATTTTATCTGTAATGCGCGAGCACAGACCTGTCAGCACACTGCCCGGTCCTACTTCTATCATTTCTGTAATTCCCATTTCTACCATATTCAAGACACTTTCGCGCCAACGCACCCCATGCGTTATCTGATACAGTAATGCGTCTTTGATTTCATTTATATCCATCAATGGGGCGCATGTCTTGTTTGAAATCAGCGGTACAGATGGTGTATTGAATTTCACATTGTCCAATGCCACGCGCATTGCGTCCACCGCAGGTTGTTGTGCACGACAATGAACCGGTACTGATAACGCCAACGGCATAGCGCGCTTTGCACCACGAGCCTTGGCGATTTCTAATGTTTTTTCTACTACTTCTTTTAGTCCAGAAATCACAACCTGACCAGGTGAATTATCGTTTGCAACATCACAATCCATCTCAGCACAAATTTCACGCACTATATTGATGTCTAATCCCAATATAACTGCCGTCAGTCCTGCTCCAACTGATACCGCGCTTTGCATTGCGTTTCCGCGTGCGCGCAATAATTTTGCAGCATCACCAACAGATATCGCGCCCGCCGCACACAGGGCGGTATATTCACCCAACGAATGTCCGGCGACATATTCTGGCACCTTTGCGCCACTTGCACGCAACATTGCAATGGATGTTGCCATAATTGCTGGCTGAACATTTGCGGTCAGTGTTAATTCTTCGGCAGGGCCATTAAAAATAATATCTGATAATTTTTCACCCAATGCCGCATCTACTTCGTCAAATACCGCACGTGCATTGGCGTTGTTTTCATATAATTCACGCCCCATACCAACGCTTTGTGCGCCCTGGCCTGGGAATACAAATACCGATGACATATTTTGCCTTTTGTTAAATTATAATGGCATTATACTTTACGAATACTAAATTCGCAACCGCAATAATTTTGCCGATAAAAATCAGATTCACGATTTATTTGTACGCGTAAATTTTCATCCCACCTAACTGGCATGTATAAAATATCTGTGCATACACTATTTGCTGCATTATCAACCTGCGTCTGGTCTTTGTGGCGTGATACGCCCAATACACTTGCAATTGCATTATATCCATTTTCATGTGCAAATTTTACTGCGCGACGAAATCTATATTCAAAGCACAAAGAACAACGCGTCCCGCGTTCAGGTGTATTTTCAAAACCGCGGACTGCATTGCGCCATGCATCATGATCATATTCCAGAACTGCGTATTTTGCACCTATGCTTTCACAGTATTTAATTTGTTCTTGCATGCGTTTTGTGTATTCTGATTCAGGAAATATATTTGGGTTATAGAACAGAACAATAAAATCCTTGATATCATCAATTGTATTGTCTGCTAATTGACGAATTGCGCCCACAGAACATGGGGCGCAACAAGACAATAATACAACGCGTAAATTCTTATCTGACATGCTGTAATAATTCAACCAAAGAGGTTGGTTTTTTCCCAGTTTTTGTCGGGAAAATTTGTTTCAATTCTGAATTAACAACAATATCAGTATCTTTATTCAGTTTTCTCCACGCTTGTGTTTCTTTTGTTGTAACGGCTCTTTTGCCACTCCATTTATTTACAGCGACTGCATCGCGTGTTAAAGAATATGTTTTTATTGCGGGTACACTGAAATCTTCTTGTTGCAATACAGTTGGTGTTAATTCTGTATTTGGTTTTTCCTGGGCAATTTCGCGTGGTGTTGTGATTTTATCCGCGACTAAGAATTTTTTTGTTGCTTTGTTAATTGTATGTATTGGAAATCCTGTTCGTACATTGTATTCTTCATCTGCAATAGTAATCTGCATAGAATATATATTACATACATTTGAATATTCTTTAATTAGTTTTATTATATCCTCAGCGCTAGAAATAACCGCATCAATTTGCATTTTGTTTCCATGTAAACGAATTGTGCATGTTTTTCTTTGTTCAAAGGTATCATCATTTAATCTGTTTAACATTATTATAGTCCTTTATTTTTTTTTGCGCCTTATCATAGCACAAGATTTTACACCCGCAACCAAAAACATCAGTTTAATTTGTATTCCGCGCCAATGGTCGCATCCGCGCCCAATTCAATGATTACATTGCCATTGTCGCCCTGCCCGACTTCGGCCGCGCTGCACATCATGCCAAAAGATTCAACCCCTGCAACGGTTCGTTGTGCCATCGGCTTTTTTGCGCCGGGCAATTTACATCCTACCGGTGCCAGAACACCACGCAATCCAACGCGAACATTCGGTGCGCCACACACAACCTGAACGGGTGCGCCACCTGCATTAACGGACAGGATATGCAAATCGTCGCGCGATGGATGGTCTTTGACCGCTACGATTTCTGCAACAACCAGTTTGGGCGAATTGTCTTCTACCTTTGGGGTGTATTTCTCTGTTAATTTTGCAACCGTTTCATCGTCAATTCTGTTAAACAGATTTTCTGGCACGACAAATTCTGCGCCATCTGCAATGCGTGCCACGAATTTTTCAGGCCAACTCAAGTCATTTTGCGTCACAAAAACATTCTGCATTTTTTCGGCCGTCCCCGGGATAAATGGCGCAGACACACGCGCATACAGGTCAATTAACTGAAAACATTTATTCAGCGCATCCCCTGCACCTGCCATATCACCATTTTTAACCAATGCCCACGGTTCCATTTTTGTCATATATTCATTCCCAATCGCATACAGCCCGCGCAACGCCGCAATCGCATTGCGAAATTCGCATGCGTCCAACGCAGATGTCAGTTCAGATATTTTTTCATTAATCTGTGATTCCAGTTCTGTGTCCCATTCGCCCGCCGCCGGAACATTTGTCCCAAAGTTTTTCGCGGTCAGTTTGCATACGCGACTAACAAAGTTTCCCAACATACCATTCAGGTCTTTGTTAACAATATCTGCAAATCGCGCAATTGTGAAATCTGTGTCATCTGTTTCTGGTGCCGACGCCAGCAACGCATAACGCCACGCATCTGCCGGTGCATCATTAATTGCTTCGTTCAAGAAAATGCCATTACCGGTTGATTTTGAAATTTTTGCGCCATTAAAATTCAAGAAGTTAAAGCCTTTCAATATATCAACAGTTTTCCAGTTGTCATTCATTGCCAATTCTTGCGCTGGGAAAAATATTGAATGGAATGACACGTTATCTTTGGCCATAAACTGAGCGTATTTAACATCGTCACCGCCATGCCACCATTCTGCCCACTTATCATTTGCAGCCTGTGAAATTGAAATATATCCCCATGGTGCATCAAACCAAACATAGAACACCTTGTTTTCATAACCTGGTTTATTTACCGGTATTCCCCATTTCAGATCGCGTGTAATTGGACTGTCGTGTAAACCTTCGTCCAACCATTTGTTTGCTATTGCCATTGCTGTTCTGGACCAACCGACACGTGAATTAATCCATTCACGCAGTTTGTCTTGCATTGCACTAGTTCGGAAATAAAGGTGTTTGGTTTCGCGCATTTCAACCGGTGAATCAGGTGTAATTGCGCTGTGTGGATTAATCAACTGTTCTGGTTCCAGTGTTGCGCTACATTTTCCACATTCATTTCCATATGCGCCATCAAATCCGCATTTTGGGCATGTCCCAATGACAAAACGATCAGCCAAAAACATTTGTTCATTTACAGAATACGGTTGCATAGATGTTTTTTCAACCAACATTCCCTGCTCATCCAAACGCTTGAACAAAGATTGGATTAAATCTGCGTGCTTTTGTGTATGTGTGCGTCCATATATATCAAAAGACAAATTAAAATCACGCACAGATTGTTCGTGTGCTGTGCGATATTTATCAACATACTGTTCAATTGGCATATTTTCTTTTCTGGCACCAACTTCACTGGTTGTACCGTGTTCGTCTGCCCCGCAAACATACAATACATCACGTCCCATTGCGCGACAGAAACGCGCATACACATCAGACGGCAACCAACAACCAATCAAATGCCCAATGTGCAGATTGTTATTAACATACGGCAGTGCAGATGTAATCAAATATTTTTTCGTCATATTATGCCCTTTTATTTAACCTGGAAATTATAAATCAAATTTAGAATAAATCAATACTAATAAAAAACTTGAAAATTCAAAAGATTATAGTAGATTTGTATACATACAAAACACAGGATTAAACATGCAACATAAACAAGATTTAGACAAGAACACGATAATCTACCTGGTAAACGAGATTACTAAGCACCAGGGCATCAAAAATGTTCCGGTTGTAAAGTTGGGGCGTTTGATGTATTTGTTGTGGCTGGAATACGCATCCTTGCAGCCGGGGTTATCATTCCCACCGAAATCCCCAATGGCAAATATGCAGTTTGTAAATTATGAACGTGGCCCGGCCGAGGCTATAAGTTCCGAAAACTATGATACGATAAAAAATATAATATTGACGGGTCAGATTCCAGCCTTTGCGCAAACCCAATTTGGTGCGCGCGAAAAGATACATCTGGAACAGGCATTTGAAACTGTTCGCAATTGTTATTCTGCGCATCGTGTAACGGATTTATGTAACTTTATTATGTATGATTTACCAACATGTTTGCACAAGCCCAAGATTTCAGAACTGCGCATGACCGAACGTGAATTTGCACACGAATTGCGGGCGTTTATGCGCAATCGCAAAAAGTTGAAATAAAAAACACCGGCATTTGCCGGCGTTTTTATTATTTCTGGTGGGTGGTATTGGACTCGAACCAACGACCTTTACGATGTCAACGTAACGCTCTAACCAACTGAGCTAACCACCCAAAACTGCGCACATTATAACAAAGAAAATTATAATTGCAAATGATATTTGTTATAGTTTTGAATATACTAATTGTAATTGGTTTTCGCAATGTAATATAAGAATTCTTGTTGAACAACATCTGGAAACTTAGTTATAAAAAAGGCCGGCATTTGCCGGCTTTTTTTAATCTTTTTTCAAGAATTTTTCCAACCATTTGTTATCAAAGTTTAACTGTTTTACATCCTTGTTGTTTAACAGTTTTCTTTGTAATGGGATTGTAGTCTTAACACCTTCAATAACAAATTCGTCCAATGCGCGTTGTGCACGCATAATACATGCCGGTCTATTTTGTGCATGAACGATTAATTTTGCAATCATAGAATCGTATGTTGGCGGGATTGAGTATCCTGTATAAACGGCGCTGTCCACGCGCACCCCCATACCACCCGAAGGCGCATACAGTGTAATTTTACCTGGGTTTGGAACAAATGTTTCAGGGTCTTCGGCATTAATACGAAATTCAATCGCATGTCCATTTGGAATAACATTTGATTGGTTGTATCCTAATTTTTCGCCACCTGCCACACGAATTTGTTCGCGTACTAAATCTACCCCATAAACCATTTCAGTCACCGGGTGCTCTACCTGCAGGCGTGTGTTCATTTCCAAGAAATAGAATTTTCCATCTTCAAACATAAATTCAAATGTACCTGCATTTGTATAACCCATCTTTTTGGCGGCCGACTTACAAACCTCTATCATATCGTCACGTTGTTTCTGGGTTAAAATTGCGGCGGGACATTCTTCCATCACTTTTTGATTGCGTCTTTGTAATGAGCAATCGCGTTCGCCAAAGATAACAACATTGCCGTGTTTGTCCCCCAGAACCTGAAATTCAATATGTCGCGGATGGGTCAGTAATTTTTCCATATACAATGTGTCGTCACCAAACGCAGACTTTGCCTCATTCTTGGTCAGGCTATACGCTTCATTCATCTCTGCTGCATTCATAACTGGTCGCATACCGCGCCCACCACCACCTGCAGCGGCTTTCAGCATAACTGGATATCCAATTTTTTCTGCCACGCTGATTGCGTGTTCCAAACTGTCAATCGCGCCATCAGACCCCGGTACAACCGGTAACCCGCATTCAACAGCGGTACGTTTTGCATTGACCTTGTCGCCCATTTTTTCAATCATATCGGCCGACGGTCCAACCCAAATCATACCGTGTTGTTCAACCTTGCGTGCAAAATCTGCACGTTCACTTAAAAAACCATAACCAGGATGGATAGCATCTGCATTTGCCAGCAATGCTGCTGTTAAAATTGCAGACTCGTTTAAATAAGAATCTCGTGCTGGTGCGGGTCCGATACATACAGACTCATCTGCTAACTGTACATGCATTGCGTCGCGATCTGCGGTTGAATAAACCGCAACTGTACGAATTCCCATATCGCGACATGCGCGAATAATACGCAGGGCAATCTCCCCACGATTTGCAATCAAAACTTTTTTTATCTGTGGCATATTATTTTTTATTATTCAATTACAATCAGTGGTTGGTCAAATTCAACCGCTGCACCATCTGTGACCAAGATTTCTTTTACAACACCATCTTTGTCAGATTTAATTGGGTTAAATGTTTTCATCGCCTCAACCAATGCGACTGTGTCACCGACCTTGACAGATTTGCCAACAGACACGAACGCATCTGCCCCTGGTTCTGGTGCCAGATATACAACGCCAACCATTGGTGATTTTAATGCATTTGAATTTACTGCCTTGGCTGGTGCTTCGCCTGGTGTTGCTTTGACCTCTGCTGTCGCGGTACTTGCCACTGCAACAGCCTTTTGTTTTGATAAATGAATATGTTTGCGATATAAACCAAACAAGAATTGACGTTCCAAATTCAATTCTGTAATTCCCATATCATCCATGATTTTAGACATAGATTCTACGGTTGCACGAAATGACATTTTTTATCCTTTATGTATAATTAATCGTCTCGCATAGATAAAATTGTACCACATTATGGCGCATTGTCAAGGCACAGGGTCATATCCGCACCCTCCACCCGGTCTGCATCGTGATATGCGTTTTGCCCCCAACCAAACACCACGCAGCACGCCATGCTTTTCAATTGCAATGCGTGTATATTCACTGCATGTTGGGACAAATCGGCACGCCGCCCTGCCCCCGATTACTGGGGAAATAGCGCATTGATATGCGCGCACCATCGCAATCGCCACGCGCTGTATAAAGTGTGGATTTTTATTCATTTATCTCTTGCTTGCGCAGATAGTTTAACGCTTTTTTCATAGCTGTACGTCCGCTTGTCCTATCTGCATCCAGTATCGCACGTCGTATAATAAAAACATAATCCCATTCTGGACGCATCATGCGTTCATTAAACGCAATCCAGTCACGAATTAATCGTTTTGCACGATTTCTGTCTACGGCATGCTTAAAAGTTTTTTTTGTGACAATCAGACCATATCGCGCATCGTCTGGGTATTTTGCAGGCTTGGCCCGCACCAGAAAATATGCACATTTACCCACGGGGTCATTTTCCCCCATGGCAAAGTCTTCATGTCTTTTTATTGTATCGCGTATCATAGTGGCTATATAATACCACAATATACGATAAATCAAATAAATTTATTGGGATATCTTGATTTTTTGCATATCGTGATTTATAGTGCAAAAAAACAAAAAATTTATGGGGATTTATAATGTACAATTGGTTAATGAAATTCTTTTCTGCGGACATGGCAATTGATTTAGGTACGGCGAATACACTGATTTATGTCAAAGGTCGCGGTATCGTTTTAAATGAACCTTCTGTTGTTGCTGTGGCTGAAAATCGTCTTATGGGACGCAAAGAAATCCTAGCCGTCGGAACCGAAGCGAAGCAGATGTTTGGTCGTACACCCGGCACAATTTCAGCTGTACGTCCCCTGCGCGATGGTGTTATTGCAGACTTTGAAGTCGCTGAAGAAATGATAAAATATTTTATTCGCAAGGTACACCATAAAAATCCATTGGCTGCGCCATTGATTATTATCTGCGTGCCATCATGTGCAACCCAAGTGGAACGTCGCGCTATCCAAGAAGCGGCGGATGCTGCTGGTGCACGCAAAGTATTTATTGTCGAAGAATCAACAGCTGCTGCGATTGGCGCAGGTCTTCCGGTTGAAAAACCAGTTGGTTCAATGGTTTTGGATATTGGTGGTGGCACGACTGAGGTTGCAGTTATGTCTCTTGGCGGTATTGTGTATTCAAACGCTGTGCGTACTGCGGGCGATCAAATGGATGTTGATATCATTGACTTTGTGCGCAAGAACAAGAATTTGTTAATCGGCGAAAATACCGCTGAGGAAATTAAAAAGCGTATAGGTACTGCTATTGCGCCCAAGGATAAGGCAAATGAACTGACTATGAAGATAAAGGGACGCGACTTGTTATCTGGTACACCACGCGAAACAGTTATTACAGAATCGCAAATTGCAGGTGCGCTGGCACAAACTGTGTCAAAGATAGTTGATACTGTACGCCAGGCATTGGAATTAACGCCACCTGAACTATCTGCTGATATTGCAGATTTGGGTATTGCGATGACTGGTGGTGGTTCAATGTTGCGCGGGCTGGATATTGCAATTCGTGCGGCAACAGGTTTACCTGCGTTCGTTGTGGATAATCCATTGGCATGTGTCGCCTGTGGCAGTGGCAAGATGTTATCGAACTTGGACAAGAACAAACATGTTCTGCAAACAATGTATTAAAAAATCCCCTGGGGTGGGGAATAAAAAAACACCGGCATTTGCCGGTGTTTTTTTTATATTTTTAACTTGTTTTGCATTTGAATCAGTATTGGTGTTTCGATTCCTAAATCGCGTGCGCGTTCAATTAATCCACGCAATGCAAAAATCCCTTCGACGGTGCCATTTGGTTTTTCACCACGCGCAATCGCCATGCCACCTGAAAAGTTGCGGCTGGTTTCGCTGGTTGCAGACAGGAACAGATCCCCTATTCCGCAAAGTTCCAAGAATGTGTGCATTTTTGCGCCCATTGCCATCCCCAGGTTCATAACTTCGCCCCAGGCGCGTGTAAATATCATTGCGCGTTCATTTTCACCGCTTGCTGCAATCTTATTGTATCCACAAATCAGCGACAGCGCATTTTTACCAACGCCGCAAACCTGGGTGCCGATAATATCGTCTGTCTCGTCCAGGTACAGTTTATTTAATGCATCAGCCCCTGCAACCAGTGCGCCATGTGTTCCTGCCAGGGTTGATCCTGTTGGTACGCCATGTGCGACCTCGGCTGCGAATTGTGGACCAGATAATACGCCGTATTCATGGCATTCTGGCAATTCTGTCATTAAGATCTCAGACATAAATTGTCCGGTTGTGCTTTCTGCGCCCTTGGTACAAATGATAATAGGTTGTCCGTTATATGTATTGCGTGCCTTGCGCAGAGTTTCGCGAAAGAATGCCGCCGGTGTTACAATTAACCATGTGTCCATGTCATTCATTTGCTGAATATTGCCGGTTATTTTCATGTTTTGTGGGGTTTGTACATCATCAAAATGCTTGTGTTCCCCATCGTATGACCACAATACTACATCTGCACCACCGCGCGCAGAAACGATTGCCAGCGCGGTTCCCCATGCGCCTGCACCAATAACGCCTACTTTCATTTTAATTTCCTTATTTTCCTTTCAATATCTGGTACGACCGTCAATCCATCATCCGATAAATCAATTGCGCGTTTGTATGCATCCTTAGCCTTGTCGACTTCGCCCTTTGCTGCATACATGTCACCCAGATTCACAAACAATGAAGAACATGTTTCTGATATTTCGCCAACACGTTCCAACAGTTCCAGTGCCGCATCAACTCCTTCGCGCACTGACACTACATAACCCAAAGTATCCCATGCCAAAATATCTGTTGGGTTTTGACGAACCAGTCCCATCGCATAATCGTATGCGTTTTCCAGTTCGCGATTCTGCGCAGCCCAAATTTTTGCCTGTAATGAAATTACCTCGCCATCAATCAGGTTTAATTTAGACACCTCTCGTATATCTTTTTGTGCGTCCTTAATATTGCCAAATGCAAAATTTATTTGCGCGCGATTTTTTATAAAAAATGCCCTGCCCGCTTCATTCAGATTATCATTATTCAGTGCGTCCTTTACAATACGCATCGCTGCACGACGATTCCCATGCTTTATATGATGTGCAATCGCCTGGTTGGCTGCTGGCACAAACAGTGGATATTCATCCAGTATTTTTTCTAACTCGCGTATATCTTTGTTTTTATCCGCTATTCTCAACCGTGCAAATGGATAAAACGGACTGTCACTTTTTATGTTGGAAAAGAATTTTTCATAATCGCCAACATTATTGTAAAAATACTGTCCAAGATAATAATCTAATGTATTATTATTGGCGGCAAATTCTGGTGCTGTCACCTGAACAAAACGTAACAGCAACATCGCCAAATCTGAATACATCATAATTTGTGTGTGCGAAATATTTTGTATCAAACTGAATGCTAGCGCATTTGTATAACCACTGAACACAGACCAGTCTGGGAAATTATCATATCCCATCATAAACATACCACCTGGCCGTGATGTAAAGTCTGCCTGCAAAATGTCTGCTTGGTCTGGCATATTGTGATGCTTATAAAATGACATTATGTAAATATAGTCATTGATATTCATGAAATCAGCCGAGACTTTACCAAAATGTTCTGCTGCCTTTTCTGCATCACCCAGTTCTGCATAAATCTGGCCACGCACAAACGATTTCCAAGACTGGTTTGTTGGCAGTTTGTCTATAAACTTAAATGTATTTGTGCGCCAATCGTTCGCGATAGCGGGCCATATGCGCAACGGCGCCGCCAATGCAGATTCATCTGTCTTGTGGCGGTTATGCAATTCTTTCCAGTCATTGTTCTTTACCAAATACGCATCATAAATAATGCGCGCGGGCATTGTTTTTTCTGACTTTAACAGGTGTGCATCAAACGGCATGCGTCCTGACAGAAAATCAGATATATATATCGTACTTTGAACAATTGGGATTTGTTCGTTTATCAGACTTTTTGTAAACTCACGTGCGCTGTCAAAGTCGTTGACGTGTATCGCATGTTGCGTTGCCAGAAACGCGCCAAATCGTGATGCGGGGAACTGGTATTCTGATTCTTGTGATTGTTTAACTGTGTGATTCCATATTGCACCACCTGTGACTGCGACGATGGCTAATAAACTTGCGGTAATAAAAATTCTTTCTATTTTTCTCATGACTATGCTAGAATAACGCTTATGAAGAACAATGTCAAATTTGAACAGTATGCAAAATTACTGCGCGACTGGTCTGGGCGCATGAATTTGGTCGCCCCCAGTACATTAAACGATATAGAAACGCGTCATATTGCTGATTCTGCACAGTTGGCGGATGTTTTGCCGTCAGATGTAGAAATTATTGATTTGGGCAGTGGTGCCGGCTTTCCTGGGGTTGTTTTGGCAATTTTGGGGTGGCGCGTTACATGTATCGAATCGATTGGCAAAAAGGTTGCTTTTTTGTCGGCGGTAAAGCAAGAATTGGGGTTAGATAACCTGACAATTTATCATGGTCGCGTAGAAGATTATGTTCGGTATTTACCGGCCAAAACGAATAATTTTGTGTTCACTGCGCGTGCCTTTGCGTCGCTGACAAAAATCATGGATTATGTTGCGCGAACAAAATACCGGCTTTTTTTACTAAAAGGCCGGGAAATAGAATCTGAAATTGCCGATGCGAAACGCAAATATAAATTTGATTATGATTTAACACCGTCTAAAACTGGTGATGGTTATATAATTTCTGTGCGTTTTTGCCGGTAATTTCACATGAAATATAAATTAATTTGTTGATAAAACTGTAAAAAATAAAAATATTCAAAAATACCGGTAAAGGCCGGTGTTTTTATGGTTTTTTTGTAGTGTGTATTATTTCATATGAAATAATTTGTATCGTATTGTTTTTAGGCGGTTTTTGCTGATATGTTTTTAATTTCTTGACCGAATCGGTCGGTTTTTATATCGTAAAAGACGATAAAAGTATATGGAAAGGGAATATGACACACATTATTGCATTTGCAAATCAAAAGGGCGGGGTGGGCAAAACCACAACTGCAATTAATATTGGTGCATCTTTGGCCGCAATTAAAAAGCGGGTTTTGCTGGTTGATTTGGATCAACAAGGTAATGCCGGAACCGGTCTGGGGTTTGAGCGTGCGTCCCATCGTCAAAGTGTTTACGGTGTTATTATGGGGACGGCGAATGTGGCAGATAATATACTCAGCACGGCTGTTCCTGGCTTGCACTTGTTGCCATCGTCCCAGGCGTTGGCCGGCGCAGATATTGATTTGCTGGATATGGCAAATCGCGAATATCGTTTGCGTGATGCTTTGCAACCGGTGTTGGATTATTATGATTACATTTTGCTGGACTGTCCGCCTGCTTTGGGGTATTTAACTATTAACGCGCTGACGGCGGCAGATTCTGTTATTGTGCCGCTGCAGTGCGAGTTTTTTGCGCTCGAAGGGGTACAACAGTTAACGGATACGATTTCTATTGTGCGCGACAAATGGAATCCGGGGTTAGAAATATTAGGTGTTTTGTTAACGATGTACGACAAAAGATATGGTGTCACGCGCGCTGTTGATGACGATGTGCGTGCAACATTTGGTGATACTGTATTTAAAACTGTTGTGCCGCGAAATGTCCGTGTGTCTGAGGCGCCCAGCCATGGCAAGCCGGCACTGTTTTATGATTTTAATTCAACCGGGGCCCAGGCATATCTGCGTGTCGCGACCGAGGTTGTACAACGAACCACAGGGGGGACTGATGGCGAATAAATTTGGATTGGGACGTGGGTTGGCAGATTTACAGAATGCGCGTGGTGTTATACCGGATATTTCTTTGTTAACACCGTCTGAACGCGTCGTTGTAAAACAGGTGCCTCTGGCGCAGATTGGTGCAAACCCTGACCAGCCGCGAAAAACATTTACAGAAAACGAATTAGCTGAATTGGCTGCGTCTATCCGTGAAAAGGGTGTGTTACAACCAATATTGCTGCGCAGTGTGTCTGATCGTCCATATATGTATGAAATTGTTGCTGGCGAACGCCGTTTCCGTGCATCTAAATTGGCGGGCAAGACGGAAATTCCGGCCCTGATAAAAACGATTGATGATGACAATGCGCGCGAAATTGCGTTGATTGAAAATGTTCAACGCGAAAATTTAAATCCAATAGAAGAGGCTAACGCCTACAAAAATCTGATGGAATGTTGTGACTATGAGTTGCCAGATGTTGCGCGTTTAATTGGTAAATCAGAAAGTTATATTCGCAATATGTTGCGATTAACATCTTTGCCTGATTCAGTGCAGAATCTGGTGGGGCAGGGTGAATTGTCTGCGTCCCACGCGCGTACAATTGCGGTTGCCCAAAATCCAGAAGAATTGGCGCATAAAATCATTTCAGAAAAATTATCAGTTGCAGATACTGATAAATTGGTAAAGTCTGCACCGCGTGCACAAAATACACGAAAACATACGCAAAAAACAATTGAGACATCGGCTGTTCGTGAAATGGAAAATAAAATCAAATCCGCCCTGGGGGTTGATGTTAAAATATCACAACGCCGTGGCGGGGCAGGGCAGGTTGTGTTATCTTTTGTTTCGCGGCCCCAGTTAATGGAATTGCTTGAAAAACTGACCAAATAAAAATATTTAAAAAAGCCGGTAAATGCCGGCTTTTATCTTATGTAAAAACAACAAATAAAAATGTTAAAAAAACACCGGCTTTTGCCGGTCTTTTTATCGTTTTTTTACACGAAACAGATTTAGAACATTTTTTATGTTGTTCTTTATGCTTTCCGCAACCAGGCGATTGCATTCGTTAAATCTGTATCGGGCTTCCTCTTTTCCTGCTTGTATAATTAAATCTTGTCTAATGTCGTTTAATGTTCGTGGTGTGCCATTTTTGTCGCGCCATGGAACGGTTATTTTCTTTCCTGAATTTTCGCCTAATGTCACATTTCCAAAAGAATCAAAGGCCATCAAAACATGTGGCGGATTTCCCGGGGCCAGAAAACTAAACTGTGGCGTTGGTGTGTGATATGCGTTTTCTATGTTCCTTGCGCGCCCGCCATCAAATAATGTGCCGGTTGAGAATTTTAAAACGATATTCCGATTTACAGACCATACGGTATTAGACAGATTTTTTTGCATATGTTCAGTGCTGGGACTGCCAAACAATTCCATTTCGTGCACATTTTTATATCTTTTGCGCAGTGTGTCCAGCATTATTTCAAACATATCTGCATCTTGTTTGAACGAAGATATATTGATGACCAGGCTGCTGTTTTTCTGTCTGCGCGACATTTCGGTAATAAATTCAATATTCTTCTGCATCGCGTGCGGATGAAACCTGTCCAGTGACAGTGATACCTGCATTGGAATTAATCTAAAACTGCTGGTGCTGTGGGTGCTTAATACATCAACCAGGTCGCTAAAAATTGCGTCGCGCATTGGGGTAAATACCCAACCTGCATCTGTCTTGATGTCCACACTGCATTTGTTGCCCAGGCCCATGTTCAGCAATTTTTTTGCATAGTTGGATTCGTCGTGGTATTTGTATGCACTCATAATTTCACCGCCTGTAAAGACCAAATTCTTGCTAAAATTTGGATCTTTTATGGCCTGGTTAATATAGTTTTCTATTATTGCCGACGGGATATAGTTTTTGGGCATATTTGCGCCGGCTGATTCGCAACAATGTGGGCAATTGTTCCAACAATAATGTGTAGTCTTAAACGCCATGGCATACGGCAGACTGTAAACCGCATTGCCCACATACGAGTGTTGCGAAAAAAAATCAAAAAAAATTTTTTTAATTCCTGACATGCACAAAAAATAACACAAAACAACGCTTTGTCAATATAATTTGTGTTTAAATACATGAAAAAAACCGCCCGATTGGGCGGCTTTCAAAATATTCAACAATTATTTAACTGTTGTTGTGGCATTACGGTTCCATTTCCAAACTTCTTCGCCAGAACCTTTTACCAATGGACGTTCTTTACCATAGCTGATTGTAGAGATACGTTTCGCATCAATACCATCATTTACGATAACGTTTTTCGCGGCGTTTGCACGACGTGCGCCCAGGGCTAAGTTGTATTCTGTCGAGCCACGTTCGTCGCAATTACCTGCGATTTGGATTTTTACATCTTCGTGGTTCTTCATATACAATGCCTGACCCAACAGATTGTTTTTAGCATCTTCTGTGATTTCGGATGAGTTGAAACCGAAGAATACACGCTGATCATTCAGATCCGCTGGTTCAACAATTGCAGAACCGCCGCATGCAGCCAACAAGCCTGCAACGCCAGCCAACAAAGCAAAGTTTTTAATTTTCATGAAAATACTCCCTTGAGTTTCTGTTGCTCGTGTTCTATTGTACAATAAAAGGTTTAAATTATCAAGGAAAAACAAAAATGTCAGATTATACCTTGCGTGATTTGGAATTGGCGGGTGTTCGTTGGGAATTGGCCGAATCGCCGATTTCAACACCTGTGACCGACAAGAAAGAAGATATTGTCGTATCAATGCGTCCAAATGCTGCGACTGTTATGGCAGAAATAGGGCGGGTAGCAACATCTATTGTGCCACCTGTTGCGCCGACACAAACTATGTCTTTGGATACTGTGCGCGCAATGGCGTCGCGCCCAAATGATATGTCGACATTAAATCGTATGATTAATGAATTTAATCACCCGCTGCGTGCATCGGCGACAAACACGGTATTGCCACATGTGGGGCAGGGTAGTTTGATGATATTGACCGACATTCCATCGTCTGATGATGATGCGACGGGGCAGATTTTATCAGGCGCGGTCGGTGAATTGATGGATAAAATGTTGGCGGCAATCGGCCTGTCACGCGCGACCGTATCTATTTTACCAATGGTTTTTTGGCGTACGCCTGGCGGACGCAGTCCTTCGCGTGCGGAATTGGATATGTCGCGTCCTTTTATAGACAGGGCAATTGAATTGCTGCGTCCACGTGTTATTTTGACATTGGGAACATTACCCGCGTCTGAGATGGCGGATATAAACCTGGCCAAATCACATGGCATGGCAAAGGTATTAGAAAATGGTGCGACAATTGTACCGATTTATCACCCAAATTTCTTAATGTTAAAGCCTGCCGCTAAACGCGATGTGTGGAATGCATTGCAAAATGTGCAAAATATCTTGAAAAGTGCCGAATAATAGTTAATAATTCGCGTATATTGTAACAAAGGAGCCTACAATTAAACCTACAATTAATCGTGATAATCGTCGCGACGCTGGTCCGCGTATGAATAATAAAATATTTGCAAAATCTGTCCAGGTTATCAGTGCAGATGGTCAGAATTTGGGGGTTATGCCCACAGCCCAGGCATTGCAAATGGCAATTGATATGGGCTTGGACTTGGTTGAAATGAATGCGAATGGTGCTGTTCCAATTACCAAGATAATGGATTATGGTAAATTCAAGTATGAACAGAAAAAACGCGCATCTGAGGCTCGTAAGAATCAAAAAACAACCGAATTAAAAGAAGTTTGGATAAAACCTTTTATTGAAGAAAATGATTTAAATATCAAATTGAAAAAGGTTTTTGAATTCTTGGCCGAAGGGAACAAGGTTAAAATTTCCGTTATGACCAAGGGGTCCAAAAAGGTTTTGGCACGCGGAAAAGATGCTGTGCCTGAATTATTTGCCCGTGTAATTGACATTATTGGTGATAAGGGAAATCTGGAATCGAAATCAAAACCAGACGAACGAACAAAGTCAATTATTGTTGCGCCTGCAAAATAAGTAATTAAACCGCCATTTACGGCGGTTTTTTATTGGTTTATTGACCAAATAAAAAATCCCCCCAGTCGGGGGAATTTTTTTAACCGTCCCTGTTGTTATGCAGGTGTGGCTGGTGACACGGGCTGTGTTGGCTGTTCCGGTTGAACAGGTGTGGTCACCTGGGTCAGTTCATTAATCAAGCCCTGCAATCTGTCTGCTGTTTCTGTGTTATTTAATGCAATCGCGATTGTGTATGCAGATTCTAAATCTGTACGTGCCGCATCAATATTTCCAATATTTAAATTCAAGGCAGCAGACTTTTCAAAATAATTCATTGCATTATTTGACAAGGATTCACGTTCTTCCAGTGTTGGTGCGCCTTGAATCTGTTCGGATATTACACGAATTGCAGAAGAATAATCATTAATCGCTTCGGCATAATTTCCAATAGCTGTATATGCTTCAGCACGTTCTGCATAAACAACTGGGTCAACTGTGCCTTCTGGACGTGCCAAAGAATTTGTATAATCTGCAATTGCACCTTCCCAGTTTTTTAACCACAGATTCAACTGTCCGCGTTTAGCATACAGGTTGCGCATTTGCAACATTGGGCTGGGTTTTTGTGCATTTGCTGCCAATGCGTTGTTAATATCAGCTAATGCTGCATTATAATCTTCCAGGCGTGTGCTTAATAATGCACGATCATAATAAGCAACAGCATTTGTTGGGTCTTTAAATAATGCTGTGTTAAAGTCATCCATAGCTGCACGATAGTCGCCTGATTGCATATGCGCTTCACCGCGCAGGATATATGTGTCAACAGATGCTGCACCTGCATCAATTGCAGTTGTTAAATCAGCAATCGCTTCATCAATATTTCCTGCAACCAATTTTTCGCGGCCTTTCTCATAATAATCTGCGGCCTGCATCAACACTTCTTCTGTAATTTGAACTTCATTTGTGTTTTGTGTTGCATTATGTGAACGCCCCAAGATATAAAATGTTGCAGCAATAAAGAATAAAATTATAAACCAATATACATAAATAGACAGTGACCATGGATTTGCACATGCCTTTTTTGAATCAATGTTTACAGTTGGTTTAGATGCTACAGGGCGCACTTTTGCGCGGTTTTTTTGATCGTTTTTTTTGAATGATGTTTTTTTCATATAAAACTCCCTTCCTTTTAAAGAGAATATTAGAGAGTTTTTAACATTTCGTCAATTGTTTTCTGTGATAATTTTTGAATTTTTCCAACGGGCAGTTTTCCTAGTTGAAAATTCCCGAATGAAATACGGTGTAATTTACGCACTGGACATCCACATGCACGCAACACAATTCGTACTTCATTCTTTTTGCCTTCAGTTATTGTTACACGTAAATTATTGTTTCCCAGTTCTTCGATTTTCATTGGAGCATATTTAATTCCGTCAACGGTTATGCCTTTCTTTGCGTGTATCAACCCAGAAAAGTCATTGCCATTAACGGTTGCTATATATGTGCGCGGAATTTCAGAAGAGGGCAGTGTTAATTTTCGCGCTAAATCACCATCATTTGTTAGCAACAGCAATCCTGTTGTCTTGTAATCCAGTCTGCCAACATATTTCAGATTTTTGTATTCATCGGGCAAACAATCATATATTGTCTTTCGACCATTGGGATCATGTGCTGTTGTCATGGTATTCAAGGGTTTGTGAAACATATACAGTTCTGTTTCTTGTCGTTTGCTGATTGATACCCCGTTTATTTCAACTGTGTCGTCGTTTTCTATAAAAAAAACAGGTGTTGTAATTTTGTTTCCATTAACTGTGACATGTCCGTTTACAATCAGTTCTTCGGCCGCGCGCCGTGATGCGAATCCACAATCTGCGATAAATTTTGCAATTCGTACCGACATATTATTTCACCACTTGTGCAATTGCAACCACTGCTGCGACTTCTGCCCGCAGAATTGTTTTGCCTAATGAAATACCACGCGCACCCGCTGCGTCCATGGCAGAAAGTTCATCGTCTGAAAATCCACCCTCGGGTCCAACCAGGATCGATTTTGTATTCTGTACATCACGGTCAGTTTCGCGACCGTATGCCGCACGTTCGTCCGCGAATACAATGTTTGATAAATCCAGTTCCGAAAACTTAATTGGTGGCAGAATTTTTGGTACACTGTTTCGGTTAGATTGTTCGGCTGCTTCGACCACGATTTTTACCATACGAGTCCAGTTTATATGATTCGCATTTGTACGCGCTGTTATAACTGGCTGAAAAGTCGCAACCCCCATTTGTGTTGCCATATTTAATAAATCATCTGTCTTTTTTATTGGTGCGAACATCAGTGTAAAATCATTTGATGGGTCGGTATGCTCTGTCTGTTCCCCGATATTCAACACACGCCCATCATCTGACAAGGTGGCATTAAATTCATTTCCCCCACCAAAGACCAGACATTGATTTGTTCGCATTACACGTGTCAGGTAATGCATTGTTCCCCGGTCAACAGGCATGTTCATGCCCGTTGATAAATTATCGCCCATAAAAATACGTGGTATATTTTTCATAAATTTATATTTCCTGATTTATAAAACATGTTTTTTCTGATATAATCATATCACTATGGCAGCTAAATTCAACTTTTTATCCGCATCAGGCAAAGGCAAAGGGGTCAGCATATTTCGTTCCAATGCCTATAAAGAACACGAACGTGCCCCCTTAGCGCGCGAGTTTTGGTCAATTCGCTGGTCAGTTATAACATGGTTAATCGCGGCATTAATGTTTGCTGCGGCGTTTCCTGTTGAACATATTTGGCGATATGGTTGGTCGCCTGCAACCCAGCATTGGATTGGGTTATATCTACAAAATATGATGGCCAGTTTGGGCATGTCTGTCCTGGCCGAGGTTCCTTCTTGGATTTATCGTTGTATTACGCATCCTGACTATGCGTGTATAACACCACTGTTGCCACTAATTGGTTATTTCTTTATATCTGATGCGACTATGTCAGATGAATTTAACCCGCACAGCAAAGACAAATTTGAAGAAAAAACCGCGCGCAAGGCAGATGTTGCTGATATTAAGAAAATGGGTGATGACCATAATAACAAAGAAGGTTTGTTTGGTGGTTTTATGATGGTTTTGGGGTATTTTAAAAGCAAAGCCCTGAAAATGGATACGTGTTTATCAGCTTTATTATTGGCACCGGCCGGTGCCGGTAAAACCCAGGGTGTTGTGATTCCAACAATTGTTGGTTGTGACAATGTGTCAATGATTGTAAACGACCCAAAGCCTGAATTGTGTCATGACACGTCTGCGTATCGTGCAACTGTTGGGCCGGTATTTATATTGAATTGGGCGGCGCGTGATGAACCCGAAAACGGCATTTATTATCCGGCATGGAATCCGCTGTCACCAGAAAACCTGCCTGATTCTGCCGAAGAACGCAGCACATATATTCAGGTTATCGTAAATGCAATTATTGAAGAAAATGCCAAAGACCCACATTGGTCAAACACTGCGCGCGCGGCATTAACAGGTTTTATCAATTTTATTGTATCCAAGGTTGAACGCGCCAAGGCAAATGATTATTTTTATACCCGCCTGAAAAATGGCACATTTGATTCCCAGGACGCAGCGGTCTTGATGGATTATTATATGACAATGACATCTGACCCGAACGCATATGCGGCAATGTCATTATTGCAAAAGGGGCAATTAAACATAAACAATTATGTCCATGTTGGGTCGTGGGGGGGGCTGCCTGCCGAATGGCATGGTGGTGAAGCATCAATTCCAATGTTCTTGGCATGGTATGTCGAAGGCCAAATTAAGGTTGCCCAACAAATCGAAGAACGCAAACGCCAGGGTGACCAAATGGTAATGATGGCAGACCCAATGAAGGACTTCCTGAATGAAGCGGTAAACGAAGCGCAATTATACGCATACGACAGTGATGCTGTGTCGGCTCTGATTAACCTGGCCAATACACCGGACAAGGAACGCGGGTCTGTTATCTCAACAATGAATGCTGGGTTAAACATTTTCCGTCATCCTGCGGTAAACAAACACACACGTCATTCTGATTTGCACTTTGGTGATTTGCGCGGCATGAAAGACCCACGTGATGGCAAGGTAAAGCCGGTAACTGTATATCTGTCAATGAATGTTGCAGATGCCCCCGCGTTCAGTGCGATTACCAGTATGTTTATTGAATTGCTGTCAAATTTCTTGATTGCGAATAAACCAGGCAATGTAAATCATGGACAGAAATTGGGGCCGTACCCAACGCTGTTTGTATTAGACGAAATGCCAACCATGAATAAGTTAGAGGCTGTTATTCGCGGTCCTGCCGTTGGACGTGGACAAAAGGTGTCTTATATGATTGTTGGCCAGGACATCAGTCAGATTGCCGAAAAATATGGAGACAAGGCGGCCGAAACCGTTATCGCCAATAGTGCGGCTAAGATTATCCTGCGTGTAAATGATCCTTCAACCGCAGAACGTTTTGTTCGTATGATTGGCAAAAAGAAAACCAAGAAAAAGGAAAAAGGCCCCGACGGCAAAGATACTGAGGTTACCAAAGAAGAAGACCTGTATTCGCCAATGGATTTAATGACATTGCCAATGGGTAAACAGATTATTGTGTACCAGGGACACTATAATCGCCCAATTGAGGCCGATGGCGAATGGCACTTTCTGCGCAAGACCAAGGTTCAAATTGAAATCAATGACAAGGTTAAAATGGGGGGGACTACACCTATCCCAGAATATCTGGTGCCGAAACACCATCGGGCATTGCGTTATCCGGGTGTGCCACGCATATATGACCCCCAGACCAAAACAGTAAAAGATTTGGCATAAAAAAATCCCCAAATGGGGATTTTTTATTTGTTTGGTATGATTTTAATTTCAACACGACGATTTTGTGCGCGACCATTTGCATTGTCGTTTGAGGCGATTGGGTTAGAAGACCCCAATCCCAGAACTTCGAATCGTGAAGATTTAACCCCCTGACCCTGCAGGTAGGATGCGACAGAATTTGCGCGTTCGCGTGACAGATTCAGATTATATTCTGTGCTACCTGTGCTGTCTGTGTGACCAGATACCATAACTGTTGAATTGCTGTATTTGTTCAGTACCTTTGCGACCGAGTTTAACACAGAATAAAATGACGAATTAATGTCAGCAGAATCTGTTTTAAATGTAATGTTGCCTGGCATAATCAGGCGGATGCTGTCATCTGTTTCAACGACCTGAACGCCGGTTGATACCAGTTCTGCACGCAGTTCCGCGGCCTGGGCATCTAAATAATAACCAATACCCGCACCTGCTGCGCCACCCGCTAATGCGCCAACCAATGCGCCTTTGCTACTTTGTGTTGAACCAATCAATGCACCTGCGGTTGCGCCAATTGCAGTTCCCCATGTTGCCTTGGCCGTTTGTGTTTGTCCGGTATATGGGTTTACTGTTGTACAACCAGAAACAATTACAGTCAATGCAAGTGTAGATATTAATTTTTTCATCCTTTTCCCCTATGTTTTGTTATACCGGTTCATATTCTAAACTATATTTAAAAAAAAACAAAAAAAAACGTCCATAGCGGACGATTTATTATCTGGTCTTAGATTGTGCTCCTTTGAACGCCTGTATTTTTAAGGAATCGGCTTTGGTTACAATCTTTTCCTTTTTAGTGGGTTTGCTATCCCTCAGCGTTGAACCATGACTACACGAATGTACTTGTGCAACCAATCCTGCGCTTATAATCACTGCAATCAGTATATGGAACAGTTCTTTTGCTTCTTGTTTTGTTTGTTTATTCATGTTTTTTTCACCATTTTACATTAAAAAATCCGCCATTATAGCGGATAAATCTGGTGGGTGTTGAGGGACTCAAACCCCCGACCCTCTCGGTGTAAACGAGATGCTCTAATCAACTGAGCTAAACACCCAAAGCCTTAACAGCTGACAAATAATATAATATATTTTTTCATTTGTCCAGTGTTTTTTATAAAATTATTTTGCCAGTTACAATATCTACGCGTTCAGTGCCAACCATGATAACATCATCTGCATACTGTGGGGCAACTCGCGTTGCGACTGGTGTTCGCCAGATTACTGTACCTTCTTTCAATTGAATAGCGTATAAATTATTATCATCTGCGACAACAAATGCATAGTTGCCTGCGATTATAAATGGTACAGATACAGCAATATCCAGGCACCATGCCTTGGTACCAGATGTGGCAGAAATACGACAAAACGCATCACCTAATCCGCCCGCATAAACCGCATTGCCATATGGTAATGGTGCAACAACAATGTCAACCATTGATGCGCCACCGGTCATATTGCTGGGGCGATAAATATCCGCAATCCAGACAACCTGACGTGTATGTGGATTTATTTTTACAACTTCACCCGTGGATAAGCCTGCATACAGATATTTACCACTGCATACTGGGTGCATGTCGTTTTTGACTGTATTGTTTGTTGGGAATCCAGAAAAGATTTTGCGTGTCCCGTCCCAAATTGTATTTGAAGCATCCTGGGTATATGGGCAATTGGTATTATCAACCGTTGCAACAGATGTTGGAATATCGGTAATTGTTTGATTCTTTACATCTATGTGCGATGTGCTAAATATCGCAGTGCGCACACCCGGCAAAATCGGGTCGTGTTTATCGCACGCAGAAAATGCAAACATACAACAAATTATCGCAACAGTTTTTCGCATGCCATCCCCCAGAAATATTAACGCAGTGCCGCTGCATTGCCCGAAATTACCGCTGGTGCATCTGGATCAGAAATAATTTTATCTAACCATTTATTTGCATTTTCCGCATCCCCTGATGCCAAATACTTCTGTGCAATTGTCAGGGAAGCAGTGTAATAAAATGGCGAACTTTTTGTATTCAAATCTGCCAGGTATTTTTCAACATCTGCTGCACTCATTTCATCTCCGCGAATACCAATAACGTGTAATTTTGCCAGGTCGCGGAAATCGCGTGTATTGCCACTTGTGGCTAACTTTTCTATCTTTGCAACATCTTGGTCAATCATATACGCATTAAACAGAGCTAAATCAGCTGTCGCGCCCGAAGAATTGTCTGCCAATGCCGCCAGTGCATTTGCATCGGTGTTTTCGATTGCCATTTCATATGCGGTTGCGGTCGCAATCTGGTTTGCACGATGTGTGCGCAGGCCAATCTGGATACCTGTGGCAACAATCAAAATTGCCAGTGCGCCACCAATAATATGTCGTGAATACTTCTTTACAAATTGCAGTGTCTTTTCATTATTCACATCTTCCCATACTTCGCGATACAGTGCATCTTCTGCATATTCCTGGCGAGTTTTCTGTGGTGCTTTGATTTTTTTATTTCTTTCCAGCATTGTTGCCATGATAACATCTCCTGTGGCTTGATAATTATTAATTTATGGTATACTATAAAAGTTATGAGCAAGGAAATCAAGAGCACTTTACCAGCAACAAAATCAAACAGTATCGTCAATGCCCGTGGGGTCAGCGACGAAACGGGGCTGGCGCAATACATACAAAATATTCAAAAAATTCCGGTGTTGACCGCAGAACAAGAATACGAATATGCAACCCAATGGGCGCGCGACCGGAATCAATTTGCTGCAGAAAAATTGGTGGCCAGTCATTTGCGGCTGGTGGTATCTGTGGCGTATGACTATAAAAACTATGGCATACCTGTGGCTGATTTGATTGCCAGTGGTAATATGGGATTGATGCAGGCTGTGCAAAAATTTGACCCAGACAAAGGCTTTCGCTTTTCTACATACGCCATGTTCTGGATCAAGGCCGAGATTTACGAAACAATCCTGAATAATTGGTCGATTGTTCGAATCGGGACATCTGCAAATCAGAAGCGTGTGTTTTTTAACCTGGCGCGGGCCAAGCGTGCGTTGGGAATTATGGATAATAATCTATCCGATGAACAAACAAAACAAATTGCCGAATACCTGGAGGTGCCAGAAAGAGATGTTGCGCGTATGGCAACACGGATTGGTGCGCGTGATATTTCGTTGAATGCGCCGATTAATTCTGACGATGGCGCAACAGATGTGCTGTCTAATATGACTGATGGGCGTGACACGATTGAAAGCACATTAGAACAAATCGAATTTCGGCGTCGCGGATACGAATTACTGAAAAAGCATTTGGAAAAGATGTCGCCTCGCGACCGGGAAATATTAACTGCACGCAGATTGCAACAGCCGGCAGCAACATTGGAAGTGTTATCGCAAAAATATGGTATTTCACGCGAACGTGTACGACAGATTGAAGAACGCGCGTACAACAAACTGCGCGATGCAATTTTAAACGACAGCGAAGGTGGAAAATAGCAATGACAAATATGAAAACTGCGCTGGCAGTAATTGCGGTTGTGATGGGGATGCCTGGTGTTGCATCGGCACTGGAATATAACACAGGAAAATTTTCCGCAAAACTGACCGGATATGCAACTGGCGGAATTATAGAGCCTGAATTTAAATCGACGCTGTTTATCGGTGATTGGCGCGCGCGGGGCCAGATAATGTATAACGCAAATAATACGCATAAAATTGGGTTTGTTTATGCTATGGACCAGGCGGCGATGGACAAAGGAAACTTTTCCCGTGAAACATTTGCGTTGTGGGAAATAGCGGATATGGGGCGCATTGAAATTGGTTATACTGATTCAATTGCGCGCAAACTGGGGGTGGGATTGCCTGATGTTGGTGGACTGCGCATAAACGACCGACCGCTGTATAATGAAAAGATTATCCCAGACGGCCCAGTTATCCCAGACACAACATTAACATCAGGTCGAAATGCGCCACGCATTAATTTGGTGACTGCGCCAAAATCAGGTGCGCAATATGGCCTGTCGTTTACCAGTTTTTCTGGCGACTATGACTGGGCAATGGATGCGGGTTTAAAAATTCGCAGACCAAATGGTAAGATTAAAACGGCATATTCTTTAGGTGTGTCCTTTATGGATAACCCCGACAATTTTGACCCCGAGGTTTATACCCCCGGCGTCACGGCAGATTGGCGTGCACAAATGTCAATGGGAATGAACCTGCAATACAACAGTTGGGTTTGGGGCACAACCGCCCGCGTTATATATGACCAAGACCCAATCGGTCCGGTGTCCGACGGTTTTGTTCTGGGCACAGGGCTCAGTTATGATTTGTTAAGATATAATGTGTCTTTGACATACATGTTTTCTGACACGGGCGTCTGGCAACGTGATATCAAAGATTTTCAGGACAACATGTTAATTGCTTCTTTCAGATATAAATACAGTGAAAATGTTGACCTGTGGATGTCGGGTGGCACAACATCAAAAACGCCGTTCTTTTCCGCAGGATTGCGATTAACATTTTAAAAAAAATTCCCGCGATTGCGGGAATTTTTTTATCTGCGTGGTCCGCCTGGGCCGCGCATAGGATTCATTGATGTTTTGGGATTGCTGGTTGTCATTCCGACACGGCCAACAATAATCTGGTCACCCATTTCAATTTCGTCAGACATAATTTCTGTTTCTGTCGCAGTTGACAGCCCTTTGCTATATGGAACCAAAATAACCGTCCCATCGCGCAACAATGCCAGGTGTGATGCAGGTGTTGCGCCATTTATATCTTCAGGCAACAGAAAGTTTGCAAAACTGCGTACCAAGAATGCAGCATTTGCGGCCTTCCATACATTTTCTTTTTCAGAAATTATAATCGTCACAAATGCGGTCATGCCTGGCATCAGACGCAAATCTGAATTATCAACATCAATTACAACGGTATAAACCACAACATTAGATGTGGTTGTTGGTGCCAGACGAACCTGGCGAACAATACCATTAAATGTTTCTGTTGGGTATGCGTCAACTGTAAATGTGACGGTCTGACCTTCTTTGATAACGCCAATATCTGCCTCGGATACCGCGGTTTCAATCTGCATTTTGGTCAGGTCTTCAGCGATTTCAAATAAATCAGGTGTTTGAAACGATGCCGCAACGGTTTGACCAACATCAACCTTACGCGATATAACTGTGCCATCAACCGGTGATACAATTGTTGCATACCCCAGGTTTGTGACTGCGCGGTCATAGGTTGACTGGGCGCGTTTTACAGATTGTTCAGACTGTTCGTATTGGGTTTGTGATTGTTCCATTTCTGCGCGCGAGATAAAGTCTTCGCTGTACAGCATTTTGTTGCGTTCGTATTCGCTTTTTGCAAAGTTTCGTTGTGAAATCGCGCTGTCTAAAGATGCGCGCGCTTCGTCAACAGATGCCTGCAAAACAGACGGTTCGATTGTTAGTAAGATATCGCCTTTTTTTACCTTGGTATTAAAATCAACATACAGATTGTCAATTGTTCCAGATACCTGGGATCCAACATTTACGGTGTTCACAGGCTGTATTTCCCCAGATGCGCTGACCACCTGGCGCAGGTCACCACGCGTAATATTCAGTGTCACATATTCAGGTTTTTTACCCGCAGGGTCAGATAAAATTAACCTTATTGCAATTACTATTGCGCCAATTAATAATATCCACCATTTTTTGCGCCAAATAAACCGGAAAAAGCGACCAATTACAGACGGTCTTTTTTTATTTGTTACCACTTCTGCTGTTTTTTTAGTTGTTTTCTTCATGCAGTTCCCCTTCCTCTAGCTTTGCTTTAATCTCTCCGACCGCCAATGCGACCGCAGCCCGTTTGGTAAATAAATCATACCTGGCGGCATTGTTTTGTTTTTGTGCCGTCATCAGTTCTGATTGTGCGGTCTGCCAATCCAGCATAGTTGCGCGCCCAACACGATACATGCCGGCCGTCACGCGTTCGCTTTCTGTTGCAGACTTTAACAATGTCTGCGTTTGTTTCAGAACAGTTTGTGCGGTTTTATAATTATGATACGCACTGAACACGTCCAACGATGCGTTATCCTGGGTTGCGTGTTCGTTTTCCAGTGCGCGTTCATAGTTTACCTGGGCATTGCGCAGATTATACATATTCGCAAATCCTGCAAACAAAGGCATTGATGCGCGAATGCCAATACTGCCACTGATTTTATCATTGCCTGCATTAAATGTTTCAGACGGTGTGTCATTCCATTGCAACGAGCCAGATGCAGAAATTGACGGCAGATTGCTTAAAAAAGTACTGTTTCTGCGATGCCATGCCGCGTCTTTATTTGCGGATGCGCGCAACAGGTCAGGACGTGTCTTTTCTGCCTGGGCTAATAATTCTTCCAGTGATTTTGTGTCGCCCGGTGTTCCGATTTCTGCCGGCAAATCTGCAATTGAAATCTTTTGATTTGCAGGAAAGGATAATTTATTCAGTAATGTTCCCTGGGCAATTTCACGATTGTTTTTTGCGCGTTCTAATTCCAAATCGCGACTGGCCAATGTTGTGTCTGCCTTTAATACATCTGCCTTGGCAACAGAACCGGCCTTGAATTTCTTTTGTGCGGTTTCCAGTGCAGATTGCGCAACATCACGTAATTTTTGCGCAGATTTAACATCGGCATCTGCATTCAATAATGAATAATATGTACCAATTAAACTGTAAATATAATTCTGAACGGTTTCATCATATTCAAAACCCGCTGCGCGCCATGATGCAGATAACTGGTTCAAATCCGACAGACGTTTGCCAAAGTCAAATATTAAATACGATGCCGACAGCGATGCCCCATACGACCAATCGCCCCACTGTTCATTGCGATATGGAATTGATGCCGATGCAGACGCGCTGACCGACGGCAAATAATCTGCATAACCCGCGTTCTTGGACAGGCGTGCCGATTCGTATGCCAGATATGCCGATGTTGTCTGGGGATTGCGACACAACCCCAATTCAATTATCTGGGGCAGGTTTAGGATTTCAGTTGGCGCGGTTGTGCGCGTCATACAATCATCTGATGTGGCAAATGCAGAAAATGGCATTGCACACAGCAGTAAATATGATATTTTTCTCATGTAAAAACACTCTCTCTGTAAACTTTTTTCAATTATAAATATTTTTCTGTTGAAATACAATTTATTTTTGCTTAATATCTACTCGCTGGTCAGTGGCCTGGTGGCAGAGTGGTTATGCAGAGGACTGCAAATCCTTGGATGCCGGTTCGATTCCGACCCAGGCCTCCACTTAAAGCAAAAAAAGCACCCGATTTTGGGTGATTTTTTTATTTAAATTTGTGTGTTTATTTGTAATGATATGCGCATGATTAAAAGTTTGAGTTTAACAGATTTTAGAAATCACATCATGTGTCGTGTTCAAACGCATGGGCGACACAACGTTATTATTATCGGACCAAATGGCGCAGGAAAAACTGCGATACTAGAGGCTGTATCAATGCTGGCCGGCGAACGCGGTATGCGTGGCGCGCAAATGGGCGATATTGCGCGATTTGACGGTAGTGGTGGATTCAGTGCATTTGCAGAACTGAACGATGCGACACAAATCGCAATAAACTTTGCCCATGGGGATACGAATCGTCGTGCAAAAATTGATGGTGAAAATGCACCACTGACAGATTTGGCAAAACATATGCGAATTGTTTGGCTGACCCCACGCGAAGATCGGCTGTTTGTTGACAGTGCATCTGACCGGCGTGCATTCTTTGACCGGCTGGCAACCAGTTTTGATGCCGCGCACGCAGGTCGTGTTGCACGTTTGTCAAAATTATTAAGCGAACGCGCATATGCATTAAAGTCTGGTGCAGATATTCATTGGCTGAACGCGCTGGATGAACAAATTGCTGGTGTTGCTGTTGCGGTTGCAGCAGCTCGCATTCAATATGCCGGCGAAATAAATTATTTCTTGTCGCGTTGCGCGGTGTCCGTATCTGGATGGATTGAAAAAATGCTGATTGATGGTGCCAGCGCTGGCGATGCAGAACGCGCATATATGGAATACCTGAAAAATAATCGTACATTGGTTGGCGATAAGATGGTGCTGGACGGGGCGCATAAATCTGATTTTGCAGTGTTTAACAACGAATTAAAATTGCCAGCACATCTTACCAGTACTGGCCAGCAAAAAACCGTTCTGATTGATTTGATTTTAGCGCATGCAAAACTGGTGCGAACTAAGACAGGGCGTCGTGTTATTATTTTGCTGGACGAAGCAGTTGCGCACCTGGATGAAAATGCGCGCTCACATATGTTTCGTGAACTGGGTGCATCCGATGCCCAGGTATGGGCAACCGGACTGGATATAAATATATTTCAAAATGTGCCGGACGCTGTATTTGTCACTTGCCAAAATGGGGAAATAAATAATATAGTATGCGCGGGGTGAAATTATGGCACGTATTGATTATCAAACTTTATTAGATAACGCATTGAAATCTGTGGTCAAAGATGCGCTGATTCATGCACAGTTTAACGGTCTGGGGGATGGTACACATTTTTTTATTACGTTTCGCACGCGCGATGCAGGTGTTGTGTTGCCTGATTTCTTGCGAATCAGATACCCAGATATTATGACAATTGTTTTGCAGTATTCTTATAATAATCTGCATGTGTCGGACAAGGAATTTGGCGTGCAATTAACATTTGATGGTCGTCCATTTTTTATTCGCGTGCCTTTTTCTGCGTTGGTTGAATTTAAAGATCCATCGGTTGATTTTATGTTGTCTTTCCAGCCAAAACCACAAGGTGCCGCCGCAGACAATGATATGGAATTACCGTTGGATGAAAAGCCAGATACAGTCCCAGATCCAGGTCGGGTTGTGTCCTTAGAGGAATTCAGAAAAAATAGGAAATAATCGGGGGTATATATGTACAAAAGAACAGATATCGTTTTATTTGATTTTGACGGAACATTATCTGCGCATGATTCAAACGTGGAATTTGCAAAGTATTGTTTTCGTCGCAGCATTCGTCCGTGGTTTTATCTGCCACTGATGGCGATTTGCGGTATATGCAAATGGATAAATCCTGGTGGTGTGTGGTGGCGTGAAAATATTCGTCGCTTTATGACCCCAGATATGGTGAAAAAATTTGCACCCGGATTTATCAAGCAACACAAACGTGAAAGATTTGGTTGGGCCAAAGAACGGGTTCAGGCAGAACGTGACGCAGGGCGCAAGGTTTTAATGATTTCCGCCAGTCCAGATTACCTGTTGCCACAATTGGTTCGCGATATGAAATTTGATGCGGTTTTTTGTTCCAAGATGGATAAAAAACACCCTTGGAAATATGAATTTTTATGCTGGGGTCAGAACAAGGTGTACAAAATGGATGAATGGGCGCGTGAAAATAAATATATTCCAAATGTTGTGCGCGCATATTCAGACAGTAAATCTGATTTACCAATGATGGAAATTGCTGCAGAACAGGTTTGGATTGATCCAAAGACGGGTATGCGAAAATAAACCCAGTGATTTTATGACTGTAAAATGTTATGGTGTTTCTATGTTTATCATGGAAACACTTTTTGATGTAATAAGTGCATCTATTGGTGCAATACTGGGGGCGATTTTCGCATTTTTCCTGAATCGCAAGCGTGGCAAGCAGATGGCAAATCAGTTGGTTATCAGTAAATCTGCGCTGGACAGAATAAAGATGGAAAACGAAGAATTGTTACGACAGATACGCGCCAAGGAAAATCTTATTATGAAAATGCAACTGCAACTGCTGGGGAATCGTGCAACAGTAAAAAAGCCCCAGAAATCACGCAAAAAATAATTGCATATATTCAGTATAAATTCCTATACTTTTTGTATGCGTGATTGGATTAATAGTCAATATCAAAATCTGTTTTTATATGTACCATTTTTAATGGCGGGTGGCGCGGCAGTGTATTTTACATCTGAACACGAACCATCATTTGGCGGCACATTTTTATTTATGCTATTATGTGGTGGATTAATGTTTATAAAACGCGTTCCTGTCATCTTGCGCGCAGTTTGTATATTCGTGTTTGGTTTTTGCTATGCATGTGTGTTTACAAATCTGATTGATACACCAAAGTTGACACGTGAACTGCATAATTACAATATTATTGGCACGGTAAAGTCAATTGATTATGTAAATGATAAATCCCGAATTTACTTATCCATAGATTCCGCAGATATTAAAGCAGGTGACGGAGTGGCGAATATCCGTGTTTCTGCGTCTGATGGTGTTGTGTTGCCAAACATTGGTGATGTGGTGCGTGCAAATGTTGGACTGTTTAAACCCGCGCCCGCGTATGCACCGGAAACATTTGACTATGCCCGGTGGGCATACTTTAACAAATTGACCGCCACGGGTTATACAGATAAAATTGAAATTCTGGATTCTAAAAATTCATATCGTATCAGTCACCTGCGCAACATGCTGCACAACAGGTCAAATTCATTTCTGGCCGATACACTGGTGCTGGGATATAAAGGCGCAATACCAAAATCAGACACCAGCATTTGGACCGCAACCGGTATCGGTCATGTCTGGTCAATCAGCGGTTTTCACATGACACTGGTTGGCGGATGGTTATTCTTAATATTTTATTTCATATTTCGTGCAACGCCGTATGTGACGCGTCGCACGCCTGCAAAAATTCCGGCAATGTGCTGTGCATGGATTGGGCTGATTGCATATTTATTTTTATCCGGCACTGATGTCGCAACAACGCGCGCATTTTTGATGGCAACATTGGCGTTCATAGCATTTATATTTGGACGCAGTGCAATTTCAATGCGCAATATTGCAATTGCATTTTGTGTAATATTTTTAATTAACCCGCACTATGTTATGCAGGCAGGGTTTCAATTGTCTTTTGCTGCTGCGTTTGGATTGGTATGGTTGTTTACGGTTATAAAACCACGAATGCCAACAAATAAAATATTGTGTGTTATTTATGCAACTGTTTTGACAACAATTGTTGCAACTGTATTTACCGCACCTTTTGTTGCAATGCTCTTTGGTGCGATTCCATTTTATGGGCTGATTGGAAATTTATTTCTGTTGCCGATATTTTCATTTGCAATTATGCCACTGGTTTTTATTGGTGTTGTTTTTAATATTGTCACACCAATCACAGTGGCACACAGTATATATGATTTCTTGTTTGGCGTTGCAACGCACATTGCAGATTTGCCATTTGCATCAATTACAATGCCGCATATATCAAATGCTGCAATAGTATGTTTCATGATTGGTTTTATGTGTCTAATGCTGGTTCGGAATTTAAAGTGGCGGGTTAATTATATTTTATTCACGATGTTTATGATGGCTGGTATTGCATGCGTTTGTTTTACACCGCGCCCGATATTCTATGCTTCATACGACAATGAACTGGTGGCGTTTGTGCGCGATGATGGAAAACAGGAATTTAATAAATCGCGTGCTTCAAATCACTATTTTGCATTTAATACATGGAAACAATTAAATGGCGAAGAACAAGACACACCAAACAGACGGCGTAAACATGAAAATGGCTTATACAGATACGGCAACATTGTTTATGTTCAAAAGTTCGTGCCACTGATGAAAAACATAGATAAACTCTGTCGCGATGACAGTGTTAAATACATCGTTTCATACTATGAAATAAATTCAAATATGTGCGCGCATAAAATACTGCGTGGCGGATTTGTGATATATCCCAACGGGCGCGTTAAACATACAATACGCAACCGGCGTTGGAATTAATAATCTGCGCGGATAAAGTACAGCCCAGACGCCGGTGCGGTTGGGCCGGCAGCACTGCGATTGCGCGCATCCAAAATCATATCAATATCATATGGTTTGCCCAGGCCAATTTCAATCAGTGTTCCGACAATGTTGCGCACCATGTGGTGCAGAAAAGAACGGGCCGAAAATTCAAATATTATTTCATCACCATTTTGTGTAATTCTAATCTGGTCTAATGTTTTAATTGGGGATTTTGCCTGGCATTCAGATGCGCGAAAACTGGTAAAATCATGATTGCCGATTAATTTTTCCGCTGCCGCACGCATTGCATCAATATTCAGTTTGCGTGGCACCCAATAGACACGATTGTTTGCCAACACAGGCGCCGCACCACGATTTAACAACACATATTTATAGTGGCGCGCCACACAATCAAATCGGGCATGAAATTCATCGGACACAATCGCGCAATCCAACACCGCAACGGGTTTGCCAACAAGATAAAAATTCAGTGCACGCATAACCGTTTCTGCACTGTGGTTACCAGGAATATCTGTATGCGCAGTCATTGCAACTGCGTGCACACCTGCATCTGTACGACCAGCGGCGACAATATCCGCACGCACACCACAGAATTTTTCAATTGCATCACGCATAACAGATTGCACAGACGGCCCCTGACGGTTTTCTTGCCAACCGATTAAATTAGTTCCATCGTACTCAAGTATTAATTTATATCGTGTCATGTATTTATCGTGTTTTTTGCATAAAGAATGCACATGTGTCAGACGGTGTTACCGGGCGACGAACAATATGGCGAATGTTAGTATGATTTTGTTTTTCAAACACCATACGACAGCATTCTTTGACAGGCTGGTTATGTTTGTCTGTTGATTCCATAAAATTTATACAGTTTATACAAATTTTTTTTGATGTATCCGTCATAACCGTTCCTTATATTTTATCTAGATTTTTGCAAAAAGTCCTGACATATATCTTTGGGGCTAACTTGTTTTGGGCCAAAGAAAAATATATTGGCAACATCGCCCTTGTAACATAAATAGTGCGTTTTCTTTTTTTTATCTGTAAATATTTCAAAGTGTGCACAATTTTGGCAAACTTTTTCTTGTGCTTCTGGCATGATTATTCTCCGTATTTTATTTCTGCGCCATGCAGACCGTTTATAAAACTGCGCCAATCCATTGGTTTTTTCCCAGCGGGCTGCACCTGCAGAATTTCCATTGTGCGATTATTTAATTTAGTTTTTAAAATCTTTACATCTGCACCATTTATTTTCGTGCGCCCACATCCCAGGGCGCGTATCTGATTATGTATTGCAATATCTCCACTTGACCAGTCGATTATCTCGTCGTCTCCCGTCCACTTTTTTGTATATGTTGGTGTGCCATCTTGCGCCATGGCCGGGTATGCGGACGGATTTTTTAAGTATTCCGTCAGCATATCAGATGCAATATCCGATACACGCTGTTCAATTGTATCATTTGTATCATCTGGTCCAATTTCAAAATCGCGACACATATGAATATCGCCCGCATCCAGTTCTGGTGTGACATCCATCAGGCATACCGCCGATGTATTGTCCCCATTATAAATCGCCGTACGAATGGGTGATGGGCCACGATACTTTGGCAGGGAACTGGGGTGAATATTTATAACCGGCGCAGAATTTAATACATTGTCGCGCAATATAACACCATATGAAATTACAATCACCATATCAGGACTGTAGTTATATTCATTAATATTCGTATGAACCACCAGGCCGTTTTGTGTGGCCCATGTGTGTACCGGCGACGGGGTTAAAATGCGTTTGCGTCCCATAGGCTGTGGTGCGCGCGTAAATACCGCCATTATTTCATGGCCGGCGTTCTTAATCGAATCAAAGATTGGGACAACAAACGAATTTGTTCCCATCAATACCAACTTCATGTCTTATATCTTTAATTTCTTGACCTTGCGCATTAACATTTCACGACGCAATGGCGACAGATAGTCTACAAATAATTTTCCATCCAAATGGTCTGTTTCGTGCTGAACAATACGGGCGGGCAGACCATGCATCTCGGCCATCTTATTTTCACCATGTTCATCGGTCCATTCAACAACAACCGACGAAGGTCGCGTAACATTCGCATATACCGGCAATCCGTCATGCCCCAACACGGACAGACATCCTTCTTCCATAATCGTCTTGTCTGGGCCGTATGATACAATACGCGGATTTATCATGCGGTAAACCGTTTCAGAATCCGGGTCCAGCATAACCAAAAATCGCGACAGTATACCAACCTGGGGCGCGGCCAGTCCAACACCATTTTGTGCACGCATCATTTCAACCATTTCATCCATGGTTGACAACAGGTCAGGTGTAATTTGGTCGACGGGGCTGCATACTGTGTGCAAAACCACATCACCACAAAGTTTCATTTGCAACATATTTAAATCCTCTTATAATAAATAATAGCAAAGGAAAGTGAAATGACAACTTATATTTTTGTATTATTATTCATAATAATTGTTTTATTGGTCGTGCTATTAATGCGCAAACCGACGGTTGATATATCATCCCTGCGTGAAGATAACGCCCGTCTGCGTGAAAGATTGGCGGAAAGATTGGGCGCGCTGTCCCAGAATGCAATTGAATTGAAAAATATCAGTGGTGATATCGCAAACTTTAAAAATATCCTGATGGGTAATAAACAGGCGCGTGGCACATTTGGCGAACGGCAACTGGAAGATCTGGTGCGTGATATAATGCCACCCGAAACATACGCATTTCAGTCTGTATTAGATAGCGGCGTTCGTCCCGATTGTATTATACGCCTGCCATATCCACCGGGTGATATGATAATTGACAGTAAGTTTCCGCTGGAAAGTTATAATCGTATGATGCTGGACACCAATGATGGCATGGCAAAAAAGCAATTTGAATTGGATGTGCGCAAACATATTGATGCAATCGGGGAAAAGTATATCATTCCCGGTCAAACCGCAGAATCTGCGATGATGTTTATTGCATCAGAATCAATTTTTGAAATACTGCATCGCGAATTTCCCGCAACAATAGAATACGCTGCACGCAGACGCGTGTTTATCGTGTCGCCGTCAACACTGTGGGCAACACTGAATACAATTCGTGCAGTCTTGTCTGATATAAAAATAAAACGCGTTGCAGCCAAGATAAAGAAAGAGTTGGATATGTTATTAACGGATTTATCCAGACTGGGTGACCGTGCGGCGAATGTTTCGCGCCATTTTGCCCAGGCACAAACGGATATTGACCAACTGCAAACATCTATTTCAAAAATCGCACCACGCGCAGAAAAACTGCGTGAAATGGATTTCGGTGAAGAATAAAAAAAACGCCCAATCGGGCGTTTTTTTATTATTGTGGCATGGGAACACCTGCAGTGGCTTCGCCCATAACCTTGTCAATTAATTCATCGGCTTTTTGTTTTGCATCATGATATGCAGACAAAACAACCTGCGCAACGACATCTGCGCCATGCGCCAGAACTGTTGGATGAATTTTTATGTTTAAAACATCGTATTTCCCGGTCATATCAATAATACATGAACCGTTTTCTGAAACGCCCTTAACCTTGGTCTTGCCCAATTGTTCCTGGGCAGATGCAACCTTGTTCTGTAATTCGGCAGCCTGGGCCATTAATGCTTCCATGTCCATATTATCTCTCCCTGTTATTTTTGTTTTTCGTTTATATGCAACATTTGCAAAATTTTTGATGGCACACCACGCATTTTCGCAACATGTGGCTTTAATACAAGTGACGGAATGAAAGTATTATTTGTATATTGAACCAAATCGTTCAATGATATATCAAAAGCCTGAGACACTACCATGGGGACATAACGTAAATTTCCCGACGGCGTATCATGACGCGCCTGAAGTTCAACGTATTTCAGACTATTATCTTTCTCTTGCCACAATACCAAGCAAAAATTTTCTTCCAGATATTTTTTAAATCTTGGAACATCAGTGGCAGAACATTTTAAATGTTCCGCCCACTGTTTATCCGTCCAATTCAATTGTTCTGGTCTCATAAGGAATCAATCTTATTTCTTGATTTCTTCGCCTGTTTTCTGGTCGATTCCAACCATAGACATGCGTGTTTTACCGCGTTTGTCTGCGCCCAAGAAACGAACATAAACTGTATCGCCTTCTTTGATTTTTGTATCTTCAATTTTTGCGATACGTTCACCAGTAATTTCAGAAATATGAACCATGGCTTCAAATCCATTCATAATTTTCACGAACAGACCAAAGTCTTTCATACCAGACACAGTCCCCTTATAGATTTGTCCAACTTCTGGTTCGGCAACAATATCTTTGATGCGTTGGATTGCGGCATCCGCATCTTCTTTATCTGTTGCCATAATTTTAATTGTACCGTCATCTTCCAAATCAATAATCGTGTTTGTTTCACGAACCAGTGCCTGAATGACCGAGCCGCCCTTACCAATTACTTCACGAACTTTGTCTGGGTTGATTTTCATTGTATATGCCTGTGGTGCATATTCAGAAACATGATCACGTGGCTTTTTGATTGCCTTTTCAATCTTGCCCAAGATGTGCATACGACCATCTTTTGCCTGTGCCAATGCGCGTTCCATGATTTCAAATGTAATGGATGTGATTTTAATATCCATCTGCAACGCAGTGACACCCTGATCTGTACCTGTCACTTTAAAGTCCATATCACCCAGGTGGTCTTCGTCACCCAAAATGTCTGTCAGAATTGCGTAATCATCGCCTTCTTTAATCAGACCCATTGCGATACCTGCAACCGGGCGTTTCATTGGAACACCACCGTCCATCATTGCCAATGTTGCGCCACATGTTGTCGCCATTGACGAAGAACCGTTTGATTCCAAGATGTCTGATACAATACGAATGACATAGTCAAATTCGCTGCGACTTGGCACCATTGGGTGAACTGCACGCCATGCCAAATTACCGTGACCAATTTCACGACGACCTGGGGACTTTAACCCTTTGCATTCGCCAACAGAATAACCTGGGAAGTTATAGTTCAAGATAAAGTCGCGTTCTTCTGCGCCATCCAATGATTCGATTGGTAATGCATCTTTGCCGCCGCCCAGTGTTAATGACACCAATGCCTGGGTTTCGCCGCGTGTAAACAGGGCCGAACCGTGTGCGCGTGGCATTACACCCAATTCAATTTCAATTGGACGAACGGTTTTGTTATCACGACCGTCAATACGTGGTTTTCCTGCCAAGATATTGCCACGCATAATACGCGCGGTCAGATTTTCAATAACTTCATCTGCCCATGATTCCAATGTGGATGCGGCGCGTTCAGATTCTGGGAATAATTCTGGAATACGTGCCTTGGCCATTGTGTGGATTTCAGACAGTGTTTCCAAACGAACCAATTTTTCTTTGATTTGCAATGCTGCTTCAATCGCAGGAGCAAAAGATTCAAATTCTGATTCCATTGTTAACTGTTCTGGTGTTTTTTCTGGCACAGCCCAGCGTTCTTTGCCGGCGGCCTCGGCCAATTCATTAATTGCACGAATAACATCTTGTTGTGCGTCAAAACCAAATTTTACCGCACCCAGAACGGTTGCTTCGTCCAATTCACCGATTTCAGATTCAACCATCAACACGCCGTCTTTGGTCGCCGCAACAACCAAATCCATTTCAGAATCTTCGGTCGCTTTTTTTGATGGGTTCAAGATATATTTACCATCTGCAAACCCGACGCGCGCTGCGCCAATTGGTCCCTGGAATGGAACACCACTTAATGCCAATGCCGCAGATGACGCAATCATCGCCAAGATATCAGGCTGATTCTTTTTATCGTATGAAAACACCTGTGCGATAATCTGAACCTTGTTCTTGAATGTTTCTGGGAACAGTGGACGGATTGGACGGTCAATCAAACGCGCAGTCAGTGTTTCTGCGGTTGATGCCTTGCCTTCGCGACGGTCGCGTGAACCTGGGATTCGACCCGCAGATGCAAATTTTTCTTGGTAATCAACAGTCAACGGAAAGAAATCTTGGCCTTCGACCGCAGATTTTTCTGCACAAACTGTTGCCAAAACCATTGTGCCACCCATCGTTGCCAACACAGAACCATTTGCCTGTTTTGCCATACGACCTGTTTCCAAGCGCAATGTTTCATCACCATATGGGATTTCAACAGCGATTGGATTATTTAATTTTGTTGTTTTTTCATCTTTACCAAATAAACCAAATAACATTGTTTACTCCATTTTTTTATTTGTTTTTATTCTGCGAAGAAAAATTATTCTTTTCTGCATCCTGTCCCCCAGATGCACAAAGGAACAATTTCATCTTCGCCCCATAAATTATATAGTATATTTACCCCTTTGCAAGGTAAACTTATATGAAAAAACGCCCGTTTGGGCGTTTTGTTTAATCGTATGGATTGTCTGATTTTTCATATTCGATTACGATTGGCAAATGTTCCCATTTTAGGGCAGTTGCCAAACCACGTCGCAGATATCGCGTGTATGATTCTGGAATATCAGACGCACCACCAACATTGATTGTTATACGCATTGGGTGACGACCTGTTTGGCGCGCAAATTTTATCTTCATCGGGCGTTTCAGTCGTGATAACGGTGGCTGACGTTCGGCAACCAATTTTTCCACAATGCGGTTAACCAAACTGGTTGGCGCCTGGGCAGATGAAATATCCCACTGTTCATAAATACGGCGGAACATATTTTGAACGCCCGTACCTGTTTCCGCAGACACCGCCAGAATCATCGGCTTGATAATCTGGTGGAAAGAATTTGAAAACTGGTGCTTTAATTTTAATAATTTTTCATCACGCAGTTCTGGTTCAACTAAATCCCACTTATTCAGTGCAACGCACAGAATTTTACCCGCGTTGTAAACACGCGCAGCAATTCCTAACGCCTGGTTTTCAATATTGCGTGTGGCATCAACCATTAAAATAACTACATCTGCCTTTTCAATTGCGTCCAGTGATTTCAATGCAGACAGTGTTTCAACATCATCTGTCACGCCCGCCTTGCGACGCAGACCCGCAGTATCCATCAAGACAATATCACGACCATAGAATTTTGTTGGAATCTTAACCGTGTCGCGTGTCACGCCTGGCATGTCCATAACAATCTGACGCTTTTCACCCAATACACGATTTACAAATGTTGATTTTCCAACATTTGGCTGACCCAAGATTGCAATTTTTACACGCGTATCTGCGTCGCGTTCAGGTGCGTCTTTGTTTGCATCTTCACCTGCGATTTTATCCAGAAATTCGTAAATGTTGTCAAATCCTCGCTTATGCTCGGCCGATACCAATACCGGTTCGCCAAAGCCCAACTTATAGAAATCATGAATGTTTGATAAACGCTTTTCCGATTCGCTTTTGTTTATTAATAACAATATCGGTGCACGTGTTTTACGACGAACCAATTTTGCCCAATCCATATCTTCGTTGGTCAGCCCCACACGCCCATCAACAACAAATAAAATTGCATCTGCATTTGCCACCGCATCAATCGCCATATTGGTTGAATCGGCTGCAATGCCAGAATTTGCGCGTTCCAGGCCCGCCGTGTCATACAGCGTGTATGGTCGGTCGTGAAAGTTGCCAGAAATTGTATCGCGTGTGACACCGGGTCTATCATGAACCAGCGCATCGCGCGTCCCCGTCAGGGCGTTAAATAAAGTGGACTTGCCCGTATTTGGTCGCCCAACAATTGCTATCTTTATCATTGCTTTTTTCCATTGATTTTTTGTAATTATAAAGCAAAAATATAAATAATCAAATCAGGGGCGCAATTATGAAGAAAAAAATTAAGAATGCATTTAATCATATTCGCAATATTATTGTGAATCCGAAACGTTATTTCACAAAAATTGTTGCAGACGGCAACATGGAAGAATCAATGTTAAAGGCATTCTTGTATGGTCTGTTAGGTGGCTGCCTGGTATTGGCAATCAGATTGATTGGTGGTGCAACAATTACACTGGGGGCAATCTTTACTGCAATTATTATTGTGCCTGTGTTGGCGGTGACATTGTTATTTGTTATGGGTGGTTTAATGATGTTAGTATCTGAAATCACCGGCGGTGAACGTGACTGGGAAATTGCGATTAAGGGATTGGCATCAATATTTTTTATATATCCCGCGATATTGGTTTTGAATGCATTGGCGTTTAATTGCACATCAATGTGGGTTATCAGTCTGTTGGTTGATATTTATATTTTATTCTTATTTTACAATATATCGCTGTATTGCATGCGGGGCAAGCGGGGCAGTGTAATCCTGGTAATTGGTGTGTTGGCGTTATTTTTGCTGACGGTGTATTTAACAGATTATCGCATTGGATGGTTTATGTTGAAAAATACCAGTGCGACATTAGCGTGCTTGTTATAAAAAAATGCCCCAACGGGGCGTTTTTTTATGATATAATATTCCAGAATATAGAAAAAGCGAGAGAGCATGAAAAAGAAATGTGCAGAAACAATAATATCACTGCAACATATTAACAAAAGTTTTCCATTGGAACTGGGGGGCGAACAACAGGTTTTGTTTGATATAAACTTTGATGTATGCGCCGGTGAATTTGTTGCGGTTATGGGACCTTCTGGGTCGGGTAAATCAACATGTATGAATATTATTGGTGCGCTGGACACGCCAACATCAGGTGTATATGAATTATATGGGCGTGATGTAACGGGGCTAACATCAGATGAATTGGCAATTGTTCGCAATGAACACATTGGATTTGTTTTTCAGCAGTTTAATTTGCTGTCTAAGCGCAGTGTCCTGGATAACATTATGTTACCATTGATGTACCGTGGCCTGCCGATGGACGAGCGTATATCGCGTGCGCGTGAAATGTTAAAGCGGGTGGGATTAGAAAAGTTTGAATCATACCTGCCAACACAATTATCAGGTGGTATGAAACAGCGTGTTGCAATTGCGCGTGCCTTGGCGGGCAACCCAAAACTGATTCTGGCGGACGAACCGACCGGTGCACTGGACAGTAAGATGGGGAACGAGATTTTACAATTCTTTCGCCAGTTAAATCGTGACCTGGGGATTACAATTGTGATGATTACACACGAATTTGATATTGCGAAATATGCACAAAGACTAATTCATATTCGTGATGGAAAAATAAACTATGACGGGCCAATGCCGCGCGACGACAAGAATTTATAATCGGGGGGGAATAAATATGACAATTGGCGATATTTTAAAAGAATCATGGCTGTCAATCAGCGGCAATAAAATCCGTTCTTTTTTAACGGTTTTGGGTATTATCATTGGTGTTATGGCGGTGGTTATAATGGTTGCCGTTGGTGAAACCGTGCAAAAGCAGATAACGGACCAGTTTTCATCCCTGGGAACAAATACAATTATGATACGTGCCGGCGCAGCACAAAGCGCGGGTGTTCGTACCGGCAATCGCAATACCCTGACAATCCAAGATGCAGAATTTATCGGTCAATTGCCCGATGTTATGGCGGTGAGTCCGGTTCAAAATGGTATGGCCCAGGCAATTTATGGGAACAAAAACTGGGCAACATCTATGGTTGGTGTATATCCAGACTATGCAACCGTTCAGAATGTAGAGGTTGAATACGGCACATTCTTTGACCAGTCTGCAGTCCGCAACGCATCAACATACGCGGTAATTGGTCCTGAAACGGCCCAAGAACTGGGGTTGCCAAAAAATCCAGTTGGCGAAGTAATTCGTGTTCAAAACACGCCGTTCGTTGTAATTGGTGTGACCAAGGCCAAGGGGGATTCCGCCATGGGCAGCCAAGACGACATGGTAATAATTCCAATTACGACATTAAAAAAGCGTTTGCAGGGTTCGCGTTTTCCAAACTCGGTAAATATGGTTGCTTTAAAACTGTTTGCAGAATCTGATAATAACCTGGCAATTGAACAGATCAGTGCACTGTTGCGTCAACGCCACAGATTAAAAGAAGATGCTGAAGACGACTTTCAAATCATGGATATGAAACAGGTTATGGAAACAATGACAACTGTGACAGGATATATGAAATTATTACTGATTGCTATTGCGGCTGTGTCGCTGTTGGTTGGTGCAATTGGTATTATGAATATGATGTTGGTGTCCGTTGCCGAACGCACACGCGAAATCGGCATACGCAAGGCCATCGGGGCGCGCGAACGCATGATTATTATCCAGTTCTTGTCAGAATCTGTTTTAATTTCGTTTATTGGTTCTATGATTGGATTGGTTGTTGGCGTTGGCTTGTCCCAGGGTGTCGGTCGATTTGTGTTGGGTTATAATGTGCCATTCAGTATTTGGCCGGTTGTTTTGTCTGTATCGGTTGCGGTTATTGTTGGGTTGTCATCTGGCGTTATGCCTGCAATGAAGGCGGCAAAATTAAACCCAATTGACAGTTTGCGACATGAATAAAAAAACCGCCCAAACGGGCGGATTTTTTTATAACTGTGCACGAATCTCTTCTACCTCGTAACATTCAACACGGTCGCCTTCTTTTAAATCATTATATTTATCAAAAGACATACCGAATTCAACGCCACCAGATACTTCTTTGACTTCGTTCTTTTCACGGCGCAGTTGTCCGATTTTTCCATCATATATAACAATGTTGTTGCGCAACAGACGAACAAAAGCATCTTTTTTAATAACGCCTTCGGTCATACGACATCCTGCAACGCGTACACCTTTGCCAACGGTAAACAGCGCGATAACATCGGCATATCCGATAAATGTTTCACGTTTTTCTGGTGCCAGTTTACCAGACAAGATTTCTTTGATTTCATCTGTAATACGATATACAACACTGTGATAACGAATGTCTATGCCGTTGCTGCGTGCCATATCGCGAACCACGGAATCTGCACGGACATTAAACGCAATAATAACTGCGCCCGATGCCGTTGCCAGACGAATATCTCCTTCGGTAATCTGACCAACGCCAGATGACAAGATTTCAACGCCCACCTTATCCGTATTAATGTCTTTTATCATATCAGAAATTGCTTCGACAGAACCCTGAACGTCAGCACGCAGGATAATCGGCAATATCAATTTCTTGGATTCGTCGCGTTTTGCAAACAATTCTTCCAAGGACGAGCGTTTAACAGCATTCGCCTTATCCTTTGTTTGCTGTGCACGATATGCGGCCACTTCGCGTGTTTGCGCTTCTGTCTCCATAACGCGCAGTTCATCACCTGCACCTGGGACCGCGTTCAAACCCAATACAACCGCAGGCTGACCTGGGCGTACAGATTTTACGCGTTCGCCCGCAGAATTAATCAGACCGCGCACACGACCAAATGTTTCACCGACAACAAATACATCGCCAATCTTTAAAGTGCCCTGGCGCATCAGAACCGTTGCAACAGACCCCAAACCTTTTTCTTGTTTGGCCTCAACAACATATGCAACCGCAGGCATTTCTGCATCCGCCTTTAATTCCATCATTTCTGCCTGTAATAAAATCGCGTCTTCTAATTTATCCAATCCGATTTTCTTGGTCGCAGAAATTTCAACACATTGAACATCGCCGCCCATTTCTTCAACCTGAACTTCCTGTTGCAACAGGTCTGTTTTTACACGCATTGGATTTGCCTCAGGCAGGTCGATTTTATTAATTGCGACGATAAATGGAACATTTGCCGCGCGAATATGGTTAATTGCTTCAATTGTCTGTGGCATGATTGAATCGTTTGCTGCCACAACCAACACAACAATATCTGCCATTTGGGCACCGCGTGCACGCATCGCAGTAAATGTTTCATGCCCTGGTGTATCCAGGAATGTTATCATTTGCCCTGAATTTGTTTTTACTTCATACGAAGATACATGCTGGGTAATACCGCCTGCTTCACCTGCGGCAACATTCGCATTACGGAACGCATCCAGCAGTGATGTTTTACCGTGGTCAACATGTCCCACAACCGTCACAACCGGTGCGCGGGGTGTTAACTGTTCTGGGTTTGGTTCACGTTCCAAAATATCTGCATATGGTTTGACCACAACGCGTTTAACGGTTGCGCCAAATTCGCCCGCAATTAATTCGGCAGTATCTGCATCAATAGATTGGTTAACAGATACCATCATACCCATTTCCATCAGTTTTTTGATAACATTGCCAACCTTTTCAGCCATTGCTGCTGCCAGGTCTTTTACCGTAATCGTATCACCCAGATTGACAACGCGTTCAACCTTTTGTGGGGCTGAAAACACCGCGCGTGCTTTTTCACGGAATCGTTTCAGCGATGCTTCAGACCGACGACGGTTTGCGCCACGCAGACCGATTTCATCATCATCTTCGCCATCACCCATAACAATATCATGCAGGTGAATCTTTCCAGACTTTTTGAAATCTTTCTTTGAATTATTAAACTTACCTGGGCGTGAATCTTCATCTTCCGCGCCACGGTTTTTACCACGATTTGCACCTGCGACCGCATTATTTGTAAATACCTTTGGCTGTTGTACAGTTTTTGCCTTGGGTTGTGACGTCTCTTCTGTAGATTCAGCTTCAGTTTCTTTGGTGATATTTTCACGTGCTGCCAACTGTGATTTTACCTGTTCATATTCGCGGTTTTCGCGTTCAATTTCCGCATCACGTGCCGCGCGTGCCGCTGCTTCTTCGGCTTCGCGTTTTTTGCGTTCTTCTTCGCGTGCTTTGGCAGCAGCCAACACCGCGCGCAATTTTTCATCGGCGGCATTCTTTGGTGTTGCCGGCGCAACGGGTTCGTCACGCAGTTCTTTGCTGTTTGGTGCAACAACACGGCGACGGCGTTCTACGAACACCGCATCGCCTTTCTTGCTGCGAACAGCATCAGTTGTTACAGATTTTCCAAGTGTTAATGTCGCCATGTTAAAACAACTCCATCAGTTTTTTTATTCATTATCTTTGGTTATCCCATATGCAATTTCGCGCGCTTTCATAATTATGCGGCCAGCCAGGCGATTGCTAACTGTATCTTCGCCCAGGATTTCGACCAATTCATCTGTTGCCAGATCGGCCAAATCTTCCAGCGATTTAATACCTAACTGCCCCAGCTTCATGATTGTTGGACGTTTGATAAAGTCAAAGTTCAACAAGTCGTCCTGCATGCCGATTTTGTGACCTGCATCAATATAGTCTTGTTCGATTTTATTCAGATAATCTTTCGCGCGTTTCTGCAATTCTGCCGCCAGTTCTGAATTAAATCCTTCGATTTCTTCCAACTCTGCAATATCAACGAATGCGATTTCTTCAATTGTGCGGAACCCTTCGGTAATCAGCAGTTGGGCAATCATTTCATCAACGTCCAGACCGCCGATAAACAGTTCTGTCTTTTCTTTAAATTCTTTGGCACGACGTTCTTGTTCTTCGGTTTCGTTCATAACATCGATATTCCAGCCTGTCAATTGTGATGCCAGACGGACATTCTGTCCACGACGACCAATTGCCAATGATTGTTGATCTTCGTTTACAACAACGGCTGCGCTACGTGTATCTTCGTCAACGATAATCTTAGCGACCTTGGCAGGTTGCATTGCATTAACAATAAACACCGCAGGATCTTCAGAATACAAGATAACATCAATCTTTTCGCCGTGACATTCGTTAATAACCGGCTGAATACGTGTCCCCTTGATGCCAACGGTCATACCAACTGCATCAATAGAAGGGTCAGCGGTTTCAACAGCAATTTTTGCATGTGAGCCAGGCGCACGTGCAACAGATTTAATTTTGATAATGCCTTCATATATTTCTGGTACTTCTTGAACAAATAATTTTTCCATAAACATTGGATGTGTGCGGGTCAAGAAAATCTGTGGTCCTGTATTTGAACGCGCAACATCCATAATCAATGCGCGCACACGATCACCAACTGCCAGGCGTTCGCCCGGGATTAATTCTGTTCCTTTGATATATCCTTCGGCCTTGCCATTAATATCAACAAAGACATTACCAAATTCAACGCGTTTTACAACTCCGTTAACAATATCACCAATTGTGTCTTTAAATTCTTCAAATTGGCGACCTTTTTCTGCATCGCGAACGCGTGTGGTCATAATTTGCTTTGCTGTTTGGAAAGCCATACGACCAAATTCTGGTTCTGGCAGAGAATCTTCAACGACATCACCAACAACCGGGTTCTTTGCATATTTTTTTGCCTGGGCAACAGTCAGCATAGTATTTGGATTGTATTCTTCACCGGCTGCTTCAGGTGATTCAATGACATCAAACAAGCGCTTTACATAGATTGCACCATTTCTGCGGTCAATCTGTGCTGTGATATTAAATTCTTCGCCATATTTATGCTTGGCAATTTTTGCAATTGCAACTTCTAACGATTCAATAACAATTTCACGGTCAATTTGTTTTTCCTGGGCCAGCGATTCAATCGCAAGCAACAAGTCCTGACGTGGCATAGATACAAAAGACATTTATATACTCCTTCGCGTTTATTGTATGTCTTATTGAAAGAGCGGGGTTTGTTTCCGAACCCCGCCCTTAAAAATTTATTTAAGAACACAACATATTATAAAGACGATTCGGAAAAACGCAAGTAAAATCTGAATATTTATAAAAATGTGGCGAACAGATTTTTTTTTATCTATAATCGACCTGCTATGATGAAAATATTAAGATCTTTGTTCGGGCCGGCGGCAAACAAAACCACAGCCGGTGCATTGGCGGCCAAGTTTGGTCTGGAATTACGTGGCGATGCAAATGCGCCTGTGCGCGGTGTCGCACCAATCGCAGATGCGCGTGGTGGACAACTTGCGTTCTATTCAACAGAACAGAACAGTAATGCATTTAAAATATTGCCGATTTCTGTGTTGGAAAATACGCGCGCAACCGTTATTTTGGTTCAGCCTGAAATGGCATCGCATGCACCACGCGGGGCAACATTGCTGATAACGGATAGTCCTCGCGGAAATATTGTAAAAATATTGGGCGAAATCTATCGGGAAAAGCCACGTTTTGGCATCAGCAAGAATGCACATATAGATCGTGGTGTTTTTTTTCGTAAAAAACGCACAGTCTACGTCGGACAGTTTGCAACAATTGAACGTGGTGCAACGATTGAGCCTGAGGTAAAAATATACCCCGGTGCATTTATCGGGCGTGGCGTTGTTTTGGGGCGTGGTACGGTTGTGCACAGTGGAGCGCACATTGAAAACGCAACAATTGGTGCAAACAGTGTAATTAATGCAAATGCAGTTATTGGTAAAGACGGTTTTGGATACACCCGTCAAAATGGTAAAAACATATTCATACCACATGTTGGTCGTGTTGTGTTGGGCGAACGCGTGTCGGTTGGTGCGAATACATGCATTGACCGTGGTGCAATGACGGACACCCGTGTTGGCAATGGAACCAAAATTGACAATCTGTGCCAGATTGCACATGGTGTTGTTATTGGTGACGAATGTTTCTTGGCCAGTGGTGTTGGCCTGGCGGGCGGTGTCGTGGTTGGTGACCGCGCGCTGCTGGGCGGACATGTTGGTGTGGCAAACGGGGTCAAAATTGGTAATGACGCGTCCGTCGGTGCAAACAGTGGTGTGTTCCGCAACATCCCAGATGGCGAATCGCACATGGGTTATCCGGCGGGACCAGGCACAGAATTTATGCGTCATTATGCATGGTTGCGTAAAAATGCGAAAAAATAACAGGAAAGGAAAATTCAATGATTGATGCACAAGAAATTGAAAAAATAATACCCCATCGTGGTGATATGCGACTGGTTGATGAAATTCGTGAATATAATGACACCAGTGCAGTTGGTATAAAATATGTTCGTGACGATGAATTTTGGTGTGCAGGTCATTTCCCGGGCGATCCAATTATGCCTGGTGTATTACAAGTCGAAGCGTTGGCGCAAACCGCATGCTATGTTGCATTTAAAAGACTGGAACCTGCGGAACGTCCAGGAATGCTTGGGTACTTTACTACAATGGAAAAGATTAAGTTTTCGCATATGGTGCGTCCAGGCGACAAACTAGAATTGCATGTTGAATTGTTGATGACCAAAATGAAATTGCATAAATTCCATGGATTGGCGTTTGTTGGTGGTAAAAAGGTAGCAGAGGCAACGTTTACTGCTGTTCTACAAAAAGCGGTTCCTGCAAATTAAAAAAAATCCCCCAAATCGGGGGATTTTTATGGGCACTGTTCTAATTGTTTTAAAACATTCTGTACATCATTATTTATTGAAACGGTTATTGTTCTTTGCAAGCCGTCCTTATATGTATAGTTAAACTTTGCGTCCTTAAATTCTGGCAAAGCGTCGTACGCCTGTTGGAACGGCGCCAACATCGCATTGAACCATTGACGGCCACGGCACAGGCATCCGTTACGAACATCGGCTGCCACAACTGCGGTCGCGGTATTTGGGTATTTTGTATCCAAATCATGGTCTGTCATCATCAAACAGCGTGCCCCAAACCCATAGAAGTTTGCGTCATCTGATAAGAATTTATAAACCAAACCGTCGCTGGCACCGGCCTGTTTCAGTGCGTACGCCATCCCGTCGGTGCAGCACGCCTGGGCAGAACGCATCAGCATTTTATAGCGATTTAACAATGGTGCTGCCACAGGATGTGACGCATCAATATCTTTGTTGCAGTACGCCACATCAACAAATTCTGCCATATTAATATCGCGCAATTTTTTGCTGCGTGGCGAAACAGTTTCGCGCACAATCGGCTTTCTGCGCCATATCGCGCATTCTGTTTCCGATTCGAAAGGGCAACCGTCGTCAAAACCGAATGTTTCTTCTACGACTGCCGTCATATCCTGGGCAGTGTATTCTGGCTTTGGTTCAACAATCTGCTGTTTTTTTTGTGTAAATGCGGCCACACGTTCATCTACGGTCGCTGGTTTTAATTTTACATCAACTGTATCAGATTCTGATTCTGTTTTTGTAAACCACAGATTTCCTGACGGCTTTTGTGGTGCCAGTAACTCTTCAACACGCGCACGTGTTGCGGCAGCATCTTCCATATTTAATTTGTATAATTCCGCCGGGTCTATTGTTTCTGCTTCTTCGTGTGAAATTTCGCGAACATAGATTTCGGGTGTTGGCTTTAGATACCAATCTGAAAAATCTTTATATTTATAACTGTTGATAGATTCGTCCCAAATTGGTACGCCATCACGCCAGTCTACGGTTTTATCGGTGTTTGCGCCAACATATTGACCATGTACGCCATCCCACAGGGCAGGGCGTGTGTCTTCTGGCACAGGTTTTATAGACAGCATTTTTACTGTGCGCATTGGTATCTGGTCGTCTGCAATCATTTGTACAGGTTCTGCATATTGTGGCACAACAGGTACTGTTGTTGCGGGCATTTGCGCCACCTTTGGGTCAGATTCCATCCATGTTGCCTGTGGTGCAACGGGTGTTGGCATCGCCACGACAATTGCAGTTGGCTGCTCCTGGGTCCATTCAAATTCTTCAAACACTAATGGTTGAATATCACAATCGGGCCCCGTGCAGTCTGATGCACGTGCCCCAAACGCCCCACATATACACAGCAGGGACGAAAAAATAAATATCTTGGTTTTCATGCCTACAATTATATCACAAAAAAGAATTGTTTAAAACAGGTTTTTCAATACCTTTTCTATTGTGGTTTTTTCTTTGGCAGATTATAGTATAGAATGTATTCACAATACCAAAAGGAAGACGAATGAAAAAATTATCAATTATTGCGTTACTGTCAATCATAGCTTTGCCTGGATTTGCAGAGACAGCACAATCTGATGCATCAAAGTCGGATATGGTTGTTGAACATAAACTAACAGATGCGGAAAAAATAAAACTGAAACAAGAATTTAAAGATGAAATCAAATCAGAATTAAAGCAAGAATATGCGGCCGCCAAACATTCTGAAAAAATTGCATTTCCACACGGTGTTCAGATTGGTGCGGGTATTTCTGCTACTGGTGGTCTGAATGGTTTTATTGGTTATGCAAACAAAGAATTTGATTCATTCTGGGCAAAAAGATTCGGGGTTCGTCTTGATTTTGCCACAACAAAACCAATCAAATCCCTAATAAACGATGGTATTGATACTGTAATGGGTGATGATGGAATTGATATTGGCGACAATCTGACGATTGCAGACGGAGAAATGGATGCATCGCACTTTGCGGCCTTGGTTGACTTTTATCCATTTGGTGATTCTTGGTTATTGGGTGGCTGGCGTATAACCGGTGGTTATGCATTTGGTGATATGGATATGTCTGCAAATATTGCTGGCACATTTGATGGCTTATCTGACAGATATGAATTTGAATTGTCTGGTCAAAAATATGCATATACTGGTAATTCTGTACACGGTAGCGCAGACTTAGATTGGAAATATCGCGGCCCATATCTGGGAACGGGTTTTGATATTGGCTTGTTTGCTGGATTAAAGATTTATGTTGATGCAGGCGTTGTGTTTACAAATAAATCTGCCGAATTATCACTGGATATACCGACGGGTAACCTGCAACAGTATAATGGTACGACATGGGAAACGGTTGATGTTCCTGAATTGAATACAGTAATAAATGAAACATTATCAGACGCCCAATCTGAATTGGATGATTTAAAGTTCTATCCAATGGTAAAACTTGGGTTTATGTATCGTTTCTAAAAAAGTGCCACCTTTGGGTGGCTTTTTTAATGCGGAATTTATGCTCGTTGTGCTGGATGTGTGTTTTAATGTAATATTTTTTTGATGAAGCGTCTGGTCGTAATATTTTCGCTGTTGGTTGTGTCGCCTGCATTATCGGCGACAAATTTTCCGCATGGGTTATCTGTCGGTGTTGGGGTGTCAGCGACCAGTGGTCTGAATGTTGCGCTGGGGTATTATAATTCGTCATATGCAAATTATTGGCTGTCACATTTTGGGGTGCGTGCAGACTTTGCCAGCATCACTCCATTAAAATCTGCAATCGATTCGATGATCGATTCGTATATGCGTGATGGTCGTGATGTTGGAGACGGTGTTAAAATTGACGAAGGTAAACTAGATGCCTGGCATGGTTCGGTTTTATTAGATTATTTCCCGTTTGCTGGCGCGTGGCGTATAACTGGTGGGTATGCTTGGGGGCAATCAGTGCTCGATGCGGCCATATTTGGGGAAATTGAACGTGCGCCTGCACAAAGATTCTATTTTTACCTGGCGGGCGATCATTTCTATTACAATGGTAATGCGTTTGATGGCGCAGCAAAGATAGACTGGGCATATCGCGGACCGTACATTGGAACGGGGCTAGACCTGGATTTGTTTTGTGGTTTTTCAGTGTTTATGGATATTGGTGCGGTGCTAACGAATCGCCCGGCAAGATTATCGCTGGATGTTCCTCAAGAACAGCTATATATATATAATAAGGATACGGGGGTGTGGGCACCAGTCACAATAGCGGCTTTGGATGCAGATGTTGCGCGTGCCCAGCGGGATGCGAATCGTAAACTATCGGATTTGCGGCTGTATCCTATGCTAAAAGTGGGGGTTATGTACCGATTCTGAAATGTTTTTGACGATTCGTAGCATAAACCGAATCAAAAAACATGCTAGTTCCGAATCATTTTTAATATAGAAAAGGCAAAAAATAAAAAAAGTTAAAAAATAAAAATGGCGGATTTCTGCGGGTTTAAAAGTCTTTTAAGAATTTTTTGAAATTTTTTTTAAAATTGCGCTTGACTTTTTCAAACTTAGAGCGCATACTAAGCGGGCTTTCAAGTTGAGACAACAAAACAAAAAGAAACTCAACCCCTGAAATTCTGCGGTTTACGGAACGAACGGTATGAAACGGGTTCTTGTGAAACACGCAAACATTGTGAATAAAAGCAGCTCATCAAAAATTCAAGAAGGGATGTGCAGACAGTTGAATTTGGAATATCCAAACTTTGACTAAGTCAAAAGTGCATATCCTAGACAGGTAGTAGGTTTACATATTAAACCTCGTTAAAAAACTTGTCTTGCGAATAATTATATATGTAAAGACGAACTGATTTATGTCAGCTTTGTTTAATATGCACGGGACTTACTTAACAGGTTTTTTTAGAACTTGAGAGTTTGATCCTGGCTCAGAACGAACGCTGGCGGCAGGTCTTAGGCATGCAAGTCGAACGGGTGAAGCAGGTGCTTGCACTTGTGGATCTAGTGGCGCACGAGTGAGTAACGCGTGGGAAACTGCCCATCACTGGGGAATAACGTTTGGAAACGAACGCTAATACCGCATACGCCGGAAACGGGAAAGATTTATCGGTGATGGATGTGCCCGCGTTGGATTAGCTTGTTGG
>JAGBXO010000011.1 GCA_017629245.1 Alphaproteobacteria bacterium | reverse complement strand
TTGCCTAAGCTGATGAGTGGCGAAATTGACGTGTCAAAGGTCGATATTTCTGACCCAAGTTACTTAGATAAATTATTGTTTAGCGAAGTGTTCAAAAAAAACGCCAATGGGCGTTTTTTTATTGCATATATTAGCAAGTATATTATATGTACATTTGATAAAAATCTGGGTATAATCATATATTGATAACTGGTATCAAAATAGCGATATAATTAGCGATAAATTAAACAAATGAAAGTTACTGCTGCGATTTTTAGAAATGGGGACCGGGTTCTGCTGATGCGACGGGCGGCTAACCAGCCATTGGCGGGCGAATGGGAATACCCCGGTGGTAAATTTGAAGATGGTGAAGACGGCCCAACATGCCTGAAACGTGAACTGGCTGAAGAATTGGGGATAGATGTACAAATCGGCGACCTGATTACCATTGCAAAACATAAAACGGATTCCGGCAAAGTTATCGAACTACACACATACGAAATCAAATCCCACACCGGTGAAATTCAACTGCGCGTCCACGATGATATGCACTGGGTGCCAGTCCCAGACCTGCCAGCGCACCCTCAATTACCAGCGGATTTGATTGTGTCGAACGAACTTATGCAACTTAGTCTTGAATAATTTCTTTTATTTTTACCATCGTATTCACAAATGATTTGCGATTTGTAGTCATAATGTTGGTGTTCAATTTATAGAATTTTCTCATTTCGACATATGGGGTTTGGCCTGAAGTTAAGAATGGTTTCATGGATTCCAAGAAATATGACAGTTTGGCAGATTTGTTCGTGCCTTTTAGTCGTTTGCTGATTGCGGATGGGACGAACCATATGTTGTTGTCTGAAATTTCAAATAACGAAATAACTTTTGGGATGCCAACGCCAACATGCTTTGTTGCTGTCGTAACTGACATACCTATATTACGCAGGTCGTTAAAGAAATCGTAGACAGATGCTTCGGGTATATTAGAGTTTTTGGCAACAAATTTATTTACAAACTCTTCCTCGGAAATGTAATCGTTTGTACGTTTGGCATTTGGTGCAGTATCAGCACCGGGGGCTGAGCAAACTATATTGTCATTTTTGATAGTAATAACAGCTCGTTCAATATGCTTGGTGTTCATGGTAAGCTGTGGAATAACCAAGAATTTGTCACCTAGTGCATATGTTTTTATTTCGCACAGCGCCAATTTATACTTCATGTCTATGGGACTGTTTACAAACGCGGCTATGTTTTCAACTGTTGGGCGGATAGTGTCGCCAACAATCAGCATCAAAAATTCTGCATGACGAATGTGGCGATGTACGGCATCTATGAAGGTTTCTTTGTCTGGCAAATCTTTGAATTTCTTTTTCATGTCTGTGTATAAATCAGATTTGCCATATAAGTCATTTAATGTTGAATAATCCCAGCCAGATGCACGGATATTGGCTGCATAGTCTAATATTTGTCCCAAAACCTCACGACAAGACTCAGGATTGCGATGCAGTTTTGTTTCTACTAACACCAATCGACCCGATTTGCTGATAAATATTATATCTACATGTCCAGTTCCTTTTTTGCTGGTTTTCGTGGATGCTTCGCTACACACGTACATTAAATCCGCATAATTTGGGTCAATGTCAGATACAGGTAGTATATCAGGACAGGTTGGCAAAAATTTTTGTAACCATTTTTCTGATTCAATTCGTTTAATTTCTGGGCTGGTTGTCTTACCATGCTTATCTACAAAGACTGGTGATTTTACAGCACGTTCTGACATGACTCTCTCCATAGTTTTTATTACCTGTATTGTACATTAAAATGGGCATGTTTTCAAGATGTCGCTTAATTCATTTTGTATCGAATGTGTCAACAGAAGATGCATTAATACATAGAAAACTTATTGATTTTACATGTTTTCGCACTATCTATATAGTGTGAGCATGGTGCTTGCACGGAACCAAAAGGATGTGAAATGAAGAAGGTAATAAGTTGTTTAGTTGTGGTGTTGTCGCTGTGTGTGTTTAATGTACCTGCTCAGGCCAGTTATTATGGTGGCTCAGGGTATGTGCATGTGAACGGTTATACAAAAAGCAATGGCACATATGTGCAGTCGCATTACAGAACACGCCCAGACGGTATCAAATCTAATAATTTGAGCTATCGTTTTTAATAAGAATTCCCGCCCTATGTGGGCGGGGGGCTTTATCCATACAATCCTTTTTGACATCCTGTGAATTCGGTTTATACTGATTCCTGGAATGGCGGAAAGGTTTTATCTTTGCATTGATTTAAAGAGTTTCTTTGCCTCGGTCGAAGCGGTTGACCGTGGGCTGGACCCATTTACAACAAAACTGGTGGTGGCGGACCCGTCACGGGGGCGGGGGTCGGTCTGTCTGGCGATAACGCCGGCGATGAAGGCACTTGGGATTCGCAATCGTTGCCGGGTCTTTGAAATCCCGCGTGGGGTCGAATATATCACCGCCATGCCCCGCATGAAAAAGTATATGGAAGTGTCCGCCCAGATTTACGGGATTTATTTGCGCTATATTTCGCCCGAAGACATCCATGTCTATTCCATTGACGAATGCTTTATCGATATCACGCCGTACCTGAAAATGTATAAGCGGTCGCCCAAAGAAATTGCGATAATGCTGATGGATGCGGTGCGGGATGAGACGGGCATATGCGCCACCGCCGGCATTGGTACGAACTTGTTCTTGGCCAAGGTTGCGCTGGACATCACGGCCAAGAAAGTCCCCGACCATATCGGATACCTGGATGCGGAATCGTTCCGGGAACACCTGTGGCACCATCGGCCGATAACAGACATCTGGAACATTGGGGCGGGTATTGCAAGGCGATTGGAAAAGTACGGTGTTTATGACCTGTATGGGGTGACACAGATGCCGCCCGAAACCCTGTATCGTGAGTTCGGCACAAATGCAGAATACCTGATTGACCATGCAAATGGGGTCGAGCCGTGCACGATTGCCGATATTCATAATTATCAGGCGAAATCCCATTCACTGTCCAACGGCCAGATTCTGTTCGAAGATTATAACTTTGACGATGCACAGATTGTGATGCAGGAAATGGTGGATAACCTGGTCTTGGAATTGGTGGAAAAGAACCTGGTGGCGGATGAAATATCGCTGTCGGTGGGGTATTCACGTGATGTGCGACGCCCAACCGGGGGCAGTCGTAAATTGCCAGCGCACACATCGTCTTACAAGACATTGGTGGCGGACTTTTTGCGACTGTATCAGGAAACGACCGATAAACGCACACCGATACATAAATTGACGGTTGGGTTGGGGAATTTGGTCGATGCGGATACGGTGCATTTGCAACTGGATTTATTTGCAGACACAAGGGCGGACGAACGTGAAAGCAAACTGCAACACGCACTGCTGGATATCAAGGGCAAGTTTGGCAAGAACGCCGTCCTACGTGGTATTAACTATCACGAGAAATCCACAGGTCGCAAACGTAATACTTTGGTTGGGGGACACAATGGCTGATAATACCGCACGTGCAAAACAGTTTATGCCGTTCGCAGCCCTGCGTGGGTACTATGCGATGGTGCTGGCTAAAAATCGGGTGGTTGAGCCCAGGCGGGAATTGATAGGCGATGCCGCCGAACGGCTGTCCCGGAAACTGGGGCTGGTTAAAAAAGGCATGATGATAACAGTGCGATTTTACTGGACCGATGCCTATGACACTATAACAGGCATGGTCACCCGCATAGACCCAGAATACCGATACATCACCATAGTCAAAACCAAAATCCCCTTTGATGACATCACCGACGTATCCAGCCCCGAAATCCCAGATGGGGAATGAAAAAACTAGCGATATATTCAACATATCGCTAACTTTTACCCAAAATATAGCGAATTAGCCTTTAAAAAAGACTCTTTTATTGTTATACTGTATGAAAACAAGCATAATATTATATTTATAATGAGGATTGAGTATGGTTCAGCATCTTTCAATAAGAGTTCCTTGGACGGATAATGGTTTTATTGGACGGGTTTGTGATTGTCCACTAAAGAATTTTGCTTGTCAACGTTTAAGATCAATTGCTGAAAATAGTATGTTAGCTTGTTATCAACCAGAGGTTGAATCGGTTGGTTTTAGTTGTTTTTCAGAAAAAGACAAACGACAAAAGCTTCCGTGTATTACAGAAAGTAAGGCTTTTATGTCGCCAGAAGAAATCACAGTGGAGTGCTCGCACGATTATTCTAAATACTATTCTACACACAAAGATTTTGTGCCTAGTACAATGCGAATCCCTCCATACACACTTGTGGCACGACCCTTTAGATGGCTGATGAGAGGAGATAACATTAGTCGATCTGGAGGGAATGTTATACGAGCTTTAAATAATATTCCAGATAGAGATACCAGTATAGCTCATTTGTTAACCCCGGAAGATAGAGGGAAAACAGTAGGGGAATCTTGGGTGCAACATCACGCTTCACAAAAGCAGGTGTTTGAAACCTTTTTTGAAAATGTTGTTCCAGGAAAGTCCTTATGCTTCATATATGCAAAATCTGTTCCATATGTGGAGGATGCAGATAGAATATTGTTGGGGGTCGCAGTTGTAGATAAAACTGTTCAATTGCCACAGATGCATAAAAAAATCGAAGGCTCGCAATCTAAGTTAGAGTCTTTTTCATGGGAATGTATGGTGCAACATAAAATTCGAAAATCTGGTTACAGGTTTTTAAGTGATGAACACGGTGTGTTTGGTGGGTTTATTTTACCTTACGATCAGTTTATACAAAAAATAGAAGATCCTACATTGTCAAATCGTGAGAAAGAGGAACTGATAAAAGATTTTCAAAAGGTTGTTGTTTCTATACCGTCTGACTTTCGAGAAGAGTTTTCATATGCTTCTGAGCACGTTTCTGATGATGTTGCGATATCTGTATTGATGCAATTAAAAAAATCCCTAGAAGACATATCTAAGGTCGACTATATACAGGGGAATGTGATCGATTGCAGGGTTTGGATTGATGCAGAAATAGAGGAGCTATGGGCAAGTAAGTCAGTTTATCCTTCCTTGGGGATGATGCTATCTGCTGTGCTGGATTCAGATAATGGTTGTTTTCCGGGTATGTTCATAGCCAATGAACTAGACAAGCATATGAAAACTGTTCAAAATGCGGATGTGTTCGATATGCTTTCGGACTGGATAGAGAACGGAGAATCTCCATCGGGAATAGAGTTTACACGCAATCATAGATTAATTTGGCAGAAAGCGGTAAAAGAAAATAATGATTCTTATAGCACATTTAAAAAATTATCCAGAATTTCACTGTCTTTGAGGCAAGCAGACTTCTTATGGCGTAAATTCCAAAGAGGGGATTTGGATATTAGTGACAACCCATATAAAATATATTCAGCGTGTATTAACGAAGATGAAGCACTTCGTGTGCCACTTTCTAAAGTTGATTCTGCCTTTTTTGTCCCAAGAACATACAGGAAGAGATTTTTTGGAAACAGTAAGGATTATATTGAATCAGCAGACGATCCATATCGTGTGACAGGCTTTGCCTTGAAAGCTTTGTCTGATGCTGCAACAGATGGGCATACATATCTGCCGATAGATAAAATGATTGAACGTATACAAGATGTTCCTGTTTGCCAGGAATGTCATGTTGAAGAGTCTGTGTTAAGGCTGTACGATAGCGAATATTTTAACGATTTGATCAAGATTATAGATAACAGTCAAGGAAGATTTTATAAGCTGAAATACTATGATGTATTAGATAGTTGTATACGTAAGTGTATTAATGATCGTCTAAGTCTGCCGGCCATGCCATTTGACGCACAGAACTTTTCTGTGGCTTTGCCGGAAGGAATTGTCAGGAATGCGGATGCTGACAAAGAGCAGCAAGAAGCAGCAGAGGCAATTTCAAAATCAGCTATATCGGTATTGTGTGGGCCAGCTGGCACAGGAAAAACAACATTGTTAACTAATTTATGTAAGTTGTTTGATAATAGAGTGTTGTTGTTGGCGCCTACAGGAAAAGCCCGTGTCAGAATGCAACAGAATATGGTATTAAATATTCCGCATGAGGTCAAAACTGTAGCTGGGTATTTGATAAAGTTAGATTCAGTAGAATCTGGCAAGAAAAGCTATGATTATTTTACTGGACGTTATTTTATGCCTAAAGAGCAAGATCATTCCTATGATGGGGCCGATGTTATCGTAGATGAAAGTTCTATGTTAACAGAAGAAATGTTCGCTGCCCTGTTAGTAGCTTTGCAGGGGGCTCGTAGGATTATGTTTGTGGGAGATGTATCGCAGTTGCCTCCAATAGGAGCTGGAAAACCTTTTTATGAACTGTGTCAGTTGCTGGAAAGCAAGGGTTGGGGCTTTGGAAAGCTTAAGACGCAGACTCGTTTCTATCAGCCGGGGCAGAAGATGCCACTGGATGTAGAGTTAAGTAAACATTTTGCGCTGGATAAAGAGATAAAAGATTCTGCAAACGATGAAGTGTTTAAGCTATTGTCTGTTACGGACAAAACAGATCGTTTGTCTTTTGTTGAATGGGATAACCCTAAGGATTTGCGAGAAAAGCTTTTAGATGTTCTGCGTGTTGAGTTAGATCTGAAATCAAATGACGATGTGATAGGATTTAACAAAAGTCTTGGTGCTACAGAATATGAAGGTAAGCAATATTTTTGGTGTGGTAATGAATTTGAAGATTTTCAGGGTAGACGGGTCGCCAGGGATGGGATAGGCTCTTTTGCTGATGATTGGCAGATTATAATGCCTCTGCGCAACCGATATGATATTGGTAGTGTCGGCATAAATGCATTTGTACAAGAACATTATCGTTCAGAAGCAATTAGGGCAGAATTGGAACTGCGGAACAAAGATTGGAGATTCCCATTGCCGTATCCTGGCAATATTGTTCGTGGGGATAAGGTTATAAACCTAGCGAATACCAATATTGAAACAGCAAACAAGCCGATAGATGCAGATAAAATTAGGGCAATACCTGTTGCGAATGGTGAAATAGGTGTCGTTGGACAGGCTAAATCATTCAAAAAAATTAAATATGGTGTCGAATTTTCTTCACAACCAAGAAAATGTTTTTGCTACAGTGGCAAAGAACAAAGCGATGATTCTTCTTTGCTAGAGCTTGCATATGCTATAACTGTGCATAAAGCACAAGGAAGTGATTTCAAGACGGTGATTTTAATTATGGGCGAAAACACTCCACTGACTAGTCGAGAAATGTTATATACAGCCTTAACACGTCAGAAGCATCGTTTAGTAATAATGTATAATGGTAGTATAGAATCTCTTAAGGATTTGAAGCTGGATTCAAAGTCAGCGCTGTTAAATCGCTATAGTGATTTGTTTTTCGATGCGCATAATATAAATGTAGATGATGCTTTGGCTGTTGGTAGATCAAATTATATTCATAGAACGGATCGTGGGGAACGTGTAATATCTAAGTCAGAAGTTATTGTTGCAAACGCACTTGCTAGACTTGGGATAAGTTATGTATACGAAAAGCCACTGCATTTATCTGGATATGCCAAAGCGATAAAACCAGATTTTACGATTACGCATAATGGCAATGTTTTCTATTGGGAGCACCTTGGAATGATAGCTCAAGCAGATTATGCTTATAAATGGCAGGCAAAGTTAGAGCTATATCGTAAAAACGGTATAGAACCTATTGTCAGTCAAGATGATACAAATGGTGGCATTGATAGCAAGGAAATAGAACGAATTATAAGGGATAAGATTTTAAATGCTTAAGTATTGCTTTGGGTATTATCTATCCTCCAACTCCATCACAATCTCCAACAAATCGTCGGGGATATAGGTTTTTGCCTGGTCGATTAGTTCGGATGGGATGCCATAGTATGCTTCGGCGACGGAGCCTGTGATTGCGGCAATGGTGTCGCTATCGCCACCGATTGATATCGCATTGCGGATTGCATCTTCAAAGTCCGTTGATTCAAAAAAACATTGCAGGGCGGGCGGTACCGTTCCCTGGCACGATGAATCCCAATCATAGTATTCCTGTAAATCCGCCAAGCAGTCGCATGTCGGGTAATAGTTGTTGCGGATGTATTCGGCTATGTCGTCTTTGCTGTGGCCGTTGCGTGCCATAAAGATTGCGACGGCAACCGCTTCGGCACCCTTGATACCTTCGATATGGTCGTGGGTCGGGGATGTGACCAGGTATGACAGGCGTTTGACTTCTGCGATATTTTCGCCAAACCATCCCGCCGCAGATACACGCATTGCCGCCCCATTGCCCCAGCTGTTATACGGACCCATAGTCGGATCGTTCAGCCATTCCCAAAACATACCGCCATATCCTTTGTTCGGATATGCCTTGCTAACAACACGCATGGTGTCGGCTGTAATTTGGCTCAAGTCGCCACCTTGCTCACGCCATTGTTTGATTGCGCTGGCCACCGCTATGGACATACATGAATCATCCGTGATATAGCAACGGTCGGTCATAAAAGGGAAGTTCTTGGACCGGATATTTGCAAATTCGTAAACAGACCCGGCAATATCACCAATAATCGCACCAAACAGCATGATTTTCTCCTTTTATGTCACTTTAGGACATGTGGCCCAAATGTCAACTCGTTGGTTTGATTCACTCAACCTTAATCCCGGCGATTAGTTCGCGTTGGCGGGATGGGGAGATGTTGCCGTAATTGCATCGGGTGGTGCCGATACTGCTGTGGCCAAAGTCTTGTTGTAGGGCGACTATGCGGTCGTCGTGCGTTATGTTTTCAATGTGTCTGGCACGGGTGCGGCGGACACTGTGAATGCTTAGCGGTGCCAGTCCATTTGCCACACATGCGCCGTTAAATATCTGATTGGCGGTGCATACGGATATTGGCTGGGTCTTTACAATGCGTTCAAAGATGTTTTGTTGGAACGGATTGGTTGCAATCTTGGGAAATAGTGGGTCTGATTTGTCAAAACTGTATTCATTGACCAGCATGTCCCGCCAATCCAGTACAAATTGCCGCAGGTCTGGGATGTTAAGCAAGGTTGCCTCGCGTGCACGACAGAACTTTACATTCTTGATTTTGCGTGGGTTTATGTCCAGAAAGTATGCACCAACCAACGGCTCCTGCATAATCGTATCAATTCGAAAGTTACACAGTTCGCTTACACGTGGGCTGGTCAGTATTACCAGTGCAACCAGTGCCCGATTTCGCAGGTCTGTCACTGTTTGCGCTGGCATAGTACGAACGGCATGCAACAGTTGTGAATATTCGTGATGCGGTTTATATCCAGATGCGTTGGCACGATTAATCTCGTTCCGGGTCAGGGTCAGATAGTCGGCATCGTTTCGGCGAATGCGGCGGCCAAATGGCTCGTCCGCCAGCCAGCGTATGAACTTTTGCGTTTCGGATGTTATCCGGTGCATATAGCTGGGGGATACCGACTGTTGCCGCAGATTGGCCAAGAATACCTTGGCCATGTCTGGGGTATAGCGATCCAGGTCTTGAAAGTTCGTTAAAACCTCGAACGCACGCAGATATTTGCGCAGGGCCAGCAGGGTCTTGTTATCGGCCAGCTTGGTCCGGCGGACGTGTTCCAGGTATTTTTTAACGATACGTTCGTTGCCGGGATTGTATTTGCGATGGTTAGATTCGTTCAGAATTGATTGCATCGTATAACTCCTTGGCTGTCAGACGTACTGTTTCCATCTCAACTGGTGTCATGGTTTGTGTTTGGGGCTGAATCTGATACATGCCGGCAATGTATCGGGCCGTGCTGTCGACATCACTGCAATATTCCTTTAGCCCCAGCAGGGTCAGATAGTCATTACCCAATACATAGTTAATCTGGAACAGGGACGGATGTGGCCCCTTGCTATATTCAATTCTTGTTAGCATTTGTATCTCCTTTTTCTTCAAATTTCATAAATTCCTGGTTGCAGGATGTTGCACCATTGTCCCCGTCATTGACTCTGCAGTTTAGGCTAGAATCCAGGGAATGGGATATACACGGTGATTCAGTCACGTGGAATTCACGTTTCAGTCGTGAAATATCCGCAATTTTGTAGACTTTGTGCATCTTGCAACCGCAAACCGGGCATATGCCACACATGTTGGGCAGGGTCGGGTGTTCACGTGAAAACCATATAACCTTGCCCTTTGGTATGCGGGCCTGGCGACAGTGCAGACAATAGAACTGGTGGAATTCGATTGGGCAACGATTTTTGTCGTTTTCATTTAACAGAAAATCTATCAAATTCGTCCCACGAATAAGCGTTGGTCGTTTGTCGTCAATTGTGGTCAAGCCGTTTGCAATCATCTGGCGCACGGTACGTTCAGAACGATTAATCATCTGGCATACTTCGGGTATCGAATATGTACCCATGTACGAGATTTGTTGTACATTATACATTTTCGCCCCCTTCGTCTAACTTGTTAATCAGCTGGCGTTCAATCCACGCATCCAGATCGGATTTGCGGTACCGAATACGGTTTCCCCATCGAATGAACGGTAAAGTGTTTTTGCCACAATGGCGCCAACTGTTTAACGTCCCAACGGTCGTCCCCAGATACTGGGCCGCCTGACGTTGATTAAGGATATCACTAGATATATTCATGTTTTCTCCTGTATTTAAAATTGGTTTATTTTATTTGAAAGCTTTCGATAATAATTAAAACCACTAAAGGCAAAAAAACAACTGTCAGCTTAAGCTGACAGTTGACAATAAATCCAGTAGATACAATGAATTAAATTTTGTTTTTTTGTTTTAAACATTCCAGTTCATACAGGTCTAACATGCGTTCTGGCATCTGAATCTGATTCGTTTGGGCACACTTAAGAAACTCGTTTTTTATGCAATCGCTATCTGCATATTTGCCCCAATCAAACCCTTCTTCTTCGCCGTAAGTCTGATAGTACTCAAGGTATCCCTTGTAGAGATTGGCAAGGGATTTTTCGGTGCTGTGTACCGCTTCGCCCCCAGAACGTGTTACCATTTCATGTTCCAGTTCACGTGTAATACGATGAATGATTCCAACCAGTTCGCCGTATTTTAGAATCTGGTTGTTTTTAAGGGCAGATGCGGCAAATTCTGTCAGGTAAAATATAATCGCAGCCCTTATTTTATACGGTTTTATGCCAATCATATCTTCTATGTTGCGCATGCGTCTGGTTCTTTCTTTGCCGTCTTGCAGTGCCACAAACATAGTATTTGTTTTCTTGTGTTTATTGATTTGATTGTTAATAAGGTGGTTTATTGCGCCTTGAACACATCTGTCAAATTGTGGACAATATACCGGGTCAGAGTCTGTTATCTTGGTAGAATATATCCTGAACATGTTATAGATGTTTTCATGGGCCAAACGCATCAAATTGACCCCAGCCGTCAATAAAAGGTTTAGTTTTTCAAGTTGCCAGTCTTCCAGTTCAATGCCGAATTCATCGTAGGTAAAGTCGGTAAAAATAAGATTGTGCGCAAAAACAAGACAATTTTGTATCTCGGTTGCCCGCAGGCCAGGGGTGGCATTAAAAAAGGCACCATAATCACGTATTGTTACAACTGGATAATCCGACAATTTTTCCATAAAATTTCTCCACTGATGGATTTTTATTGTTTTCAGCATAATAAATATTTATCGATATTCAAGGAATATTCGCCATGTCGGCCGGTAGCAAACGAGTAGCAAAAAATTTTTTGTCAATTTTTGTAGATTGGACAAAACAATAAAAAATCCCCTTTAATCAAGGGGTTAACTGGTGCCGGTTGTCGGACTTGAACCAACGACCTACTGATTACAAATCAGCCGCTCTACCAGCTGAGCTAAACCGGCGTGCCTGCCAATTATACATATCTGTAAAACAAACGCAAGCAAAAAATGCATATGTGTTTATTATGCGGCATTTTCGTACTGTCGTGCCCGCAAAACATTTTGCAATTTTTTAGAGTTTTCTAGCTGTGTTCCTTCTTTTTCTAATTTTGCTGTGGCGCGTTTGTATTTTTTTGCACGCAAAGCCTGTATTTGCGCAGGAGACAGCTTTTTTATTTGTCTAAGATGTTTTGGTGACATTTTTTCCAGTGGGACAGGTTCGCTGTATTCGACAAATGCGGCCTGAGTAGTGTCATTTTTTTTCTGGTCATTGTCCTGTTTTGATTTGTTGCGTGTTATTTTTGATATTTTATAAAAGCCATATGTACCAGCTGCAGCACCAAGTACCGCAGGAACTACAAAGCCAGAGCTGGTAAGTGTAGTGGATAGCACCGATCCCGCTGTTTGAAAAAGCTCGCTAACACCCCATGCGGTTCCGCCTATAAGCCCAAGTTTTGAAATTGCCTTGTTGAAGATGTTTTTTTTACCTGTTGTGCCTACTGTTGTAGCCACCCCTCTTACGGCTTTTTTTGCTGCTGCTTTTTTTACGGCTTTTTTCGCTGCTGTCTTTGTGACTTTTTTTGCAGCTGCTTTTTTTATGGTTTTTTTTGCTACGGTCTTTGCACCTTGTTTAACTACGGTTTTTGTACCCTGTTTAACTAAGAATCCTCCCAAAAATCGTGCTATTACGGGAATAAGTGGCACTGCCATAATCTCTCCTTTTTTTTGAATTTATCCCTACAAGGATAGCATTTTTTTTGCATATTTTAAAGTTTTTTCTTGTTATCAAAACAATATCCTTGCCTTTGATTTTATTTGGGGCACAATATAGACATGACTAAGATTAAATTACCAGAATTGTTGGCGCCGGCGGGTACGCTGGACGCTTTTAAAACCGCCATTTTATATGGTGCAGATGCAATATATGCAGGGTTGCCTGGCTTTTCAATGCGGGCGCGTGCGAAAATCACCACCGACGAAGTAAAGCAGGGAATTGAACTGGCGCATGCTGCCGGGAAAAAGGTGTATTTGGCATTCAATCTGTTCGCGCATGATTTTGAGTATGCGCACATGCCACGTGTTGCAGATACAATACGTTATTTGCAGCCTGATGCACTGATTGTGTCTGATCCTGGTATCGTGATGTGGGTGCGTGAAAACTTTCCTGATATGCCAATCCATATTTCAACTCAGGCAAATATCTGTTCGGCAAAAACGGTTAAATTCTGGCAAAATGCGGGTGCAAAACTGTGCGTGTTGGCGCGCGAAGTGTCACACAGTGAATTTAAAAATATACGCGCTGAATGTCCGGATGTTGGGCTGGAAATATTTGTGCATGGTGCAATGTGCATGTCTTATTCGGGGCGTTGCCTGTTGTCTAATTTTATAACAGGTCGCCCGGCAAATCGTGGGGCGTGCGCGCAACTGTGTCGTTGGAAATACGATGTTATTTTGCGTGAAAAAGATTCTGGTATTGAAATGCCAATTGACGAAGACGCACGCGGCGCATACATCATGAATTCCAAAGACCTGTGCCTGATGCCCCGCCTGGCCGAGGTTGTATCGGCCGCACCGGATTCGCTGAAGATAGAAGGGCGAAATCGGTCTGAATACTATGTCGGCAGTGTGGTTCATGCGTACCGTTGTGCATTGGACGCCTATGCACGTGACCCCGAAAATTTTGACCCCACGCCATTTATGGCTGATTTAAATCGTATGGAAACGCGCGGTTATACAACGGCGTTCTTTGATGGGCCGGTGGGTGCAGATGCACACAACTATGAAACAACGCGCAGTACATCGGACTATCGTGCGGCGGGTGTGATTACCGCAGTGTCAGATGAAAATATTACATTTGAATTGCGTAACGAAACGCGCACTGGCGACGAAATAACCTTTATCCTGCCAGGAACGATGGATTCGGTGACTGTAAAGTTGACTGAATTGATTAATGCCAAAAATGGCGAACGTGTGCAGAAAATGGCGGCGGGTATGGGTAATTCCATCCTAATACCGCGCAGTTTGTTGCCAGATTTGTATATGGATAAATTTGTGCCTTATGTTCTGGCGTATAAAAAGAAATAAATCTGTCGCGTAAATTTGCACAATTACTTGCACCAATTCTCCTGAAATGGTATAATATGCCAAAAGGAATAATGGGAAAGGTATGAAAAAATTCAGCGTTTTTGCCGTGTTGACGGGTCTTTTATTTGTGGTGCCTGGTGCGACGAATGCGGCTTATACGGGTTATCCGTCATATCAAGGTGCACAGATGATGGCTGGTGCTGCCGGTCAGGTTGGGTATATGCAGAATACTGGTGCGCGTGCAATGCAGACCGCTGGTGCTTACAATATGCCGTATAATCGCGTTGCTGCGGCGCAACCAAATCGGGTGACGGGTGCGTTGCCACGCGTGGGGTCGTCTGGAACAACAGCGGGACGTTCTTATTATCAACCGTCGGATTATGAGCGTCTGGCAGACAGTGGTCTGTATGTTGGGTTGTCAGTTGCGTATACCGCATCTGTTATGGGCAGTTTGTCTGCTGATTATACAGGCGAAGAAGATGCCTATACTGTGCCGGGTGCATTCCAGGGGGCAGACTTTGATTCGGACAGTGTAATTCCATTACAGTTGTCTGTTGGTGCGGCGATAAATAATGATATTCGTATTGATTTTTCGTATTTACGTTATTCTGGCATCAGTTATCCAAATACTGTTCAGACATCAGACGGTGCCGGCGGATTTGTTGAAGCGCAGGTTGATGGCGGTGCTATTACTGCAAATACAACAATGTTAAATGTTTACTATAATATTGATTCGTTTACGGGTTATTTGGCTGGTGGTGCATTGCGGCCTTATGTTGGGGCGGGTGTTGGAATTTCGCTAAATACAATTGCAGATTACGTTGTGTATGATAATACATTTTATTCTGTGATGGATCCTGCCTATGCAGGTGCGGGGCAGTTAACTGGAATTTCTGACATTTATGCATACCATAACGGCGGAACAACAGAATCTTTTGCCTTTATGCTAGAAGGGGGTGTGACAACAGAAATGCAGGGTGGTATAAAGCTAGATTTCTTTGTTCGTTATGCCAACCTGGGCAAGGTTAAGACTTCGGGCAGTATTGTGTTATCCCAGATTGAATGGTTGGGTGACGGTGCCGCTGGCGAGTATGAGGCACCATATGACAGTGTATTCCACTATACTAACTGGTATGAAAGTGGCAGACTGGGCATGGTTGATGTTGGTGTCAGATTAAGATTACAGTTCTAGCAGGTCGTTTTGCACCGGGCATGTCCCGGTTGCATACATTTGATAGCAGGGGCAGGGGATACAGAGGATGAGAAGAAAAAAAACAGCATTTTATTATTCGTTAATGGCGGCATTGGCGTATGCGTCTGGTGCATACGCGGCGGGTATTCGTGTTGGTAATCTGTCGCGCAGTAATGCCCAGGGCTATCAACAAGTAAATGATATGCGATATAATGCGGTTGCGAACACAATGGCTGCCCAGGCGACGGCAGAACCTGTGCAACCTGCAGAATTGCCAATTCATGTTGCGAACCCTGAAATTGCTGAACAGGTGCGTTCTGCAAATGCCCAGGCCCCCGTGTCAATGGCACAACTGGAACGTTGTTCTATGATTTATCCGGATGGTAAGTTTGAATGGGCAACGCCGACCGCCGGTCGTGCATCGGGTGGTGCTTCAACATGTACATCTGTGATTGAAATGCGCGCATTCCAGGCCGGTCCCAAAGGCGAAGACTTGGTCTTGGCGCGTATAAATTTACCTGCGGGTGAATCAATTCGCTGTAATATATCCGCTTTCCCTGAACTTTCTTATTTAGATGCAGCTGAAAAGGTTGAATTCCCAGCAGATCATGAACCAACAATGGAAGATGTTGTCTCGGTTATGAACCAGGAACAAAAACAAGATGCCGGTCTGAAAATTGTCGCAGGTGCATTGATTGGTGGTGTTGGTGGAAATTTTGTTGGTAAAAACGAACCAGGCAAAACGGGAATGTTTGGCGGTGGCGAACATAAAACAAAAAGTACAATCGTTGGCGCACTGGGTGGTGCGGCATTAATGGTTGGTCATACCCAAACGGGCAAGGTTGCCGGTGATACAATTCTATCGGCCGGCGTAAATGCAACGGCGGGTGCGGTTGTTGGCAATATGGTTGCATCCGGTGATGCGGTTTTGCGTATCGAAGATTGTATTGTAGAAGGTCGAAAAACAACATGTTTGTGGGGAATTGCTGCCAAAGGTGCAGATTTTACTGGCCGGGGGGAAAATGGCACAGGCGATGAAAGCGCAGGTGATGTTATCAAGGCGGGGTTTTACAATATGCGTACCGAAGATACCTATGTTTGCGACATAAAAGGTAACGAGTATGTAAACTGTATAAACAGGGAACTGATTTCTATAAAATTGGGATGTGAAGGCGATAAAACCCTGGAAGATTTACAAGAAATAAACTTCAATGGCGTGTGTGGTACAAATCGTTTTGTATCAATAATGGGCGAAGGACCAGATGCACACAAAGGTCGCTATATGAAAGAAGTTTCTGAGAGCACAATTACTGATACAACATTTATAAAAATAGAATCTGCCAGGGTCGCAGATAAAAAAGAACCAGCTATGATTGCCGATGTCAAAGATTCTGCATTTGGATATAAACGCGCCGACTGGGGCGAAGTTAAAAAGAATTTGGACCCAGACAAACTCTACCTGCGTGATAACAAGAACGAAGGTTATCGCTTAAAGGAAGACATGAATTATGAATTAGAAGATTTCCATCCAATATATCGCAATGCCGAAGATGGCAATCTGATTGACTTCGGGAACAAGGCGCGTCTGAAATCCACATTGACAGGTGCCGGGGTCGGCGGTGTGATGGGGGCATTTTCCGGATACCAGGGTGCAAAGCAAGATATTGATGAACGTTGGGTGACTGCCGTTCGTGAATACAAGGACTCTTTGTCCAAGATATATTGTGCCACCGGTACTCGTTTCTTGTCCCAGTATAACGATGTTGCAACAATCCCAGCGTTGGTGATGCCTGAACAATAAAAGAACGCCCGATTGGGCGTTTCTTTATTTTGTCTTTTGTAATTCAGACAGCATTTTTTTCATATTTCTTACAATGATACAGTTTACCTGCTCGCATGGTGATACGCCATTATTCTTAATCTTGCCAGGCTGTATTTTTTTACAAGGTTCTTCACTTACGCGACAGTGTGGCTTGCACTGCTTGATTGTGTACAAAGATGTGTTCTTCTTTTGTTGTGCGCGCAATTCATACAGCGTATGATCAACATTTTCTATGGCCGCCTCAATCGTGCGTGTAACATCATTAACTGTCCTGATTGGTTTGTATCCTGTATCAATGGCGTCAATGCAATATTTTCCTTCCAGGTCCATCAACATCTCAATCACATCCAGCGAGTCCATACCCAAACTATCCAAAGAATCACTGTCTTTAAAATTGCGTATACCTGTTGCGTCTGATATATATTTATATACAACTGCTTTTACATCCATATTAATTTTCCTTTTTATAAATTTGTCCACGCATATTAATATAAAAAAATGGAAAATCAATAAAAATCCCGCCTTTTGGCGGGTTTTATTATGCGTCTGGGGCGATTGCGCCAACCGGACAGATTGATGCGCATGTGCCACATGAAATGCACTTTGCCGGGTCGATTACACATTTGCCATCTGGACCAACAGATATTGCGCATACTGGGCACATTCCCATGCATGTGTGACAACCAATACATTTACTTGGGTCAATTTTATAAGCCATTTTTTTACTCCTTGTATCTTAGTGTCTTATTCGCGATTAAATAAACTTAACAGATATTGGAACATTGCGATAAATGAAATATACAAATGCAATGCACCCAATACAGCTAATTGATTTTTTTGATTTGTATCGCCAATAACGGCATATGCGCGCTTTAGATTTTGCATATCGTACGCAGTAAACAGCGCAAATACCAACACGCCGATAAAGCATACGATTGTTCCAAACACGCCGCCCATCATCGCCGGCCATACAAACGATAACAACCCAACCAAGATTAATCCAACCATACCCATGGTCAGGAAAATCCCCATAAAAGATAAATCTTTAATCGTTTTATATCCAAACACAGCCATACATGCGAACATTAACGCCGCAACAACAAAGGCCATCAAAATAGATCCCGGATTTACTGACAGTGCAACCGCAATCAACGGCGTCATTGTTACGCCAATTAACACCGCATACAGCATCAACAGCAAAGCTGCTGTTGCAGGTTTCATACTGAATACACGAACCTGGGCCCATATAGATAGTGCCAACCCACCAAACAGTAATACATAATACAGTCCAGACATTCCACCTGTTGAAAAATTAAACAAATATTGCAATCCACCGCCCCATATGGTCATATACGCGGCCACCGCTGTCACACCAACAGCACCGAACATTAACGCAAATATACGTTTCAGATATAATTCAATCCCACCGGGTTGCATTGCAGACTTAATTTGCTTCATAAATCTTTCTCCTTGTTATTTAACAAATATATAATACAATAAAGAGTGTAATTCAAGGCCAAAAGGATAAAAAATATGGGACTTCACAAATACGAACAAGAACGAATCGAGGCACGCAGGCGCAATGGTTTGCGTGAAGATTTTGGCAAAAAGCAGGAAAAATGTGTAGTTGATGGACATTTGAAAAAGCAGTTAGAGACTGCGGAACAAAAGTTGCGCTCTGCCAAAGATGCCAAGCTGATAAAAAAGTTGAAAGAAATTATTTCTAATATCAAATCAACATTATCAAAATAATTAAACAGAACAAAAGGATAAAAAAATGCCAACAACAGAACAATTCGCACGGCGTGGTCGTGCAATATTGCGTGATTTGAAACGCGATGATGAGTGTATGCAAAGTCGTTCAAAATGTCAAAGTGGGATAAAAGGCCTTAGTGCAATGTGTGCAGAATACATGCGTGAAGCAGACGGTCTGCGTGCATTACCACAATTGGACAGTTTTCAGGCCCAGCGCCTGGCGCGCCTGGAAAAAACCATCGCAAATTTGCAGGGTACATTGCAAAGAACTCGTTAAGAAATATATATGGCAATAACATTAAACCCGGTATCTCCTGTCGCATTCAGCCTGTTTGGGCTGGATGTGCGCTGGTATGCATTGGCTTATGTTGCGGGGTTTGTTGTCGGGTATTGGTTGTTCAAACGCCTGATGTGTGCAAATAACAGCACAATAAAACTTACCCGCAAACAGCTGGATGACTTATTAACCTGGGTTGTGTTTGGGGTAATTCTGGGTGGCCGTCTGGGGTATGTGTTATTTTATGACCTGGGGTATTTTTTTTCACACCCGTTGGAAATATTTGCTGTGTGGCACGGCGGGATGAGCTTTCATGGCGGCTTGTTCGGTGTAATTGCATCTGTATTTATGTTTTCGCATATACAGAAATTAAATGCATGGAAGATATTGGATATAATGTCGGTCGTTGCACCGATTGGCCTGTTCTTTGGTCGTATCGCAAACTTCATTAATCGCGAGGTTATGGGCCGTCCCACCGATGCGCCCTGGGCGGTTGTGTTTAACGGCGACACCCCAATTCCCCGTCACCCCAGCCCATTGTACGAGGCCGCAACCGAAGGCGTCCTATTATTTGTAATAATGTATTGTCTGTATCGTTATACCAATCTTCGCAGGTATCCTGGTGCCCTGGGTGGGATTATGGGGATGGGATATGCGGTGTTTCGAATGTTTTGTGAATTGTTCCGCGCGCCTGATGCCCAGATTGGTTTTTTAACATCGTGGGGGCTGACGATGGGGCAGTTATTGTCAGGCATAATGTTTTTTGCAGGATTATTAATTTTTGTATTTGCAATTCGCAAAAAATAATGTACAATACACGCCGTTGAGTTTTTAGCTTTACAAACAGTTTCGGATGGTTGGCAGAGCGGTCGAATGCGGCGGTCTTGAAAACCGTTGTGGGGGCAACTCCACCGGGGGTTCGAATCCCTCACCATCCGCCAGTAATAAAAATCACCCCAACGGGGTGTTTTATTTTTGTTCTTGTGCTGATTTATAAAAAATTTCTGCAAATTCCAGCAGGCTAGTATTCGTTGCTTCTATTATTTTTGCAATTGTCGCACATGATGGCCATCGTGGCGTGCCATCCGAAGAAAATCGCTTGCTTTTGTTAAATGTTGTTGCGTCCAAACCGCTTCTTTTTGCCAGGGCCGAGCATGTTAATCCTTGTAATTTTGCAAGTTGTTCAATGCTGTTCCATAGTGTTTTGTGTTGCATGTCTAATCTCTTGTAATATGAATCGTTGTATTGTTTTCGTGTCAGGGTTGAATTATTTCATAAATAATCGTGCCAATCAAGAAAAAAAGAGATAGTTTATCTAATAACAACCTTGGGTTGATATGGGTAAAAACACATTGTGTGCTATATATTTGTATGATAAAATTGCATATGTATGAAACATATAAAGGATTAACAAGTGGATAAAAAGCAAAAATTTGCCCAGGCGCAACATCGGGTTATAACCTATGGTGGGGTTATGGAAATCCTGAATGCAATTGCAAAAAATTCGGGTACAAACAGTGCATCATATAATCATAATTTGAAAGATTTTGATGGACGTCCGGTATCAGGTTTTGAATTTACAACACATGACCAGGCAGCCCAGTTGGGAAAATTATTGTCAGATTTGGGTATTAAATATTCGCACGCCTATGACAGTATAAAATCCCAGGCGGGGCGTCTAGAAATTGTGTCTGCAGATCGCGCACGCGCAGACGAACTGTTTAAAAATTGGTCATCATGGGTTATTGTTGAACCGCGCATTACTGGTAATGCGGAATTGGATGCGAAGTGGTACAGGGTAGTCAGCAAATCACGATAAAAACGGCACACATTGTGCCGTTTCTATTATTCCCGCCATATAACAGATTTAAACATGCTGTTTATTTTATCGCGTAAATCCGTATCAATAAAAAACTGATTTCGCATTACGTCTGTCGTCTTGTGTGTATCTGTTTCAAAATGTGGAATATATTTTTGTATTGCAACATTTTGCACACCACGCGCCGACAAAATATCCATAATTTCCATCAGATTATCTTTATCGATAAACAATGGGTCGCATGTTATGCGAACTTCAAAGTCCTTGTTATGGGTGATTAAAATATCCAAACTGCGTATCATATTGTTATACGCAATATCTTGGCCGGTTAAATCTGGATATTTTTCACGCGTTGCCTTGAAATCCAATCCGACCCAGTCAATTATATTAATTGCCTGTTCCAAAGCACCAGGGTAAAAACCATTTGTATGCAACCCGATTTTAAATCCCAATGCACGCACACGTTGCATATAGTCAACTGTTGCATTGCCCTGCATCAACGCTTCGCCACCTGAAAACACAATGGCTTCTAACTTGCCCACGCGTGATTGTATCCAATCCATAACGCGTTCTGGGTCATATTCACCGTTCCCTGGGCATAACAAATGGGGATTAGAACAATACGCACATTTCAATGGACAACCCACCAGAAACAAAACCGCGGCTAGTTTCCCTGGGTAATCAATTGTAGTGAATGATACTAATCCCCCAATCTGAATATCACGCATAATAATTACGCCGCACGTTTTAACAAATCATAATGACGTTGACCTGCACTTAAACTGTTTTCTTCTGTGAAAGTTTTGCGTTCACAGAATTCAGAATACTTACCAATATTGAAATTTTTTACCGGACGAATAAATCCCATTGAACGTGAAAAAACTTCGCATGGTGTTCTGGTTGCTGTATTGGTCATAATTTTCTCCTCCCTTTTTTATGATTTGTTTTATGACATTAATTATTTTGTTCTCTTTTGTCCTGGTTTGCGGCATTTTCCGCATCACATTTTGGACAGAATTCATGCTTGCCCGGCAGATAACCGTGCTTTGGACAGATTGAAAATGTTGGTGTCAATGTCATATATGGCACTTTATAGTTTTCAAAAATCGTACGCACTATTTTCTGGGCTGCATCCCCACTGGATACAGGTTCACCCATATACAGATGCAACATTGTGCCACCCGTATATTTGCGTTGTAATTCTTCTTGGTGTTCCAGTGCAACAAAAGGATCGTCTGTGAAGTTCACTGGCAACTGGGTTGAATTTGTATAGTATGGTGCATCCTTAGTTCCAGCGGTAAGAATGTCTGGAAAGTTCTTAACATCCGTTTTGGCAAATCGGTATGAACATCCTTCGGCTGGTGTTGCCTCCAGATTATACAGGTTGCCTGTTTGCTCCTGGAATGTCGCCAGATTTTCACGGATAAAGTCCATAACATCCAATACCAACTTTTTACCCATTGGTGTTGCAATGTTTTCGCGGTCGCCTGTAAAGTTGCGAACCATTTCATTTGCACCGTTCACACCGATTGTTGAAAAGTGATGATTCCAATCCCCTAGATAGCGTCTGGTAAAAGGATACAGCCCGCGTTCCATATTCTTAGAAATAATATCACGTTTAATTTCCAACGCATCGCGTCCTAAATCCAGCAAGCGTTTCAGTTCTGTAAACAATCCTTCACGATTGCCACGATGTATATAACCCAAACGTGCCAGGTTGATTGTGATAACGCCGATTGACCCTGTTTTTTCTGCTGAACCAAACAGACCGCCACCACGTTTTAATAATTCGCGTACATCCAAACGCAGTCGACAGCACATTGAACGAACGTCTGTTGGATTCAAATCAGAGTTCAAGAAGTTCTGGAAGTTTGGAATCCCGTACTTTGCTGCCAATTCAAACAATGGTTTTACATTTGGGTGTTCCCATGGGAAATCAGGCGTAATATTATATGTTGGAATTGGGAATGTAAACGGACGGCCCAACGCATCACCTTCGGTCATAACCTCCAGAAATGCTTTGTTAATCATATCCATTTCTGCTTGCAACTCGCCATATGTAAAGTCAGCCTGTTTGCGACCGATAAATGGGTGTTGTTGCTTTAAATCTTCTGGGCATGTCCAGTCAAATGTAAAGTTTATAAATGGTGTCTGTGTTCCCCAACGGCATGGTACCGCACAATTAAAGATTAATGTCTGCATTGCATTTTTCACATCCGCATAGGTCAAATTATCAATGCGAACATATGGCGCCAAATATGTATCCACAGACGAAAACGCCTGCGCACCCGCAAATTCATTCTGCAATGTACCCAAGAAATTTACCATATGCGAAATTGCTGTTGCCATATGGCGTGCAGGTTCACACTGCAAATATCCATCAACACCGTTAAAACCTTCGTATAACAATTCACGCAGTGACCATCCCGCGCAATATCCCGTCAACCAACCCAGATCATGAACGTGGATTGCAGCGGTCTTGTGTGCCTCAGCAACCGCCCGCGGATACAGGTTTAACCAATATTCCGCGGTCACGCGTTCGCTGGTACGCAATATCAGCCCACCGATGGAATAGCCGACATTTGCATTCTCTTTGATACGCCAGTTTGAACCACCGACATATCCTTCGATAATATCAACTGCATCAACCATAGATTCGCGAATTTCTGTGCGTTTCTGACGATATATAATGTAAGCTTCGGCTGTCTTATATGCACGCGCATCCATTAATGCGCGAATAACAACATCCTGAATCGCTTCGACTGTTGGTGTTTTTTCTGCAAACTTATCATCCAGACGCTTTAACACATCCTGGGTCACTTTGACTACTTCTACATCTGAAATTTCTGTTGTCACAGCAACAGCTTTCTTAATCGCTTCGTATATCTTCTTTGAATCAAAGGGTACTGTTTCCCCACTGCGTTTTTGAACTGCCACCAGGCGCGTTGTCAATGTTGGTGTAATTTGAATTTGTATTTCGTTTTGTGTTTCTGACATCTTACTAACTCCAATCTTGTAAAAACACAACATATAGTGGTTGTCTGTTTGTTTCGATAACAATATATAGTGAATCGTATAAACTATCAATACATAAAAAAGCAAAAAAAATTTATTTTTTGCTTTACTTTTAAAAAGGTTGATATTCCGCCCCTTTGCGCGCATAAACAGAATCGGTAAATCTGTACCAAGTATGCTTTTGTGTGTAAAAAAACGAAAAATCACCTCAGGAAACGATTCGGATTTGTTGTGCTTTTACAAAATATTGATTAAAAATCGCGAATCAGTGTCTATATATTGTGTTTTTAAGAGGCGTGCCGATTGTCATTTATAGGTTGTAATTCCTGTTAAAAATGGCTATATTCAGTGTATCGCAACTGTGGTGGTTGCGTCTATGTTTAACAAAATTAAGGCATAATTATGATTAAAAACATATATGAAATGCTGCAAGATGTGTGTTCGCGGAACAAGGACGGTATTTTCTTTGTACGCCAGAACGAAACCTATGCAGATTTGTTGAAAAAGGTAAAACAACGTGCTGTATTATTGGCGCAACGTTTTGGTATTAAAAAGGGCGACACTGTTGCGATTTTGTCTGGCAATACTCCTGACTTTTTGCGCACATACTTTGCCATCACATCCCAGGGTGCGCGTGCATTGATGCTGGATACGGGTTTAAACACAACAGAACACATCAACATGATGAAACGCACTGATTGTAAATTGGTTATGGCCCAGCAATCTATGTTTATTGATGGAGCTCCATGTCCAATGTTTGATATTGAAAATATTGATGATACAGATGAAAATGAATTTACAATGGCGCAAACCGAACGCAGTGATATTGCGCAACTGTCGTTTACATCTGGTTCAACAGGTAATCCAAAGGTTGTAGGTCTGACTCACGAAAACCTGATTGCGTTGTCAGACGGTGCTCAGTTTTACAAAGATGTAATTTTGCCGGGCTACACCTTCTATGGATTTTTACCCCTGTATCATATATATGGTGTGGTAATTAATATTATTGTACCGGTCGCACTACAGGGTAAATTATTATTACAGCCTGTATTAAAACCCCAAGAATTTATCAAAGACTTTAAGCAGTATAAGCCAGAAGTAATTCCTGCAGTTCCACGCATTTGGGAAGTTTTCTATAAAAAGATTGTTGACAGTGCACGTGAAAAGCATGTTTGGACATTAATGCGCGTAATTGTCTCTATGCGCAAGATATTGCGTGCCATTGGCCTGGGCGGGCTGGTTGACAAAGTGACCAAACCTGTACACGATGCCTTTGGGGGAAATACACGCGTTTTGGTGTCAGCGGGTGCGACCTTGAAACCGTCAATTCGCAAGTTCTATGAAAGCATGGGGTTTGTTGTTGGTGATTGTTATGGTCTGACCGAAACAACAGGGCCTGCGAACTTTAACTTTGCATTCCGCAAACCTGATGGGTCTATGTACTATGCCGGCCCATTGCCAGGCAATGAAATCCAGATTCATAATCCCGATAAAAACGGAATTGGTGAAATTTGGGTTCGTGGTAATATGGTTATGCCAGGCTATCTGGAAAACGATACCGCCAATGCCGAAGCGTTCGAACAGGGCTGGTTTAAAACTGGGGACATTGGTTGCCTGGATAAATACGGTCGTCTGACGGTCAAAGGCCGCCAGAAACAGGTTATTGTTCTGGACAGTGGTAAAAATGTATATCCCGACGAACTGGAAGACTTGTATATGCAAAACGATGAAATCTTGAATGCAGCTGTATTTGAATATGTAATCAAGGATAAAATCGTACCTTTCGCAGTATTCCAGGTAAAACCAGGCACAACTGTTGAACGCGTTGCATTGCTGTTAAAGAAATCTAATTTGGCAATCGCGCAATATAAATGGGTAAAACACTTTGCGATTACCGAAGAAGAATTGCCATCAACATCCGCGAAAAAGGTTAAACATTTTGCTGTTCGCGATATGTTGAACGATGGTGCCTTTACACGGGCAGACCAGTAATAACACAGCAAAAATAGGGCAGGGAAATCCCGCCCTATATTTTCTTATTAATCATTGACAAATAATTTTAATGTACTATAATGAGATGTGTAAATAAAGAACGAGGATTTTATGGAAAACCAAAAAAAGGACGCACAAATTGGTGTGTTTCATATTTTAAAGTCGGTTCTTGATGCCAAGGTACCCAGACTGCAAGACAGGGTTTCTGCAGGCAAACGTGCCCAGGCAGAATATCCCATTTTGGTTGATAATATCAAAGCACTGCGTCAGTATGTTATGAACTGTCGTACTTTTGATCCGTCTGAATATCACGAAGCAGAAGCAGATTTGGATGATAAAGAAATGCAATTGGACGGCATTCAAAAGCGTATTGATAATGGTCGGACCGCAGAACGTGAATTAGCACATGTTGCATCATTTAACCAAACATATGGTGCTGTTTGCCAAAAACATAATAACGCATCTCGTGTTCGTGAATTGCGTGCGGTTGCCGATGAATTAGAAGAACGCATGTCGCGCCTAGAAGATAAAATATGGGCGTGCCAAATAAATATGGACAACGCATCCCGCGCACCTTATGTTGTCTCCCAGGCTCATTCTGATGCAGACGATTATGCTGCCCAGTATCAAGATGTGGAAGAGCGCCTGTCAAGGGTTATGGCACAAATAAAACAACTGGAAAAATAAGAAATGCCCAATTGGGCATTTTTTTTAATTGCAAACTACAACATATGGTGGTCGTGATTTTTCTGCATCAATTCCGTTTGGACCACAATCAATACAGTTAAACCTTCTGTTTTGCGCGCGCGATTTATCAAATATAATTTCAATATCTTTTATTGCTTCTATCTTAGTGGTGTATTCTGCGTTTGGGAAACCAAAATAAAATGCGCGCGTGCTGCCACTGCATTCTGCCATTGCCCCTGGATAACAACGCGCATCATGTATCTTGACAGGATCTGGTACACACCATGATACGCAGGTTTCTGGGTCTGTTATCATTGTTTCACAGTCTGTGCACGATGTGTGTGGTACACGAAGCGTTGCCCCCAGCGAGCCACCATAAACAGCGCCACCGGTTAAATGTCCACATTTTTTTATTGTCTTGTCAAGTGTCGGGTCTGTTACACATTCCCACTCCAATGTATTATAGTTCAAACGCGCAATTAAATTATCAGGGCAGCTTTTTTCTGGGAATGGGTTTATGCATTCCCAAACTTCGTCCACAATAACTGCTGATTGAGTATCCGCACACAGTGGTTTTCTGGATTCATCAGGCACACACTCGTATAAATCAGAATCCCAAATCATATCTCCGCCACAGTCTGTCTTGGTGTTATATGCAATACATTGCCAACGACCAAACTTATAAACCTTGGTTGTGCCGGTGGGGCAATTCACATCTGGGGTTGTTGCAATTTCGTATTGGATACCTGTATCTGGCGTTTCATATTGTGTCAAGTACACCAATTGTCCATTTTCTAATTTCATTTCTTCGATTATCGCCTTGGGAACAATACGTTTTGTCACTGTTCCGCCTGACATAATCGTATTTTCGTTAAACAGCCCAAAAGTACCAGATTCTGCATAGTGTTGTTCCAATATTTCCATCATACTATTATGGATTTCTGGGGCCAAAACCCCGGTTGCAGTAATTAGATAGTTAAAAGCTATTTTTTTATTTTTTTCACCCTCACATTCTGTGATTTTCAATCGTTTATCCAGACAAATAAATCTACTGGCAATATTATTTTGTTCAATACAAATATCCTGAAATTCAGTGCCGTTAATTTGTGCATTATGTAACGCTGTTGCGCATTGTGCGACTGTCCGCAGGTCTGATTGTGTAATCGCCTGTTGGGTTTCGTGATTTGCGATGCGCTGACTAGGGCTGTCCAACATATAATAGCCCGCCATAAACAGCGCAACCAAAATCATGATAAAAATATTCATCATTCCCCCTTGCGATTTATAAAAAGTCTAGGTAATATACAAATAAATTGCAACAGGAAAAACGGTTACAGGTATGAAAAAATTTTTAATTATACTATTTGCATTGTTTGCATCCGCATGTGGATTCCGACCTATGTTTACTGGCGCAGATATGGACATATATGTATCGCCAATTTCTGGCATTAATGGTATTGATTTGCGCAATGCGTTATGGGCGCGTTTCGGGGGGCAACGCGAATCTGATGCCACCTATACACTAACTGTAAAATTAAACGAACCGGTCACCCAGTACAAGGCACTGGAACAAACTGGGGATGCCACCTGGCAGGAAATATCACTGACTGCATCATATGTGTTGTTGCATAACGGTCAACAGATTGCGACCGGCACCGAACGTGCAGCAGAATCATATACCTTTGTGCGGTATTTGGTTGCATCCAATGCTTCATATAACAATGCAGTTCAAAACACAATACGCGTATTGGCAGAAAAAATCAGCACGCGTGCAATTGCAGAAACATACAAATATTCACATCCAGACACAGGTACGACAAAATAATGAAGTGGCGTGATTCTGATTTTAAAACCGGAATTGAAAAAATTCGTGCAGTATTAATTTACGGCCCAGATACAGGTCAGATTGACGAATACTGTGACATGGCAGTAAAAAAACTGGGGGTTGAAAAAGATAATTTATTCACACTGGATTCTGATGATTTGCGTGAAAAGCAAGACCTACTGTTTGCTGAGGCTTGTACCCCATCAATGTTTGGTGGGCAAAAAATGGTAATTATATCCAATGCGGGTGATGCCTGTGCGAAACAGGTTGCTGACCTAGTGTCGCATCCTGGTTTGTGCGCAACTGTTATTGTGGCTGGTGGTGATTTGCGTGCAGGTGGCGGTCTGCGCTCTCTGTTCGAAGGGGCAGATGATATGGCGGCGCTTGCATGTTATATTGATGATGTAAAAACATTGACCAACCTAATACGCAATGAATTGTCTGCTGCATCTGGGATTCAGCAAATAACCCCCGATGCCATGGCATATATGACAACGCATCTGGGCGGTGACAGGGGGATAACCCGTGGTTTTCTGCGCAAGATTGCGTTATATGTCAATGATAAGCGCGTTGTCGAATTGTCAGATGTTGAAAAATGTTTACCTGATACAGGCGCAGCCGATATTGATGATTTCTTATACTCCTTGACAGCGGGGCACATTCAGCAAACGATGATGGCGCTGGATAGATTGTTGTATGATAACAAAGAACCAAATATGTTGGTTCGTATGCTAGACGCCCATTTCAAGAAATTGCAAACTGCGGTCGTCAACGGTCAATTACCCCGCCTGTTTTGGAAGGTGGAAGAGAAGTTTAAAATGGCGATTAAGATTTGGCCTGAATCTGAAATCACTGCAGTATTGGTTCGTTTGAACGAATTAGAACGGCAATTACGCACCACCGGCATGCCGGGCGAGGTTTTATTACGCGATTTTGCCCTGAAACTGGTTGTGCGTTCTGCGAAATTAGCAACAAAACGAAGGAAATAAATATGTTATCATCTGTATACGCCCCCAAGGATTTCAAGCGTCTGCGTGCCGCCGGCGATATTGTTGCGCGCTGTTTTGATTTTATTTCACCGCACATTCGCGCGGGTATTTCTACTGGTGAAATTGACCGAATGGTTGCGGCCTTTTTAAAAGAAAATGGTGCCCGTTCATCTGATTTAGGTTATCAGGGTTATCCAAAGCATATTTGTACATCCGTAAACGATGTAATTGTTCATGGTATCCCCAGTGATGATGTTATCTTGAAAGATGGCGACATTGTAAATGTTGACCTGACGGCTGAATACAAAGGTTTTCACGGCGATGCATCGCGGATGTTTACAATTGGTCGTGTGTCATCCCAGGCGCAGAAACTGGTCAATGTCTGCCAAGATGCGCTGAACGCAGCAATTTCTATTTGTGCGCCAGGTGTACCGTTGTCTGAAATCGGTAAAACAATCGAAGCGGTTGTCAATCCACATGGTTTTTCAATCTCGCGCGATTTTGTTGGTCATGGCATTGGCAAGGTTATGCATGATGAACCGCAAATATATCATTTTTATGATAAACGTTGGGATAAAGTTAAAATGGTGCCTGGGCTGGTATTTACTATTGAACCTATGATAAATACTGGTTCTGCTGAATGTAAAATTGATGCAGATGGTTGGACGGCACGTACTGTTGATGGTGGTCTGTCTGCCCAGTGGGAACACACAATCGGCATTACTGAAGATGGCGCAATAATCTTTACTGAAAAAATGATTTAATTTTTTATGCCGAAAACAGATGAACTTTTTCATAATGGCCATCGCGAACGGCTAAAGCAAAAATTGCTGGACGGTAAACTGACCAGTCCTGAAAAATTAGAATTGCTGTTAACATATGCGATACCGCGTCGCGATGTCAGGCCGCTGGCACGTACATTGATTGAAAAATTTGGTGGCATATATTTTGTTCTTCGCGCACCATACGAAGAATTGGTTATGGTTCCTGGTATTGGTCGCAATGCGGCAATTGCGATCAAGTTATTTCATGAACTGTTATTGGATTCTTACCAAGAGCGTGCTAAGAAGGGGAAGTATTTATCGGACGATAAGTTTATACGCGATTATTGTCGTGAACTGGTTGCTGATAAAACGGTCGAAGAATTTCATATTTTGTACTTGGATGGAGACTCGCGCTTAATCGCTGCCGAAGTACATAATCGCGGCACGTTCAACCAGGTTGATGTATATCCACGTGAAGTCGCACGCAAGGCTTTAAATCTGAATGCAATCAGTGTAATAATGGTTCACAATCATCCTGTGTCGGAAAATAATTTTTCTTCTGATGATGCAGAAACTACATCGTATGTTGAAAAGTGTTTAAATATGTTTGGTATTGCCTTGGTTGATCACTTTGTTGTCACATCTAATGGTACTGTGCACTCTTTGCGTGCAACGCCTTTTCTGAACAAGTCGTCATTTTTTAAATAATTCCGTCACATCGCAAACTGATTCCAATTGTTCTGGCTGACCTGCGATTAATTTATTGTTTTGGATTGTATATATTGTGCGTGTTGCCATGCTGGGGGTATCCCAAGAGTCGCGCCATGAACGTGAAATTTTTACAACATAGAATTTTGGTTTAAATACAAATTGTAATTTTTGCAATGCGCATTCTGCGCCAACTGTTGTGCGAAATCCGTTGGGGGTAATGTTCCTATATTTTCCTTTTTGGTTTAATTCTATTTTGTATTCATCCCAAAAATGTGCAGTTCCACTTTCGTGATGCGTTTTTGTAATACGGTCTAATGAGCCATCATTATTGATGTCCACTGCAAAAATTTCAGTACTTGTAACACCTGCTCCTGTTTCATCAGGTTCATGTTTTTTTATTGATATTGCCTGTATCAGTCCATCTGTGAATGGCGTATTGACGTTTTCCTGTTGGGGGGGGCGTTGAATCTGTGGCGATCCTGCACTAAAATTTGTGCCCATGCTTTCCGACTTTTGATTCCACAGCATATACCCTGTGGCCATTAACGCACCCATTAATACAATCAGCAACATATTCAGTTTTATTCCACCGCATTGCGAATGCATAATTTAAATCCTTTGTGTTGTACCAGCTTTCCAGTTTTCTATTTGCCGAATTGCCTGGGCGACTTTGGTCAGTTCAGATGGCGTTAAATCTGACATTTTTTTATTTATAGACAGGCCCGTCAGTTTTTCTATATTTCTGTGGTATGCGGCCGTATTGTTTTCAACGGGTGGGGCATATCTGCTGATTGCACCTGCTAGTGTCAGTTTGTTGTAACTGTCTGTGCGCAATAATGCTTCGATTGCATACATGCCAACCTGTTCGTTTGGAAAAACCGCAAAACCGCCAGCCTGACCAATTGCCCCGACATTTTGTGCAAATTTAGAATACCTGATATTCCCCGGGTTTGAATTTCGCCATGAACGTGTGCCACCACTGCGTTTTATCTTTGTTCCATCTGGCATAGTATAAATAACATCGTTTCCTGTTTCTGTGGCAGATTGTGGGGTGCCAGAAATATTTATTACCGACTTGTAGTCGGTGGGTGCGCTTTTTTGTTGTTCTTCTGGCGCAATTGTCTCAGTTTGTTCAAGTATTTCGTCCAGCGATTCAGATGTTGTTTCAGTTGTTGTGCCGCCTGTTTCTATAACAACTCCCGAATCTTGAATAATCAGGTCTTCATACAACTGATTTTGATCGTATTTTTTCAGTTTAGAATTGCGCGCATCTAACAGTTTTTTTATTTCATCAATTGATATAGAAATTGTGCCGCATCCACGTGCGAACAAATCGTCCCCATAGACCAAGTTGATAACAGGTTTTGTTAAAGATAACCCCCCAAATATCAAAATCAGGTTACGCATATTAATGAATATGTTGTCATATTTTGCGCCCCGTATCATAGATATTGCCCAACCAAACAGCAATATCCCTGCCAGTATTGTAATTATAACCCATGCATATTCCAGAAAAGTTTCAAAACTGCGCAAAATACACGATGGATCTTCCATATAGATAAATTCCGAATCCGCACGCAGATTGTGGAATCCGGAATTTTTCAGTAATCTAAAGGTCTGTGACAGAAACTGGTTTGTTTCTTCCATTATTATGCGCCTTGTTTTTTTGCCCCCGCAAAGAATCCTGGTATTGTGAAGTCTTCGTCATTTGCGGCTATCCCTGCCCATCCAAACAGGTCTCCCATCAGGCCATTGTCATCACGTTTAGCTTTTTTAAAAGGCAGAATATTCTTCAATTTACCAATTTTGCCCTGTGGTTCAGATTTTTTTGTTGCAACAATCCTGTCTTCATTTTCTGCAAATTCAGATGCTAACTGTGCCAATGTCGCATCAGTATTATTATCATCTAAATCAAACGAATCGATAAATTCTTCGTTTAGGTCTAAATTATCTTCATGTTCTACATCTTCACGCAAAGGGGTCATGCTTTCCAATAATTGTTCCAGCGTTTTTTCCATATGCGCAACTGGCACTTCGTCATTAATCATATCGCTGATGGTCACTTTTTCTGCATTGTCTTCATCCGACATATCAGGTGCAACCAACTCATCATCAACACTAATATCTGTTATAATTTCTGCGTCGCTTTCAACAGCAGGTGCAATAACTGCAGTATCTATCACGGTTTCTTCAACTTCGTTAGAAATCGGCACTTCTTGTTCGTCTTTGTGTTCTGGTTCTGTATTTTGTGTCACAGCCAATACAGATAAAATAGGAATTACTTTTTCTGAATCTTGTGGGGATTCGGTTTGCAGGGTTGGTGTTTCGGTTGTCTCGTCTGATATTTCATCGAATTGCGATGACACGACAGTCAATGTCTCATCTGTCACATCTGTTTCTGATTTTGTGATATCTTCAACAATAACAGCTTCTGCTATAATTTCGTCTGCTATATCTAATTTTTCGTTTGCGACAACAGGTTCTGCAACGGTTGCAACCTGTTGTTCAATGGTTTGCCCATTGGTCAACGCATTATCAGCATCAACTGGTACCCCAAACAGAATCGTATCATTATCTAATCCTAATGCCATGCGCACTTCTTCAAAAGCTGCACGAATTTCAGACATTTCAAAGACTTCGTTCCCAGAAATATAGATTATTTTAGTTTTCATATAAATCAACCCCCACAGTACATGCGCACACTATATCACATTTTAGGGTTGAACGCATGCAAAAAATATCTTAAACTGGAAATATGGCAGATATAAAACAGCAAATATTCCAGGAATTAACCCATTTGGAAGAGGCCGCCGCCCGCCTGCGCGGAACGGCCATACACGCGGGCAAACAGACAGATTTAGAGGTGGCAATCCTGACTGAACAGGTTCGTGCCCTGCGTGATAAGAATACCCGCGCGACAGAAATGATTGATAAGTCTATATCTATACTAAAGAAGTTAAAGAAATGAGCGTTGTTTCCATCCCTATTGTAAACAAGAATTATCCTATGGGGTGCGAAGATGGACAAGAATCGCGCCTGATTGAACTAGGAAAAATGGTTGATTCGCGTGCGCGCCAGATTTTGGATAAAATCGGCCCTTTGCCTGAAAATGCTTTATTGGCAACATTGTGTATTGTGCTAGCAGATGAATTGCGCAGTCAGCCAACCCCCGTTGCAACCGAAGGAGATCTGCGCGAAATCCTGGCCCGTATACGCGAGATTAAGCATAAAATATCCCAATAATGAAACCGCCGTTTGGCGGTTTTTATCTTAATTTTTGTTTTGGTAATGATAATATTAATTCATCAAGACTGATATTCAATCCCTTTATTGCCATCCATTTGTACAATGGCATTGGTGTAAAAGATAAAGGTTTGTTAAAATATTTATTGCGTGCCATATGTAATAATATATCACGTGACAGGCCAACCTTTGCTATTTTTTCTATATCAGACAAATATTCAATCAGTTGATTATTTGACATTGATTCTATTTTTTCTAATTCCTTTTTATATCCATCGCGTACAATATTTTTTGTGTCCGCTGCAAAGACATAAGATGTATCATATGTGCGAAATAAATCACCCATATTTTCGCGATTATGTCCGACATAGATGTGTTGACCCTTTGGATCTGGGATAAATTCGTTATTTTCAACGCGTCCCCGCCCCAAGAGCATTATCGCATGAAATCTGTTGCGGCTGCCACGATATCGTGGAACAATTAAAATCGCACCAGGTGCAATTGCATCTGCGCTAAAATTATTCTGTGCAAACTTTATAATATGTGCATTTTTTACAGAATTTGGTGTTGCATCTGTCACATTGTTGCGTTCCAGATATCGACTCAGTGCCACATTATATGCGGAATCTGATTTGTGCATAACACCTTCATAAATACAGTTTTGTATTCCAGAATATTTTTCACGCATTTGATTTTTGAATACAATGCATGCCATTCGCGCATCTTCTGGAATAACAGTCAATGTGTCGCCCATTTCATCCAGTGCGCGTGCCAGGTGTGTAAATTGTCCGTACAGACAGTGGAGCCCAACTGGCGCCCCCGGTAATTCTTCACGTACCGCCCGGCGGTATTTTCTTGTGCCTATCAGTGGTTTTAATTTTTGTTGTGATTCCAGTGCGTTATTTATATACACGTTACACAGGCTATCTGCCTTATTATCCAGATATTTTGAGTTTATCACATATTCCTGTTCTGGTACATATTTTATAAAGTCAATATTGCCTGATGGCAAATTTATATGTTTGTGCGTAAATTCTATATTTTTTTCTGGTGTTGTATCTGATGCAGTTGCGCCAATCAAAGTGCCACTGAATATCGCATATGGTATTAACTGCTTTAATAATTTCATCTTATACTCCTTTGCAATCAAATAAATACCCACGCGTAAAACGCGTACATATTACATTGTTTCTAATATTTTTTTTGATTGGTTCGCAAAGATAGAAAATTTCATTGCGTACATTCAGACAGGTTTAAAATCAATCTGCCCCGACTTGCCATCATATCCCGGCAGCCCGCCCCGAAAACCAGGGAACCAAAGTTTACGCAAATTATATATACTAATTTTTATAAAAAGTCAAGTCTATTTGAAAAAAAATCCCCGTATTGGGGATTTTTTCTTATTTTCCAAATTTTCCACTGCGCGGGAATCCAACTGGAACAGTGCGTCCCTGGGATGCGCGTTTGCCACGCCATAATTCCCAGTTATCAGGTTTTGTTGTGCCGCGTCCTGTTGTCCATCCAAATCCATTTGTTGCATCAAAGAACATAACATCCAGAACATATGTGCGTTCTGCATTGTATTTTTGTAAAATCACACCCTTGCCGCGCGACATTTGTGGAACCTCAACCGCAGGGAATATTAACAGTTTGTCGTTTGAACCCGACATTGCAATCGTGTCACCTGATGCAATCACGCACATGTGTGCTGGATTTTTTTCATCAACATTCATAACCTGTTTGCCGTTCTTGGTCTGGGCAACACAGGCATCCCCAGAAATAATAAATCCATTTCCATGTCTGGATACCAACAAATACTTTGCATTTACATCCAATACAAATGCATGAACAATTTCTTCATCCGCGCCAATATCTGCCATCATTCGCACAGATTCGCCAAAGCCGCGCGCAGACGGCAATTCGTTCGCGGCCAACGTGAACATTTTACCCATTTGCGCGAATAAATTGATTTTATCAGTTGACTGTGCATGGAACGCCATTTGTAATTCGTCACCTTCTTTGAATTTCAAATCCAATGCCCCCAGGTCCAGGTGCCCCTTGGCCGCACGAATCCAACCCATTTTGGACAGTATGATTGTCAGCGGTTCTTTTTCAATAAATTCGTCAGCATTAACAACAATTTCTTCAGTCTGTTCTGCCCATGTTGTGCGCCGCCGCCCCAGTTTAGTCTTTTTATCATATGTCTTTTTTATATCGTTAAACCATGCTTTTAATTGGTTGTTCTGGGCATCCTCACTGGCCAGCAACGCCTGCAATTGTTCCTGTTCTGCGCGCAGTGCGGCATCTTCGCGTTTAATTTCCATTTCTTCTAATTTACGCAGTGAACGCAGACGGGTGTTTAAAATCGCCTCGACCTGAATTTCAGTCAGGTTAAATTCCGCAATCAGCACTGCCTTGGCATCATCTTCGTTGCGGATAATTTCAATAACACGGTCCAAATTCAGATACACAACCAGTAAACCGCCCAGTATTTCCAACCTGCGGGCAATATTGTTCAAACGCCATTGCGTGCGTCGGCACAGAACTGATTTCTGGTGCGCAACAAATTCGCGCAATACATCACCAATGGGCATAACACGCGGCGCCCCCTTGGAATCAATGACATTAAAATTCATATTAAATTTATATTCTAAATCTGTCATTGCGAACAGGTGTGCCATCATTTTATCTGCCGGGATATTGCGTGATTTTGGCGTGATAACAATTCGTACATCTGTGGTTGATTCATCAATAATATCGTCAACCAACGGTAATTTTTTACCATCAATCAGTGTTGCAACCTGTTCAACCAGTTTCGATTTAACAATCCCATATGGAATTTCAGAAATTACCACTTGCCACGCGCCACGTTCTAATTCTTCTATTTCCCAGCGCGCACGAATACGAAACGCCCCGCGTCCTGTTTCATAGTTTTTTACAATTGTATCAAAACTGTCAATTAATACACCGCCGGTTGGAAAGTCTGGGCCAACCATCTTTTTCATAATTTGTGCGGTTGTTGCATCAGGTTTGTCGATAATCAGATTCAGTGCATCACAAACCTCGGCTACATTGTGTGTTGGAATATTGGTTGCCATACCAACCGCGATTCCCATTCCTCCATTTGCCAACAGGTTCGGAAATGCCCCTGGCATAACAACCGGTTCCATTGTTGTGCCGTCAAAGTTTGGCATCATATCAACGCTGTCTTCGTCCAAGCCTTCCATAATCAGCATGGCCGCTTCGGTCATTTTAGATTCCGTATAACGATATGCCGCCTGTGGATCGCCGTCAATATTACCAAAGTTTCCCTGGCCGTCGATTAGTGGATATCGCACTGAGAAGTCCTGGGCCAGACGCACCATTGCATCATATACCGAACTGTCCCCATGTGGATGATAGTGCCCCAACACATCGCCAACCACCGTCGCGCATTTACGAAATGCGGCGTTTGGTGCCAATTTCTGGCGCAACATAGAATATAAAATGCGTCTGTGTACCGGCTTTAATCCGTCGCGAACATCGGGCAGGGCGCGCGATACGATCGTGCTGACCGCATATGACAAATAGCGTTCTGACAACGCGTCAGACAACTGTTGTGAATCAATATTTTCGATAATTTCTTTACTCATGACAATGAAAATTTAGAACATTTCAAAAAAAATAACAACACAAAAATTCCCCACACATGGGGGATTTTTTAATTACGGAAATATGGATTGTGTTTGCGCAGCCATTGTGTTGTTGTTGCCATACCATGTCCATGAATTATTTCTGTGTCGTCAGACAAATTTAAATTATATATATTTGCAATTGATTGCATCAGCATTTTTGCATCGCCACCCGGCAAATCGTATCGGCCAACAGATTCCTGAAATAATGTATCTCCGATAATAATTACTTTTTCGGCTGGGAAATGATACGCCACACCACCCGGGGTATGACCCGGTGTTTCAATTATATTCATCTTAATCCCGGGTAAAATTTCTGTACTTTGTATTTCCAGCGGTGTTGGGCGTGCGTTGTTAATATCAATTTTGGGCAATCCAAAGTGTTCCAATAAATCATTACCCCATCCAACCAGGCGAAAATCCCCCGTATGCAGATACCATGGCACACCATACTTCTGGGTCAACATTGGCGCGCATGCAATATGATCGGGATGCCCATGCGTCACATAAATTGCACGCAACTTTAATCGCCGGGCTTCCAACGCACGCACCCAGTCATCCGCATGCCCCCATGGGTCAAAGATAACACACGCATCCCCAACAGACACAATCACAGATTGTGTATTCTGTGGGGGCATTTGTATCAATTCAAATTTTTTATTCGTCAGTTTTTGATGCATTTGTGTGCTTCTTTGTTGTCTTTTTGACTGCCGTCTTTTTTGTTTTACCAAACACAATTTCACGAATTTCTTCGCCAGTCAGTGTTTCATGTTCCAACAAAGCGTTTGCCAATTTTTCAACCTTGGCTTTATTTTTGACCAAATGCTTGGTCGCATCTGCATGTGCCGCATCCAACCATGCACGTATTTCTGCATCAACAATTTCTGCTGTCTTTTCAGACGCATTTTCCAACGCACCACGCACACCAAATGTGCCAACCTGATTAATCGCAGGCAACCCAACTTTTTTGGACAACCCGGCGGTTGTAATTGAATAACGTGCTAATCGTGTTGCTGATGCGATATCACTTTCTGCTCCGGTTGTGATTTTATCTGCGCCAAAGAATATTTCTTCTGCACATCTGCCGGCCAATGCAATTGACAGATTGGCGCGCACCTCGGCCAGGGTCATTGAAACCTTGTCATCAATCGGCAGGTGCTGTACCATCCCCAGCGCGCGTCCGCGTGGAATAATTGTCGCCTTGTGAATTGGGTCTGCAACACCATCGTACATCAGGCTGACAAACGCATGTCCTGCTTCGTGGTACGCAGTCAACTTTATATCTTCTGGGCGCATTTTACGAATCTTGCGTGGTCCCATAATAATCTTATCACGCGCTTCTTCTATATCTTCTGGCGATATTTTGTCACGCCCATTGCGTACTGCGTGTAATGCGGCCTCGTTCAGCAGGTTTTCTAAATCTGCGCCTGAAAATCCAGTTGTTCCACGCGCCAAATCCATCAGATTTACATTGTCGCCAATTTTAACTTTTTTCGCATATAAATCCAAGATTTCGTGACGGCCTGCCATATCGGGCAATTCAATATAAACCTGGCGGTCAAAGCGTCCCGGTCGCAACAATGCCGCATCCAGCATGTCTGCACGATTAGTTGCACCAATAACGATAATGCCTGTGTCATTTGCAAAACCGTCCATTTCAATCAACAACTGATTCAGGGTCTGTTCACGATCTTGGTCATTATATGAATGTGTTGAACGTTTTTGCCCAATTGCATCAATTTCATCAATGAACAATATACATGGCGCATTGCGTTTTGCCATTTCAAAGATTTCTTTGATTTTCGCAACACCTAATCCAACAATAATACCCGAAAAGTCAGACCCCGATGCCGCAAAGAATGGGACATCCGCTTCTCCTGCGATTGCGCGTGCCAACAATGTTTTACCTGTGCCCGGTTGACCTGATAATAACACACCGCGTGGCACACGTGCCCCCAGTGATTTATATTTATCTTTGTTTTTCAAGAAATCCACAATTTCGGCCAGTTCTTGTTTTTCAGAGTCAATGCCTGCAACATCTTTGAATGTTGTCTTTGGTTTTCCTGTTGCGATTTTTGTGGGGTTTTGTCCAATCAGACTGCGACTGATTCCGCCGGCTGCGCCACCGCGACGAAAGCCACGCAAAATCCAGAATATGAACAATAATGTCAGCGCCAATGGTGCAAAGGTTGCAATTGTATCAAACCAACCACGCGAAGTATCAATTGTAATAGCGGTGCCTGCATCCGCCAGTTTAGCTAACATTTCTGGGTCATACGTAATTGTCGCGTTATACTTGGTGCCATCCGCCAATGTTCCAGTCGCATCGTTTCCATTTATGGTCATCGTTTTTATTTCGTCTGCACGACGCAATACATCAGAAAAAGATAATTCGACCGGCCGTGAAATGTTCACGTTTTGCGCACCTGGCATAACAGGTGTTGTGCCACCATACATAAATACGCGCCCCATCATTGCGATAAACAGCGCAGCAAAAATCATAATTGCCCATGATGCAGCATCACGTTTTTTGGCATTTGTGTTATTGTTTTTGTGTGAATTTTTGAAGTCTTTTAATTTTTTCATTTTTTTTCCTGATACTTGTTTTTGCGCCCTCGGGAACAATTAAAATCTGATTTTTATGTCGCCGAATTGTGCAATGTCCCAATGTAAACTTGCAATCCGATTGCAGTTTACTTAGTGCAAAAGTCAACGAATTCAAGCGTGGCTGATAATCATCCCCCCCGATAATTTGAATCAACATGCCCAAACACTTTAGACCAATATCACGCGGCACGTCAAATAGAAAAGAATCCCCAAACAACGCATATCCATCATACATCACAGATTTTACCCGTGCCCCGACATCGCCATCCAATGCGTCACGCGCCCGCCCCAGGTTTTCAATCGCCAACAAAATGCGTGCATCTGTAATCCCCAGTTTATCGTTCAATAAATGCCGGTTCTGACGAATTTTTACACGCGTATATTTATCGTCAAAATTCATTTCGTCTGAAAAATATTTGATATTATTTGCATCACAGTATTCAATTAATTCGTGCCGAAATACCTGCAACAATGGCCGCACAATTTTTATCCCGTCACGATATGATATGTCGCGCATCGCGGCCAGTCCACTTACCCCACTGCCACGCCCCAGATTCATCAAGAATGTCTCAATTTGGTCATCTGCCTGGTGTGCCACCATCAATATACCAATTTCATTGTCGTGACAAAATTCAGTCATGAATTTATATCGTGCGGTGCGGGCGGCAGCCTCAATACCGGTGGTGGGATTGTTGTGTTCCCAGTGGAATATCTGGTATGGAATATTCAGTTTTTTGCATGTGTCTGCGACATACTGTGCCTCAATATCGGCTGCATCGCGCAAGTGATGATGCACATGCAACGCGGTGATATTCATTTTTAGGTCCGCCAACCAATGTAACAAACATATTGAATCGACGCCACCGCTGACTGCAACCGCGATGGGTTTGTCAGAAAAAGTACGAACAAAATCCAAAAACTTTTCATTCATTGTGTGTGTATTTTATGCTATAATTTACAAAAATAAAGGGAAAAAGAAATGACATCTAATTTAAAATCTATTGCGGTCTATTGTGGTCATCAAATGGGAATCGACCCTCAGTTTAAACGTGATGCCGCGGCGGTTGGTCGTATGCTGGCCAAGAATGGTATTCGCATGGTTTTTGGTGGTGGCGATGTCGGGTTGATGGGAACGGTTGCAACGGCGGCATTGAAAAATGGCGGAACGGTTATAGGTGTTTCGACTACGGATGTTATCGCAATGCAAGAACCGGCCCACGAAGAAATAGAAGTCCAGGTTGTAGATGGCGTCAACGAACGCAAACAAATTATGTTTAACGAATCGGATGCTTTTATTATTTTACCAGGTGGAATTGGAACCTTGAATGAATTATCTGATATTTTAACGATGCAGCAAATTGGCGAAACGGACAAACCACTGTTCTTTTTGAATACAAATGGCTTTTGGAATCCCTTGACACGATTGATGAAGCATATGCAAAAAAATGGCTTTATTGTAAAGACGGACAATTACAATATATTCCACGCAGAAACAGTTGCGGAATTAAAAAAGCAAATCCTAAAATATTAAAACTCAAACACTTTATCACGTGATGTTGCGCCATGGAATAATCCCCTTCGCTGGCGAAGGGGTGGCACGCAGTGCCGGGGTAGTGGAACTAAATCTCAAACACTTTATCGCGTGATGTTGCGCCACGGACTAATTTAATGCTGGTCTTTGGAACACCATAATGTTCCGCCAGCATTTTTATAACATCCGCTGTTGCCTTGCCGTCTGTTGGGGCGGTTGTCGTATGCACGCGCACCACGCCATCGGGCTGAATCTCAACCCGATTAAGTTTGGCACGCGGAATAACACGGACATTTATGCGCATGGTTGTTGCTCAATCTCAGCAATCAGGTTTTTAAACGCACCCGTCTTGCGCCCTGCAACCAGGTGCAAATGAAAGTGAAATACAGATTGTTTTACAAATGGTGCGTCTGCCCCCGCGTTTGCCAGACAGTTAAATTCGCATTCAATACCCAAGATATCTGCTGTTTTTGCAAAGCATTCCCAAAATCCTGCCTGTTCATCTGCGGTGGCATTTTTTGCGAAATCCAGTATGTTTTGATATGGTCCCTTGGGTATAACCAACGCGTGTGTTTCAAACATTGGATTAATATCATGAAAACTCATTGCGAAATCATTTTCAAAAATTTTGTTCGTTGGGATTTCTCCGCGTATCATTTTTGCAAAGACATTATTTGTATCGTACATATGTTTATTCCCCTTGTTTTTCATTTTCAGCATATTAAAATACAGACTTGAAATCAATAATTTTTAGACTATATCAGTCGTACAGGTTTATCAAAGGAGTTTTATTTATGTTTAAACCATTGCACAATTATGTTCTGCTGGAAAGAATCGAAGAAGAAAATATAACCGCCGGTGGAATTATTATTCCTGATAATGCACGTGAAAAGCCTGTTCGTGGTCGTGTAATTGCCACTGGTACAGGTGTATATAATGGCGACAAATTAATACCGGTTGCGGTCAAAGAAAACGATATTGTTATGTTTGCAAAATGGGCGGCGTCTGCCAATGAAATTAAATTGGATGGTCGCGACTATGTTTTAATCAAAGAAGCAGATATTTTAGGAATTATTGAATAAGGATAAAAAATGGCAAAAGAAATTTTTTTTGATACAGATAAATTGGCGGCGGGTGTTGATAAGTTGGCAAACGCTGTAAAAATCACCATGGGGCCTAAGGGGCGCACGGTCGTAATTGAAAAATCGTATGGTGCGCCGGTCGCAACCAAGGATGGGGTGACTGTTGCCCGCGCGGTATCATTAAAAGACCCAGGTGAAAATATCGGTGCCCGCATGGTGCAAGAGGTGGCCAAAAAGGCCGGTGATGATGCAGGTGACGGTACAACCACTGCCACCGTATTGGCACAAAAATTAATTCGCGAAGGTCGTCGTGTGATCGCGGCTGGTATGAACCCAATGGATGTGAAGCGTGGGATTGACATGGCAGTAAATGCGGTTGTCGCAGATATTGATGCGCATGCCCGCCCCGTACGCGACAGTGCAGAAATTGCCCAGGTGGCAACCATTTCTGCAAATTCTGATTCTGATATCGGCGAAAAAATTGCAAATGCCATGGCGCGCGTCGGCCAAGAAGGTGTTATAACCGTCGAAGAAGCCAAAGGTCTGGATACAGAAATTGATGTGGTTGAAGGTATGCAATTTGACCAGGGCTTTATGTCGCCATATTTCGTCACCAACAGTGAAAAAATGTTGGCTGAATTGGATGGTGCGCAAATTTTGGTTTCTGAAAAGAAAATTACTGGTCTGCAGGCACTGTTGCCAATTTTGGAACCGATTGCACAATCTGGCAAACCATTATTAATTATTGCCGAAGATGTTGAATCCGAAGCATTGGCAACATTGGTTCTGAACCGTCTGCGTGGCGGGCTAAAGGTTTGCGCAGTCAAGGCCCCAGGCTTTGGCGACCGTCGCAAAGAAATGTTAAAAGATATTGCAATTATAACCGGCGCAACGGTAATCAGCGATGATATGGGTATGACATTTGAAAATATCACACCTGCGGTATTGGGGACTGCGAAAAAGGTCGTTGTTTCCAAGGATTCAACACTGTTGGCGCATGGTGGTGGCGATGGTGCGGCAATTGTTGCGCGCGCAGATGAAATTCGCAATGCAATCGCAACAACAACCAGTGATTATGACCGTGAAAAGTTATCAGAAAGATTGGCAAAATTGGTCGGTGGTGTTGCCGTTATCAAGGTTGGCGGCATGACCGAGGTTGAAGTAAAAGAAAAGAAAGACCGTGTTGACGATGCATTGGCCGCAACCCGCGCTGCCGTCGCCGAAGGTATTGTTGCTGGTGGTGGTGTTGCGCTGGTTCGTGCGGTTCGTGCACTGGAAAATCTGCATGGCATAAATAATGACCAAGATGTCGGTATTGATATCGTTCGTCGTGCAATTATTGCACCGTGTGCACAAATTGCCGAAAACGCGGGCGTATCTGGCGAAATCGTCGTAGGCAAGGTTATGGAATCATCCGAATACAATTTCGGATATAATGCCCAGACCGGCGAATATGTTGATATGATTGCCGCAGGTATTATTGACCCGGCCAAGGTTGTAAAAACCGCCATATCAGCGGCGGCATCAACGGCGGGCATAATGCTGACAACGGGGGCGGTTATGACCGAAATTCCCGAAGACAAGGCATCGACCCCACAAATGCCAGGCGCAATGCCAGGAATGATGTAAAATAAAAATTCCCCCGATTGGGGGATTTTTTTTATTCATCAACAGCCACAATAAATATTTTACGTTTATTTGCCTGGGCAATAACTGCTGGTTTGTTCACAACAAAACAAGTCTTAGTATTCACTACAATTCCGCGCAAATTTGCATCCGCCACGGCATTTACTGTATCAACCCCAATCGCTGGTATATCAATTCGCAAATCCTGACCTGGTTTGGTCATTTTGGCAAATACGCCACTGGCTTTCTTTTTATTTGTACGCATCGTAACCACGCGTTCCAGCATTTTTGCTGTGCCTTCGGCGGCCTCAACCGCGATAACCTGTTTATCAACCACAACCGATGCGCCAATATCTGCCGCGCCGATGGTGTGTGAAACCTCAATCGCGCGTTCTATATTTGCCATATCTGATTTTGCAGGTTTTGCGCGTGTCTGCACGCCCGCATTTTCAAATGCCAATTCTGGTGCCAAATCCTGGGCGGCAACAATTTCAAATCCCTGTTTTTCCAGAATGTTGTTCAATGCAACTGCCATAGAATCATACCCCCGTTGATGTTTCATAATTTTCATCAGTGTTATAAATGTCCAAAAATCTGGTCGCAAATCATTCAGGTTCGGATGCCCCAGAGACCCAACAAACACCAATTTTTTTATCCCACGCCGTTTAAATTCGCGTATCGCGCGCCCCGCGCCCCCCAACCGTACTGTAATATCTGGGTTTAGTGCCGGATTTACGAAGTTCTTTAATCCGACAACAAATACATCCCAGCCCGCGCGACTTAATGCATCGCGTGTAAAGAACGGCAAATCCAGTGCGCCGGCAACTAATGCAATTTTATTATCTGTGTTTTTGTTCCGCATACTTATATGGTACGCATAAATCAGACTGGAATCAAGTTGCAATTTGTGATAAAATTTTTAACAATGAAATAAAATCAGTGGAACAGGATAAAAATGAGAAAAATATCATATCTGGGTTTATTGTTGGCGGTCTGTGGCGCAACGCACGCATACGCCGACTATGACGATGCCAAATTCATGCGCGAGGTTGGACGTGGTCTGGACTTAATCAGTGCTGAAACAACCATTCCGGTTGTTGTTGACGAAGCACCGGGGGAACTGGGGGCCGAGGTTTATGAATTTGCTGGCGCAGTATCTGACCCGGATACCCAAATGTTCATTCCTGCATCTATGTATATGCGCATTGGTGGTGGATTAAACCTGGGGTTTGCCACGGACAAGGCGTTGTTCCAAGACAAAGAATATGAATCTTCTGGCAGTTATACAACACAGATTGGGCTGGGGTGGAACCTGTCATCTTATGTCCGCACAGAAATTGATTTGCAAAACACGTTCTTTAAATTTTCTGACCTGGACAAGCATTCTGCAACATATAACACAATTGGCGGTATGCTGTATTTTGATTTTGCGCGCCGTTATGTCCAGACAGGCGATGTCACATATCGTCGCACATTTGTCCCATACATGGGTATTGGGGCCGCCGTCGGTTTATATGAATTTCAGGGTGCAGATGGTGCGAACGGCGTTGTTATTGCAGCACCTCGTGCAACATTGGGCTTTAACATTATGCTGACCGATTTATTTGGAATAGATATCGCATATCAGTATCAGATGATGATTGGCGATGGCTTTGGTTGGAATGTACGCAACGGTGGTGTTGATAATATCAGCAATATTATGGCATCAATTCGTATGAATTTCTAAGGTTCTTTGGGGGATATAATTATGAATATAAAATTTTTATTACCAATTCTTTGTTTGTTGCCATCGGTTGCTGGTGCGGCAATACCCTATCGTGTTGAACAGTTGAAAATGCCTGCCCCCGCAGAAGATTTTTCTGATATAAATCGTTTTTATATCGGCGGTGCATATAACTTTGCAATGTGGCAAAATTATACAGATGAAGACAATATCTCTGTAAACGGTGAAAACACATCCAGTTTTGAATTTATGGCAGGCTACCGTATCTATGATACATTTCGCATGGAATTAAACTATCTGCGCACAGATGTGGGGTATAATGCATTTTCATTTTCTGGTGACACATTCTTTGTAAATGCAATCTGGGATGCGCGCATTGATTCTATGTATCGCCTGTTCCGTTCCCAGATGCTGGTGCCGTATGTTGGGGTTGGTGGCGGTCTGTCTTGGAACAGTGCAGATGACGGCGTTCACCTGGATAACAAGATTGCGCCTGTTGCGGCAGCCATGGCGGGTGTCAGTGTTGAATTTAATAAAATCTTTGCCTTGGATTTTGGCTACAGATATTTTTATATGTTTAACCCCGGCACAGATATTGTGTCTGATTTAAATCCATCGGCGCATCAGTTCCGCGCCGGTGCGCGTATCAGTTTCTAATGGCGAAAACTTGTCCTTTGTTTGGAATTTGTGGGGGTTGTAAATATGATTTTACTGCCCCAGATTATCAGGCGAAAAAGTTAATACATTTGCGCAATATTCCAATCACGGGCGACCCAATATGGGTGCCAAACGGAATTCGTCGTCGTGCAGATTTTGCATTCGCTTCCGGCGTGTTTGGATTATTTGAACAGGGATCAAAAAATATAGTTCCTGTGCAGAATTGTCCAAATCTGATGCCTGAAATAAACAATATTTTGCCAGATTTGGCCGAATTGCCATGGGTGGGTGCGGGCGCGTGTTTAATAACCGCATGTGATAATGGAATTGATATTGCGATTACATCAAATGTGCCATACTTTACCCCTGATTTTCGTGATGCTGCAATGTGCCTGCCTGTTATCAGAATTACATGGAATGACCGAACGATAAAACAGACTGCCCAACCGATTATTAATTTTTCAGGGCAGTCCATCCCATATCCGTCTGGCGCATTTTTACAACCAAGTGTTGCTGGCGCAGATGCCTTGCGCGATTTAGTTGTGTCGCGTGCCCATGGGGCAGGGCGCATTGCCGACCTGTTTTGTGGTCTGGGGAATTTTACATTTGCACTAAATGCAGATGGGTTTGATATCGTTGGTACTGGCGTGCAGCGGGATTTGTTTAAACGGCCACTGACGGTAGGTATGCTAAATCAGTATGATTGTGTGGTAATGGACCCGCCTCGCGCCGGTGCATTGGCCCAGTGTCAAGAATTGGCACGCAGTAATGTTTCGCGAATAATTTATGTATCTTGCAATCCGCAAACCTTTGTGCGTGATATGGAAATATTAACGCATGGGGGATATAAAAACACCGAACTAATCCCTGTTGACCAGTTTTCAGGCTCCACACATTGGGAATTGTTCGGTGTATTTACGCGTGACTAAAGTTTTGTGTGCTTTATAGACATGATTTTGCGTTGCACAATAGTTGGCATATTTTGTGATGAAAAATATTTCTTGATACAGCGTTTCGCAAAATCAAAACATTTCTTTGCATTTTGTTGTCCTGAATGGCGCAATGATGCACTAAACATCCCTGGAAACATAACGTCCCAGAACCATAATTTTTCGCGTTCCCAAACACCATGCTTTTTGCAGTATTTCATGTATTGCATTGTCACCTTTATTGGATCTATATTTAATGTGTCGCGCCTGTAAACGCTGTTCATAATTGAATTTGTGCGTCTTCTATATTGGTACAGTTCTTCTGATGTAAACGCAATGCGCTTTGCCCATATACAGTATGCAGGATAAAAGAATTCATCTTCGTGACGTAATCCCACTGGGAATTTTATACCGTGTTCTTGTACAATCTTGCGTTTATATAATTTTGCAGGCCCACATACATTGCAAGAAACCTGAATCTGTTTGTTCATATCAAATGTGCCATCTTGTTTCACCTTTAAATAGTTGTCAGAATCCCGCAATTCTTGATTCGTTTCATAAATAATTTTCATGCTGCACGCCGCGATATCTGCATTTTGTTGTGCTATTATTGCCAGCATTTTTTCACATGTATCCAACGCCAACATATCATCTGAATCACAGAACATAATATATGGGGCCGTTGCATTTTTTATTCCGGCATTTCTGCTGTATGATAAACCGCGATTTTTGTTGTTTTTTATAATTTTAATGCGTTTATCGCGCTGTGCAAACTGTTCTACGATTTGCATAGAGTTATCTTTTCCACAGTCGTCAATGCAAATTATTTCAATCTCTTGCATTGTTTGGTTTATCAAAGATTCCATACATTCGCCAACATATTTTTCTACGTTGTGCACAGGTACAATAATTGATATCTTGGGGTGGCCTGGTAAAAATACCACAGCGTTATTATCTGTCGCGATTGGTTTTGCGCCTTTGTAGTTTTTGTATACAGTAAGCCTGTCGAATAATTTTACCACCGTAAAAGAAGGTGTTTCTGTAACAGTAACCGTGCCACCTAATTTTTGTTTCTTTAAAAGAATTTGTTTAGCATAGAAGTTATAAACATTAATATTGCATTTCTTTATATATCTTAAAAATAATTTATGCGGCACATATTTGTTAATCAGTCTGGATGACAATTGTGAAAATACAGCGCACAAAGTTTCTTTTGCGTATTTAGTGTCCTTTGCATTCTTTATAACATAAAGTATTGATTGTTCCAGAGTGTGTTTGTCTTCATGTTTTGCCTTAACAACATTTTTTAATAAAACATCCATTAAAAACCAAATTATAAAATTGTAATCATGATCCGATATTTTTGGGGTGCTGTTAGCATAGTTCATCATATAGTCAACAATTTTTACGATTGAATCAACCTTGTCGCGTCCCATTGTTGTATTAGCAGACCCTTGTCTGATTATATAATAGTAAGATGTTGAATATGGACAAATTTCCACTGCGTTCGCCTTGTGCGAAGCAGTGATCAAAAATGTAATATCTTCGCCCAAAGATACACCGGTCATAAATCGCAAATTATTTTTATTCAAAAATTCTGTTTTGTAAATTGCCGATGTGAAATCATAGCAAAAACGAATTTTGCCATTTTTAACATGTTCATTGGTTGGTGGAATCCATCGTTTGCCGTTTTCAACCACCGTTAATAATCCCTTGGTTATTTCCGCGTCTGTTCTGACTGCGTGATTATATAGTTTTTGATAAAAATCAATGTCAACATAGTCGTCTGCGTCAACAAATCCGATGTATTCGCCGGCGGCATTTTCGATAGCTGTGTTTCGTGCCACCGCAACTCCCATATTTCTTTCTTGGGCAATAATGTGTATGCGTGGATCAGATTTTGCGCGTGCGTTTAGTATTTCCAATGTGTTATCAGATGATTTATCGTCAATGCAAATAATTTCAATATCTTCTAACAGTTGTTTTTGCAAACTGTCCAAACAACGTTCAATATATTTTTCCATGTTATAGCATGGCACAATAACGGATACTTTTGGCATGACCTTTCCTATATATAATTAAACCTTTTTCATCCTAGGAAAAAGATATTTGTTTTGCAATAAAAAAACCGCCAATCGGCGGTTTTTTATTATTTTGCTTCGTCTTCTGGGACAACGGAAACCGTTCTGCGGTCGCCATTACCCTTTTTAAACTTAACAATACCGGCAATCTTCGCAAAGATTGTGTGATCTTTACCCATGCCAACATTCAATCCTGGGTGTACAGATGTACCACGCTGACGGATAATGATGTTTCCTGGGATAACACGACTGCCACCAGATTTTTTTACGCCTAATCTGCGCCCTGCAGAATCGCGTCCGTTCGTTGACGCCGAACCAGCTTTCTTATGTGCCATAGTTCTGACTCCTTACGCTTTGATTTCTTTGATTTTCAAAACAGTGATGAACTGACGATGGCCGGCTGTGCGGCGATAATTCTGACGGCGTTTTTTCTTGAACACCAGAATTTTGTCAGCGCGTTTCTGTTCAATAACTTCTGCAACAATCTTTGCACCTTCTACCAATGGTGTGCCAATTTTGTCGCCGACCATTAAAACTTGGTCAAATTCAACTGTACCTTCGGCATTCAGTTTTTCAACTTTGATAATATCGCCTTGTGCAACGCGATATTGTTTGCCGCCAGTTTGAAAGATTGCAAAATCGCTCATTTTCTTTCTCTTGTTTTATTAATTGTTTAATGTTTTTACGCCATTTGACGAAAAGTTTATGCAATTTTTATGTTTTTTTATATAAAAGTCAAGTGATTTGTAGAAAAAATTATGCAAAATGTATTTTTTTATAGTAAAAAGATGCTTTTTGTAAAAAAATACCCCAACAGGGGTACTTTAAATTTTTTTATCTAACAAACCTGGGGCTTATTAGTGCGAAACCTTCGCTTCTGTCATGACAACATGCTTGCGCAATTTTTTGTCATACTTGCGGAATTTCATCTTACCCTGAGTATTTTCAGACTTAGTATTTTTTGTTGTGATATAGAAGACGCCAGTTTCGTTATTTCTCAACTGTACAACTTCTTTGCTACCTTTTTTAGATGCCATTTTATTCGCCTTTTAACTATTCTGCGCCGATTGTATGTTAAATTTTACTGGAAATCAAGTAATTTTTATCATAAAATAAAAAAAGTACATTTTTATATGCGGGTATGGTGACTACGAAGTGCCGCCATACCCACAGAATGCGGGTATGGCGAAATTGGTAGACGCGCTGGATTTAGGTTCCAGTGGGGTAACCCATAGGAGTTCGAGTCTCCTTACCCGCACCAAAACTCACCATATATGCGCGTATAACAATGAGCCATAGGCGACTACGAAGCGCAGCGCAGTGGAACGCGCACGCAGTGCAGCGGTCAAATTGGTAGACGCGCTGGATTTAGGTTCCAGTGGGGTAACCCATAGGAGTTCGAGTCTCCTTACCCGCACCAAAACTCACCATATATGCGTGTAATAATTCTTATTCTTCAATCCTTGCAATCCAGTGCAGGCAGAGATTTATTGCCCAGAAGGGATAAAAAATCCCGCCAATTTGGCGGGTGTTTTTTTACTTTATTAATTTGCCCATTGCAACAGCTGTATCTGACATGCGGTTTGAAAAGCCCCATTCGTTATCATACCATGCGGTCACATGAGCTAATTTTTCACCCAGAACCTTGGTCTGACCGGCATCAAAGATTGAACTGTGCGCATCATGCGTAAAGTCAATTGAAACCAATGGCAAATCATTATATCCAAATGTTTCAGATTTTGCGGCCTGCATTGCGCTATTGATTTCTTCAACTGTTGCATCTTTTTCCAGGTTAACAACCAATTCCACGACCGATACATCCGGTGTTGGTACGCGAATTGCCATACCATCTAACTTACCTGCTAATTCTGGTAATACCAGTCCAATTGCCTTGGCCGCGCCCGTACTGGTTGGAATCATCGACAGGTTTGCTGCGCGTGCACGACGGAAATCCTTGTGGTTTTTATCCAATAATTGTTGGTCGCCGGTGTATGCGTGAACAGTTGTCATCCAACCTGATACAACGCCAAATTTATCGTTCAGAACCTTGACCACTGGTGCCAGACAGTTTGTTGTGCATGATGCGTTTGAAACAATCAAATCGTCTGCTGTCAATGTATCTTGATTTACACCAAACACAATTGTTTTATCTGCACCTGCTGATGGTGCTGATACCAGTACGCGTTTCGCCCCTGCATCCAGATGAACGCGTGCCTTGTCTGCGGCGGTAAATATACCTGTGCATTCCATAACAACATCAATATCCAATTCTTTCCATGGCAGATTTGCCGGATCGCGTTCAGAAATACATTTGACCTTCTGATTCCCGACGATGATATATCCGTCCTTTAATTCAACATCCATCGGCAGATTCCCGTGGACCGAGTCATATTTCAGCAGATACGCATTTTGTTCCGCTGGTGCCAAATCATTTACTGCAACGAATTCAATATCATCGCGCTTTGATTCCAGTGCTGCACGCAAAACCAAGCGTCCAATGCGTCCGAAACCATTAATTGCCACTCTTAATTTTTTCATAAATATTTCCTTTCGTTTAATTTTTATTGGACGTGACTATCTTAGCACCAGAATTTTTAATTTTTCAATATTTTATTTACATTTTTGATAACTTGACTATAATCAAGGACAAATGAAGCACAGTGCGTATATCATTGCGGGTCCAACTGCATCGGGTAAATCAGATTTTGCCCACCGCTTGGCATGCAAAATTGGTGGCACAATCATAAATTGCGACAGTGTTCAGATATATCGTGGAATTGAAAACATCGCAGCCAGTCCTTTTGCCGCTCGCGAAATTACGGACAATATTGATGGGGTTCCGTATCGTTTGTTTTCTGTGTTGCCCCTGACCGAACAAATATCGGTTGCTGATTATCTGAATCTGGCGCGTACAGAATGTGAATCCGCCATCGGGGCAGGGCGCATCCCAATATTTGTTGGCGGAACAGGTTATTACATAAATGCATTGATTAATGGAATTTCCCCAATGCCCGATGTGTCAGACGCATCCCGCCGCCGTGCACGTGAATTGGTGGGGGGCGACCCTGATGCTGCGCGCAGATTATTGCCGACTGATTTCGTCGCCACTGACCCCCAGCGTGTTGCCCGTGCACTGGAAGTATTTTTTGAAACCGGCCACCATATAACAGAATTTCAAAATATGCCCCGTATTGGTGCGGTTGCGCCAGATGCGTATCGTATATTAATAAGCCCTGATTCTGCGCTATTGCGTGAACGAATTGCTGCGCGTGTACCTGAAATGCTGTCTGGGGGTGCATTGGCTGAGGCACAATTGGTCATTAATTCTGGCTGGGATGAAAATCGTGCGATTGGCGCATCCCAGTTGTGCAGATTTATCCGTGGTGAAATCACGGAATCAGAATGCATACAAAATTGGATAACCAAAACAAATCAGTATGCTAAGCGTCAGCGAACATGGTTTCGCACCCAGTATAATCCAGACATAATAATAAACTGCGCCGGTGGTACCGACGCAGATATTGATAAAATTATCTAGCATAAATTATTATTTTCTGCGCAGATAAGATGCTTCGATAAAGATGTTATATTTTACCTGTTGCGCAATATCATGATCGTATTTTGCGCGTTCGCGACGCTCTTGCTTACGCTTTTTTGCTGCATACTTTGGGGATTTTTTTGCAAACCGGTTGTCTTCCTGTGTGGATTTTAGTGCTTTTATATGTGCATTTTCATCCCACAACACTTTTTGCAGTTCGCCCCTAGCATCTTTGCGCAACATACCATTTTTTTTACGCATAGTATATCGTGACAAATAATCCGCCATTTCATTGATTACTGCGTGCAAGAATCCCAGATTGCTGTTGTCTGGATTATGTACATCCAATGTTGCGATAAACAATTTTGTTCTTCTAATCAGAAATTTTTCGATTTCGGGTGAATATTTATATATGTCGCGCCATTTGTTGCGAATTTCTTCCTGTGTTTCATAAGACGAGCCATATTCACTTATGACTTCCTCGCAGATATATCTTACAAATTGACCAAAGCATCTATGTGACGCGCTATCGTGTTTATTATATTTAGTAATTTCGTTTTTTGACATATTGTTTCCTTATTTCTTACCAAAACAATATAGTCAAAAAATATAGTTTGTCAAGCTTTGTTCTGCAATTTATTGTATTCGCGTCTAATAACATCGCCAATACCAGATTTGTGCATTTTTGCAGAAAAATAGGTGCAATTTTTAAATTCCGTTTCTAATTTTCCCCATCCTGCGTATTCCCAATCAATCAGTCCGACAATTTTCATTGTCTTTTTATCAACGATTATATTGTTGCAAATATCATTGTGATTCCATCCGTCGCCTTCATCTGTTTTCAGATCTGCAATTTCCACTGGGGCGCTGTTGTGCATTGCGTTTATAAAGTTTGCCAACTGTTTTCCCCATCTGTCTTTGTATTTCAAAATGGTCCGCATACGCATGCGATTCAGGTTTTTGCCCGGAATGAAATTATATCTATAGAATGTGTATCCGCCGGCATTCAGTATATCAATCTTTAAAATTTTCAACGGTACAATTTTTGCAAATGCATCGGTAATGCGTTTTTCCCGCATGATTTTTTCTGTTGGGATTTCGCGGTCATAGTGCTTGCGAATTTTGCACACATATTTATCATCAACGATAAATCCAATGTTCCATCCACCCTTGATGACGCGAACATGTTTAAATTCTGCCTGGGGCAGGGCGCAGCGCAACGCATTATACTTCTTGCGATAATCGTACAAATCTTCCCGTCTGATTTTTTCACGCAGTTTTTTGTTCGGGATTAATCCCGCCAAAAAATCACATATTTCAAAGTACAAACGCCACATAAATACAATACCTTTTTTACCACCATAAATGGTATTGAATTTTAGAAAAAAAACAAGTATTTTATACACATGTTTAATTCTGGCACTGTTGTCAAAGTCTTGGTCGCAAATATCCCCAATGGCGGTTATGATTATCGTCTGACCGCGCCTGCGGACATTGGTACATTTGTATCTGTAAATGTTATGAACCGTCCGTGTGTCGGGGTTATATGGGGCATCGGCGACAGCAATCTGCCAGAACACAAGATAAAAAATATATCCGCCATACATAATGCCCGGCTGAATATTGCCGACCTGCAATGGATAAAAAGAATGTCAGACTGGACATTAATTCCACCGGGTATGGTTTTGCGATTAATTGTAAATATTCCCGATGCTTTTTCTCCCCCGCGGATGGATCAATTATATGCATTTGATTTTGATACCACTGCCCGCATGACGGACAATCGCATTGCGGTAATGGATGCGTTCTCGTCAAATGATAATGAACCGATGACGGCATCAGACATTCAAAACATTGCGCGCGTATCATCTGCGGTTGTTCGCACTATGATAAAGAATGGCACATTAATTGCCCGCGATGCCCGTGAAAAAAACGCGGACAGTTTTTCATATACCTATTCAGATTCCGGCAATGTCGTGTTAAATGACGAACAATCATCTGCCGCCAACAAAATCGGCACTGCAATTGCAGATGGTGGCTTTTCTGTGCACTTGCTGGACGGCATCACCGGCAGTGGCAAGACCCAGGTGTATTTTGATTCTGCCTGGCGCGCATACAGGGGTGGCAAATCTGTATTATTGATGATGCCTGAAATCGCCCTGACGGCCCAGTTTATGACGCGCTTTACCAAACGCTTTGGCGCGCCACCCGTAATCTGGCACAGTAATCTGACCGCCGCCCGTCGTCGTGAAATTTGGCGCGGTGTCTTGAATGGAAAAATCCGAATGGTCGTCGGCACGCGCAGTGCATTATTCCTGCCATGGACGAACCTGGGGCTGATTGTAATTGATGAAGAACATGACACATCATATAAACAAGAAGACATGGGCAATTATCACGCCCGCGACATGGCAATTTTGCGTGCAAAAATCGCAGGCTTTCCGGTGGTGCTGGCATCTGCCACCCCTGCGGCGGAAACATTGGAAAATGTAAACGCAGGCAAATATACGCGCCTGCGCCTTACTTCGCGCTTTGGCGGGGCCCAGTTGCCTGAAATCCAGACAATTGATTTGCGTGAAAATCGTCCTGACGCGTACATGGCAGATGGCGCTGAACAGACTGGATTTCTGTCTGCACCCCTGTGTGATGCGATTTGTGAAACACTAAATGCCGGCCGCCAAACAATGCTGTTTATCAATCGTCGTGGCTTTGCCCCAATTGTTCAGTGTAAAAAGTGTGGTTGGACGGCCACATGCCCAGATTGCAGTGTCGGCATGACATATCATAAACGTCTGGGAAAATTATTGTGCCATATGTGCGGACGAACCGCCCCGTTGGCGAAACAGTGCCCCGATTGTGGCACAGATGTATCTATGCGCGGTGTTGGCCTGGAAAAGATTCAGCAAGAGGTTAATATTCGTTTCCCCACCGCGCGCACAGCCCTGGTTTCCAGTGATATAATCACATCGCGCCAGTCTTTGGAACGCCTGGTCAATAAAATGGAATCTGGCGAAATAGACATTGTTATCGGCACCCAAATATTGGCCAAGGGGCACCATTTCCCAAACCTGACCTTGGTCGGTGTGGTTGATGCCGACATGGGGTTGTTTGGCACTGACTTTCGCGCCGCCGAACACACCTTTCAACAATTGTTCCAGGTTGCCGGTCGTGCCGGTCGTGGCGAATTTCCTGGTCGCGTTTTAATGCAGACATATCAGCCTGAACACCCCGTTCTGACTGCAATCTGTGCAGGTGAACGTGACGCATTTATGTCGACCGACATGGCGGGCCGCCGCATGGCGCAAATGCCCCCATACGGGCAACTGATTGCAATCATAGTAGAAGGGGAAAAAGAATCCACCCTGCAAAAATGTTGCGCAGACCTGGCGGCGGCGGCCCCAATATTAAATGGTGCGAAAATCATGGGGCCCATCGCGGCCCAGGTATATCAGATACGCAATTGGTATCGTATGCGTTTTTTGGTTGCAGGCGGGGCAACCGCCAATCTACAGCCAATTGTATCGCATTGGCTGGGCAAGGTTAAAGCACCCGCCAACATCCGTATTAAAATAGATGTCAATCCCATGAACTTTATGTAGTTTTACCATAAAACCACCGCCCGTTTGGGCGGTGCTGGTTTTGATGTTTTTATCGTGTGTTTTGTTTCGTGTTATCAAACACGGACAAGATTGCATCTTTATTTTTTATTTCTTTTTGACTCGTATCACAGTTCTATTTTGCTTTCTGATTTTTTTGTTCTTGCTTCATCCTTTCTATATCACGATGCAAATCACGAAACAGGTTGAAACTGCGTACCGCCCCAATCGCCCCAACGGATGTTGGTATTGCGCATAATGCCGCGCCAACGCTGTCTTTTTCACGCATTGCTAAAATGGTCATACCCAGGAAGAAAGAAAAACATACCCCTTCGCACAGCATGATAGCGCCTGTTGTCCACTTTGCTTGTTTGGCACTTTTTATCATCTGCTCTAAATACTTGGTATGGTCTTGATTCATATCTTGTCCTTGTTATTTTGTTTTATAATTATCGCACAGGCATGCAATATACCGTGCCTGATTTAACACAGCTAATCGTTTGATGTACGATGCTTCGCCTGACTTTACAAAAGTATGTGCGTACTTCTTGTTGCCTTTGTTGTCTATATAGACTTCTATCATCTTATCTCCAATCATTGGATACATCATGTCTTTAAACAAACATTTTTTACAATCCAATACGCATCGTTCATCACATCCATCGCATCTGACAGTTTTGTACAGATTGATTTGCCCCAGTGGTGCCATTTCTGTTTCTTTTATTTTTCCGATATTAATCTTGTGTATTTGTGTAAACGGCATTTTATCTATCTCCTATCTTACTTTATAATGGTCGCAGAATTTTACAATTTTATGTGCCAGTTCAATTGCCTGTTGTTTCGCAGACTTTTTAACGCCATCTTCATATGGTGCCTCTCTGGTCGCATCAATTATCTGACCGTTTGGCCCCTTGTACTGCTTAATTGGTTGGCCGTCTATGGTTGGACAAAACCATTCTTCCAGTCTTTTCGTATGACGATAAAAATAATCAATACCAAATTCACAACGCTTGTCACAGCCATCGCAAATTTTTCCATCTGGCCCAGTATGCAAATTGGTTTCTTTTTCCTGTGTAAATGACATTTGGTTTCCTTTATGTGTCTTGTAATGGTCGCACAGTTTGGCAATTTCGTATGCTTTTTCTAAAATCTTTTGTTTGTACTCTCTTACTTTATATGTGTGAGGCAGGTGCAAAAACTCTGATTCAAAAACGTATTGTTGTGGTTCGCCGTATTTGTCAAAAAAACTGATTATTTTCTTGCCGTTAATCGTAGGCCAGACAAATCTTTTAACCGGCAGAGTTGGTGCTAATATTCTTGCACTTGTTGTTCTGGCTTTTGCCTCTTGTTCTGTTTCTTCGTAATATCCTAACTTGCACCGCTTTTCGCACCCATCGCAAATGCTGATATTCGTTTTGTTTTCTTGCGTAAACGTCATTTTATATCCTTTTATACTTTAATTCTGTTATGAACTTAGCACAAAATCACAGATTTTCAAGTTTTATAGACTTCTTTATACCCGCCAGACGCACGGACAAAAACAGCTCAAAAATGCACTAAAAAATGTTTTACACACACGCTACACAGGGGGCCAAATACACAGGATTTTTTGCAGATTTCCGCGACTTATTCATTTTTGAAAAAAGTCTTGACTTCTGCGACTTTTTGATATAATATTGTGTTCGCTATTCGGGCATAGTTCAGTCGGTAGAACAACGGACTGTTAATCCGTATGTCACTGGTTCGAGTCCAGTTGCCCGAGCCACATTTTACACCGTCCTTAAAAAGGGCGGTTTTTGTTTGGATTTCCAAGCTTTTTCAGAGTTCGATAATATTGGTTGTAAAACGGGCTATTTTTCAGGCATTATCGAACCGCATAATAAAAAAGGTTAGAAATCTAACCTTTTTCTCCGTTCGAGCACATCTTGCCCCTATTTTTTAATTTTGACAACTACATGACATTATGAATCAATAAATCTATCAATCAAATCATCGCTATTTGTAATGTTTATTATAAAAAACAAACACTAAATTGTTTGTGTTCTATTTAATATTATCAATATGTTCTGTTATCAATCTATAAACACCCTTCTTCCCATCAACAGGTTCTATTATCGTATTCCTTTCTTTACTCATTTTATATACTTTATTCATTATCTGTGTTTTATTTTTAATACTCCTCGCCGAATTGTTTTTAACATATTTGCGATAATGTGCGACAGTTATTTCATCAATATTTAATTCTCTGCCGGCTATTCGAAATAATTCTATTATTTCATTTGATAACTGGTCTCTTTTTACATCTCCAATTTCAACTGGAATATCTGATAAATCAAACAAATCAAACAAATCCGACATTTGAATCTCCTATGTTTAAATTACATAATCATATTTAAATATAAAAAAAGATAAAAATCAACAAAAAAGATAACAAAAGCGAAAAAAATACAATAAGCGGCAATATTTTGGCGAAAAAACACTTGAAAACAATCTTGTTTATTGCAATAATATGGACATGTAGAATCGGAAACCGATTCGAAAAAAATCCCGATAATTCTATACAGAAATCATCGGGATAAATAACAGTCAGAAAAAACTGACTAGCTATATACGCATTGCTAGTTTAACACCAACGCCTTTGGTATGCAAGTTTTTTTCTGACATATTAACCCAAAAGCATACCGAAAGGAAAAAAGGAGATTAAAATGCAATGGATAAAAACCAACCGGAGTTTCTTGGATTTGATACCAGAAAGATCCGGAATTTACATGATAACTGTTGAAAATACCGTTGTTTATGTTGGAAAAGCAAAATATTTGCAAACTAGAATTAAGCAACATTTTTCAGATTCAGAATCAAACATGGATTTGAAAAACATAATTCAACACTATCAGGTATCTATTTTGTACACAGAAGTGGTAAGCGAATCTGAATTGTGTCGCATTGAGTCTGCGTTATATTATCAATACAGACCAAGATGTAATCAAATTGCACCACCAAGGTATTGATATCTTGATGTTATCAAAAAAAACAGGGACAGTTGCCCCTGTTTTTTATATTGTATTTTATTTATTATATCATTTTACTTTATTAGATATCTTCCATCCACTAATTTTACTAGACTTATTATTAACAAGTTTAATACCCTTATAATAAGGTTTGTTGTTTAAACACGATGTTAATTTACTGAAAGTTATATATCCCTTAGGTGTTCTGCTTTTCTTTATTGATTTCAAAATATCACCAGAAACCAAAACGTTGGTTGTAAAACATGCTATTTTTCGGGTATTATCGAACTGCATAATAAAAAAGGTTAGAAATCTAACCTTTTTCTTAATTCGAGTCCGCTTTGCCCTATTTGGTTAATCAAAAACTCTGTCCTGGCCCAACATGTCCTGTACTTCATCCGCATGTTGTTCGGCCATGTTTTCATTGGCGCCATTTTCAACAGCCGCCTTTAAGATACGAACTATTTCGTGTTTATCGGTATAGTTTGCAGGTTCATTTTCTTCCAAAATCGTATCTACTACATCCAGCGCACGACGCCATGTTGTTACATAGGTATTATGTGGAATAATGCTGACATCACGCAATGTGCTGCCACCATAAAATACCACAACTGAAAACATTGGGATTTCTGACATTTGTTTAGACTGTTTTTGCAGTTCTGCAATATGCCCCGCATTCTGTTTAATCGGGTTATAGAAACGATACTTATCACGACCATACGCCAATACCTGGGTCCATTTATCTTGGTTGCCACGCCCAAAAATCCAGCCACTGTAATCTTTTACCTCAAACACAATAAGACCAACCTTGGTCGCAACCACCAGGTCAATCTGTGCATGTCGCCCATTTGCCTTTTTTACATACAAATCGTGAAAGATTGCCCCTGGTGCAATACCATGTTCCAATAATTCATACACCAAGTCGCGTTCAGACCATGTGCCACGGTCCAGCGCAGTTACAGATTCAATCTGCTCGTTTTTATGATTGTTATATTCAATCTTTCTCTTGTTCTCTTGCCGTAACAACAAGAACAATCCAGTAAAGATTAAAAAGATTATAATAAGCGCTTCCATAAGGGAATTATATCACCCTCACATAAACAGGCAAGGAATAAAAATACCGCCCACATGGGGCGGTTGTTGTTAAAGATACGCTGGTACAATAGCCTGAATAGTGGAATATGTAGACGAATTTTTTCCAACATTCTGAGGGTTCCATTTCGCCATATCTATTAACCCTTTATAAACTTTCAACAAATCATTTAAATGATTGTCAAAAAATTGAACAGGGTCTACTTTCCACGCATACAAACCACTATCATCGCGTGCTATCAGGGCAGCAATCGCACCACAAATTAAAGGCACAATAAAACCATCTGGATAAGAATAATCACAAGGTTCATTATAAAACTTGGTTAAATAACTACGATTTTTGCCTGACGCAATCTTTTTAACACCGTTAATTCGTCCAAAAGAACCACCAGATGCGTTATATGCTTCTGGGAACTTTTTGTAAACATTATCGTATATACGAGGAAACACTCGCATCAAACTCAGCGCCGACAGCAGTTGCTTATCAGTAATTTTTAATTTAGCATCTGGTGTCTGTTCAACATAAATATAACGGCCGTTTTCATCGCGTTTTTTTACTAGGTTTCCAAACCCCTTTACACACGCACCCTTAGACGAATAAATTTGCGTTAACGACATCGGTTTTTCAAAATCTTGTAAAAAAGCCCACGCAAACGCAATTATATCCGTAGACGGGATATCGCCTTCTTCGTTCGTCTTCCAAATGATACGAATTGAGACTTCAGGGGGCAAAACTTCATCTTTGATAAAATCATAAATGCCTTCCTTGTTATCTAAAGCTTCCTCTTTCAATGATTGATTTTTATTACGCGCCTGACATATATCAACCAAGTTATCAAAGAAAACTTGTAATGCCTGTTTGTCATCTGAATTTGTAGGCATTATAATTTCTACAGGAATACCGAACTTTACACATATGTTGTCTTCTGATTTCAACTGTTGCAATTTATTAACCAGATCAAAAAAATGCGCATCAAAAAAATCTTGCATGTCATCTTTCTTCTTAAATCGCACATCAACATCATCAAGCAAACCGCATAAATATTTAATAATAGCAAAGGTGTTGTGTCCACCATCCAATACACCTAAACGATCTTTTTCGCCGTCGAACGACACTTCATATCTTTCGCGTTCCAGCTCTATACATTTCGTCGCACCAAATAATACGCCCTTGGTTTTAAAGGGGAATAAATCTGGCTGATTTTCTATCGTATCCATAATCGCTTTTGTAATTTGCGATTCCTTTGGCACGCGAGGATTGGCGTCCATACCACTAGCTTTATATAAACGAATAAAAGACAACGGGTCAATAAACCCTACGATTCTTGAAATATTTGTTTCTGGGATTGTTTGTTTTACAACCGGTTTCATAAAGCGTACCGTAACGCTATTTTTGTTGTCAGACATCTTTTTTCCTTTGTTCTGTCTGTTAATATCATATTCAACCATATCTATGATCAAATACAGCTCACTGCAACCATCCGGTCACAAATAAAACACCCATCCGGGTATTAACTCCTATAATAGTTGGTCAAAATTCATAAAATGTCAAGTTTTTTCAAAAAAAACAGAATGCAACTATTCTTCAGCATATTTTTCCACATCATACAAACACAATCCCAAACCATTTTTGCATGATGGTCAGGCGGGATTGATAGTCGTCCGCAGAATTGATTTCTGTTTCATATTCGCGTTTTAGCTGTGCTGACAATCCCAGTTCACGCACCAGGCGATTGCACACACCCATAAGATAGAAGATATTGCCCGCCGGTCCGTTCAGGTCAATGACCAGGCCCGTTTGGTATTTCGTCCCCGGCACACCCCGCTGGGCGGCGTGCAGTTTCCGTTCCTGCGCATCAATCGTTTCCATGTGCGGTGCCTTTGGTTTTAAGTTCCTGCTGAATCTGTGTCCACATCAATTCCAGTTCGTCCAGCCCTGTCAGGTCTGATTTCAACCACATTTCTGGGGTCTGCCATACGTCGTCCTGGGCACAGGCCATCGCAAGTGTCGGTATAAGACACAACAGAATATAAATCATATTGTGTTTCATCCTTTTTACCCCTTATTTATCCTTGCGCCTTTCTAGATCTGCCTCCAGGCTCTGTTTCCAATTCTTTGGCAACTCTTCACAGCAACAGCACTCTGATACTGTTTGATACAGAATTTTCGTTCCTTGTGAATCTTTCTTGTATTCAACTGCATGGTCCTCATCAATTCCTATTTCTCTTGCTGCACCAATGGCATCTATGTCTGCACCCAAGAATATAAATTCCCAGCTATGATTTTCTTTATGCTCTTCGATCATCTTCTTAACCTTATCTCTGGTATAGATCTTACTTGCATTTTCAAAACCGTCTGTTGTTATTACAAACATTGTCTTGGTTGGCACATCTTCTTCTCTGGCATATTTGTGTATGTTGCTGATGTGCTTTATCGATGATCCAATGGCATCGTATAATGCGGTTGTTCCTCTGGCCCAGTATTCTTTACTTGTCATTGCTGGAATATCAGCAATCTTTACTCTGTCGTGCAGAACTACTGCCTCATTATCAAATAAAACCGTTGAAACAAGTGTGTTTACTTTCTTATCCTTTTGTTTCTCTATCATTGAATTAAAGCCACCGATTGTATCTTGAGTCAGAACTTCCATTGAACCGGATCTATCTAATATGAACACAATTTCAGTCAGTTTCCTTGTTTCTATTTCTGGTTTTGGTTTCATGTCTTATCCTTTTGTTTGGTTTTAGATAAGACAAGTCTACACCAGTTTTTTCCCATTATGGTCGCTTGGCAGGCGACAATTTAATTGCCTCCCAACAACGGACAACCGTATTTATACAGCACTTCGTTAACAGTGATTATGTCGTATATTTTCTTTTTAATCAGAAACTCAACCAACACATCCATTTTCAGGCTATGAGAGATTGAATATCCTGCTGCGTCCAACAGGTCCCGGGCATCGGCCAGATTGAGTTTCAGACCAAATATCAGTGCAAAAACAGTATTCTTCTTTGGCTGATATTCGTCATCACTGCGTATCTTTGAGAACAGTCTGCGGTCAAGATTTGCATTCTTATAGCAATCTGTTTCTGATATTCCTTGTTTCTTTATCAATTCAAATAATTTCTGAGAAAACGTTGGTTCCAGTTTTTCTAGCAGATCTGGTTCCATAGGAGCTTCTTCGCAACACTCCATTTCTTCAATTATTAAACAATAATCGACTTCCTCTGTTTCAAGCCACTTGTCCAAATACCGTTGTGCAGATAAAAATAACTTTTCTTTTTCGGGTGTTACACCTTGCAAATTTCTTTGCACAACCTCTAGCAATCGAACCATTGCGATGGTGTCTTGGCCACAGTATTCATACAGATTCTGCATCATTTCAGCGGTTTGTGCTGGTGTTTGTTTGCCAATCATAAAGTTCATGAACTGATCACTTGCCTCGGTTCCGTTGTGGATTCCCAGATTCTCGTATGACATTTCTGGCACAAAAGCTGGCAGTGTCTGTTTAATTGATGCGCTGCCGTTCTGGCATGGACGATAAAGGCCACGTTCACGGAATGGGGTCAGCAAGTCCAGCATGCGGTCATTTATCGCCAGCAATTGGTCTGCGTATTCTGGAAAGTCACGGGCCATTTCAGTATTTCTGCCTTGTTCAAATGGCTGGTTATAGACAATTACCGATCCGGAGGTCCCGATGGTTTCTATCAGTTGCTTTATCAAACCAGGTCTTGGGTCTGTGCCGGATTCATTGTGCAGGTATTCATAGTGTTCCAGTTCACCCCCTGGGGTTTGCTGCACATGCAGTGAAAACTGAAAACAAATCTGCTGATACGGCTTTGAGTTATCAAACATCGGTACCGCTGGCATGATGGACTCGTAGTCCAGGAAATATAATGGCCACTGCAATTGGTCTGTAAAGTTGTGCAGAATATCCGGATTGACAACTTCGGTTCCGGTCAGGTATGCTTCTATGTCGCCTGGGTGCATTTGCTTGATACGTTCCTGTTCCGGTATGTTGGCCAGGTCGGCCCCATAGGCTGCGTACATTTCGTCTGCCAGCGCACCCTTAAATGCATTGAATACTGAATAGTCCGGTATATTCCGCCAGCAATGGTGTTTGTAAGGACAATCATAGAACTTGTTGCACTTGCCCTTGGATATTGCGATCCCAAGTTCGGGTCCGTCCAGCACCGCACGAATGCGTGCCACATCTGCTGCGACTTGTTCCATTGGCTGCAGCTCTTCATTTACGTTATGCAGCACAAACAGTTCTTGAATATCCAGCGCACCATGTCTGACGTATTCTGGGTTCAGGGTCATGATAAAGCAATCACGGATTTTGACCCCACATTGTGTAAAAACGTATTTCTGGAAAGATGCATCAAGGTAGTGATATTCGTGTGGGTGGGAAGTTGATTTTACCTCTATGATATCCCATGTGCCGTCATTGTTATTACGAAGAATGTCCACCGCACAGTATTCGCCTGTCTTGGTGGACAATGTTGCCTCGTAGATATATGGGTCGCCGGCTTTAATGGCATCTTGTGTGCGCCATGCTGCCTCATATTCCCATGGTTTAGCTGTGATATATCTGCCACCTGGGAACTTGTCTATGGCCAATCTTCCGATTTCGTGTCCACGTTCCAGGATTGCCATGTTCATTTCAGTCTGGATATCCTTGCGCAATTTCTTGAACCATATTGCGTTTGGACATTTTACCCCTAATACATAATCTGATTTTGATATCTTGAACACAGGCCCTTCCTTTTTAGGAATCTTAGCACGATATTTTTAATTCGCAATCCTATTGTTTACACCGCATGGTGCATTTGAGCAATCTTTTAAAAATATCTCACAAACTCTAGCTAAAGCTGTAAATTCTGTTGGGTTTTCGTGCTGGTATGAACAATCTGCACCGAGCCACATTTTACACCGTCCTGTCAAAGGGCGGTTTTTCTTTGGATTTCCAAGCTTTTTCAGAGTTCGATAATGTTGGTTGTAAAACATACTATTTTTTAGACCGTACCGAACTGCATAATAAAAGAGGCTAGATTTTTAATCTTTTTCTTAGTTTGGCCTAAATATACTTATTCAATAAAAGGCTCTATCATGGCCCAATGTATAATTCATAAGGAATAAAAACACCGCCCGAGTGGGCGGGAATCGTTTAGTTTATTTTCACAATTGGCACGGTTCTCATGTTTTGAGATTTTGTTTTGTATTTATAAGTCCCTATCTGTCTAAAACATTTTTTGTTTGGCACTTTAATTACTTGTGCATCGTAATAGATTTGCCCGTCATCATTTGTTACCAAAAAAAGCAACGAATCAAAAGAAGAATCTATTGCCGCCAGTGCCATGTTTGGCGCCAATACCTGAAAAACAGTAAGACTTGAAGTTGTTAAGCAATCGCCCGGTTCGTCTAGCATAGTAACAACTGAAGAATCTGTAGGGGCAGTACCTGCAACAAACAAGCCTGACAATGCAATGCCTGTTGCTATACCTAAAACAAAAGTCCAAGTTTTGCTCATTTTTTTCTCCTTTCTGTTATTCTGTGCACGAGTACGAGTATGTCTTTGGCATTCTGTACATGTTATTAGATATAGCGTCCACAAATACCGGCAATATACCCACCATCCAACCAATTGGGAATACGTCCAAGATAACCGCAGGCGTGTTTAATTCACGCATAACTGTCTTTTCATTACATGCAGAATTAGATGATTTAATCGTCAAATCGTTGTTAGAATAGATAACCATATCTTGTTCCGGCTTTATCTTATATACACCACTGTCTGCCGATACTGTAATTGTATTTTTAGAGTTATTATACAGACGGGTTTCATGGTTGCTGCCTATACCGATTGTTCCACATGCTGATAAAGTAAACAGAATTGATAAAATAACAATTTTTTTCATAGGCACTCCTTATTTTATGTCTCAATAAACTTTAATGAATAAATCCCCACAAATCAATCTAGATTTTTTAAAGCTAGAAACATACCTTACCCGTTTGTAAAAACTTATTTTGACAATAAAAGTTTGCTTGAGTATAGTTGACTTATATCAGCTTCTGCATAACAAAAGGATTTGCTATGTCCATTAATTCTAAAACAGTAAATGCACGAGATTTTCTTGGCAAAATGGTTAATGTAAAAATGGACCGGCCGTTGGGCAGCAAACATCCAAAGCATGGCTTTACATACGAAGTAAACTACGGTTTTATACCAAATACCATATCAGGGGATGGTGAAGAACTTGACGCATACGTGTTGGGGATTGATACACCATTGGCAAACTTTACCGGCAAATGCGTTGCTATTATTCATCGCACTAATGATAATGATGATAAACTGATTGTTGTACCTGATGGCCACAATCCAACAAACGAATATATCGAACAAAAAACCGCCTTCCAAGAACAGTGGTTCAAGCATACGATTATAAGATAAGCTCTGCTCATGATATAAAAGGTTGCCCCTTCAGAAAAATCTCACAAATTATGCCCAAGACATTCGAATTCTGTTGGGTTTTCATGCCAGTATGAACAATCTGCGCCGAGCCACATTTTACACCGTCCTGTCAAAGGGCGGTTTTTATTTATAATATCTAATCATTTGTATTATTAGATAATTTGTTCAGTATCCGTTTAAACCAAATGTTCGCTTTTTGTTCCAGTTTTTGTGCGCCGTTGTGGAATTTTTCTGTTAAATCTATTTTTTGTGGTGGTATGTCTTTTTTGTGTTGTTGTGCCTGCTGCGCCAGCTGTTGTGAATGTTGTTGCGTTCTTTTTCTTTGTTCATACTCTTTTATTTGTCGAACGACATCTTCAACAGGTGTTCCAAAGCCTGGGCGGTCTTTTTGTGTAATTGTTTGCCAAATCCTAATGCCGTGTTTATTCAATTCGTATTCGATTTCGTCTTGGGATTTTGGGGCGTCGTGTCCTATTGGTGAAAACCATACATCATTTCCTTCTAATGATATTTCAACCGACAGATCCTTTTTTTGCAAATCTTCAATGATTTTCTTATTAGGGTTGGCCAGGAAATCATTACTTGTATCCAGGATATTTGTTTCCTTGTTGCGCCATGTGCGTATAACCTTAGGCAGGTAAATACGGTTGTTTCTTGTATGTTGATAGTGGCCGTGTTCATTAAACGGCGTGCCTTCTGGGAAGCTGTCATTTGCCGCCGTGCGCAAGGCCGTGAAATCTGCGATTGGCAAAGAGCGTTCCATCGCCATTTTTTTTATTTCAGTGGCCGGAAATTTTTGATTCAGTAAATTGCATACTTCGTCCAATTCAGGGTATGGATTATGCATCATATCTTTCATTTTATTCAGCCACCCTGACTCAGATATCCCCTGCAAAGGGTACCATTTCCCCGATGGGATACCATATTCCTGCTCTTTCCCAGACAGGCCGGAAGACACATAGAATGGTAATCTTTTGCCGTTTATGTTAACAACAGCAACTGCGCGTTGGTGATAGTCAACAATTGGGGCGGATTTTCCGTCGTTTGTTTTTAATGCTTCCAGAAAAATGTCGTTTCCATTAATTTTACCCGGCAGTTTAAATGAATCCAATGTTTGACCATGAGCGCGTATTGAATTTACACGATTGTATGATAATTCGTCTTCCAGTATTATGATAGCAGGCTTTTCATTTTCGTCGCTGGGGCAGGTGTAGACAATGTTATCATATTCGTTTAACCTGCCTGCGATTTTTTGATATTCTTCTTCGGTGGCGCATTTGTGTTCATAGTACTTTACACCCCATGGACTGTTTTTGGCTGACACAAAGCCAAATTCTGCGCCCGTTATTTTTTTTAACAGATTTAATTGCTCTTGTTGTGTCATGATAATTCTTCCTTAATTGATGTTTTAAATATACTAGAAAGCACCATAAAAATCTATATTTATATTGTTATCTGGTTCTTATGAATTTATAGAAAGTTGCTTGAATTGGCGATTTTTCGATTGGTAAAATATCGCATGGGTATATGATTTGTTGGGGGTGCCATTTGTCGGGTGAAAAAAATGTATCCAAATCCTTTGGAAAATATGTATACCTGCCAGGGTTTTCTTTAATCTGGTTCGCCAGCACGGGGCTGAAAATTTTTGTCAGGTAAAAAACATCTATTAAATCATGGTTCAGTACATATTCATATATCGCCGCGCCACCACAGATGAAGATTTGGTCAAGGTCTTGCGATTGTTCTATTGCCGATTCTATACTGGACGCCAGAAATACGCCATCTTGTCCCCAGATGTTATTGTGTTGGGTGCTGCATATGATATTTAATCGGTCGGGCAGGGGGCGCTTAGGTAATCCTTGATAGGTTTTACGCCCAAAAATACATGGATGTCCCAAGGTTGTTTTTTTGAAATGATAAAAATCTGCCTTGCTGTGCCATGGTATACGGTCATCTATGCCGATAGCATTTTGCGGCCCCACCGCAGCAATTGCGCAAATGGTTGGTTTCATGCGTTTTTCCATAATAAAGTACATTTGTATAGTATAAAACATAATCAAAAAAAGTAAATAAAATCATTGAAAAATCACCTGTTTAGTTTTGTTATTTGATAAAACTATGATAGAATTATACGCAACAAAGGAAAAAAGGATACGGGGAATGGCCGAGAAATTACTAGAAAATGAATTGCGTGATGTTATTAACGCATTGCAACAGGCGACAGATGCAAATCGTTCGGTTGTCATAGATACCGCCAACGATATAATGGCTAATTTTGTTAACGGAAATTTAGAGTTAGATGATAATGCGCTAACGGCCTTTGCAGATTTTCTGATGACGTTTGGTGTGACCCAGGGTGCCGATGGTAAAACGACATTCAACAGCAAAATTGCCGAACAAGCCGCCGCTAAATTTGAAGGCATTATTGCCACCAAAGAAGCGCAGGAAAGGGGGCGCGCAACAACAAACCGTATTTATTCATTAAATTCTGATGCAAATCAGATGAAGTTTGATGTTATAACCCTGGGGGTATACCAGGCAATGGGGCTGGTTGGTGCAAATCTGGATGTGAACAATATGACCCCATCCCAGGTTGCCACTGAAATAGACCGGGTAAAATTAACTAATGAACAAAAGACGGAATATGCTGCGCGTTTTGTGGATGCGACCCTGTCTGATATGTCTTTGTTTGAATCTGTTCCTCCATCAGTGTTGGCTGATGCATATGCGGCAACCCGTACCGCGATTGCTGGTGCGACAGATGAACAGACCAAGGCAACTCTGAATCAACGCTTTGCAACATTAGCCACGCGTATTGATTTTTTGATTGAAAATTTTAGCAGTCAAATGAACTACTGGTATGTTAATCCTTCGAATTTGATGGATGTGCATGATGGCTATGTTAAGATGTTTGATGTGCGCCAACCTGACCTGGCGGTGTCTCCAAATCAGAATCAGGCGACTCAAGAATACAATAAACGCATAAATGATAAAATTACCGACAGTCGTGAAAAGCTGTCTGCCGCAATCAAAGAATATGATGAATTATATCATTTGACACAATTAAATCCCGATAATGCCGAAGAATTAAAACAGCGCTGGATTGACCTGAAAACGCGTTTGGCGGGATTAGAGGTGACTCCTGAAACCCTGGCGGTTGCCGCGAAATATCATTTCAAAGACGAAAATGGCAACCCGATACCTCAGTTTTTGGATGAAAATAATCAGCCATCTTTGGAATATCGTGATGGATGTAAATTAGATCCAAATGGTCGCCTGGCCCAGGTTTTAAACCTGTCGCGCAATGATGTTGTTATGGAAAATGTTGCCGATTTGGGCAAAAAAGTAGAGGACATGAATCTGTCTGATATGCTGAACGAAGAAGTCCCATGGACATTTTCAGAAATCAGCATTCCAGACGAAGTTGCCCAAGGTATTGCCCAGGCACCAAACCGCATGCAAGACGAAGCATATGTTCAGCAATTGTGGGACGATATTAAAACCAACGGTGGCAGTATTTCGGATAAGGGGTATCAGGCGGCACTGGACGCACATGTAAACAATGCGGCCGGCTTTGCAACACGGCTGGGACAAAAGGTTGGCACAGACAAAGATGTTGTCTATATGCCATTTGAAGCGGTTCAGGATATTGACAAATTGGCCAGTACACGCACCGAGAAAGAAGGTGCCGAAGGTCGTAAAAAGAAAGTTGGTTTCTTTAAACGCATGGCCAAGAATTTTGGAATGGCTGCCGCGGTTTCTGCTGGTTTAACATTTATTGGCAAGGCCACCGGCATTGCCTGGGCGGGGGCCGCTGTTGGTACGACCATTGGTGTCGGTAATATGATATACCAGGGCTTTAAGTGGCGCAAAGAACAAAAGAAAGCGGGTAAACCACATGGCCTAAAAGATTTCCTCAAGGATAAACGAAATTGGGGACCTGCAGTTGCCACAGGGCTGGGGGTTGCAGCAACGATCAGCTTGGCGACTGGTAACCCAGAACTGGCAATGGGATTTGGCCTGGGGGCAGTTGCCGCAGGTACTGGATCCAGTGCCGCAATGGTCTACAAAGATGCGATAAACGCAGGTTATACTCGTGGCCAGGCCTTGGCTGGTGCGATTGGTGTTGGTGCATCTGGTATCCTGGGCGCATGGGCCGGAAATGCAGCGATGAATGGGCTGGTAAATTATGTCAACAATAATACAGATTCCACATTGTTCAAGCATGGTGAAACGGTTCAGACATCGCACGAAGAAACCAGAACAACACAGCATACAGAATACGAAACATCAACCGTGCGTCAGTATGCCGACGGCGTAATTGACAGCAATGAAAGATTAATGCTGGAACATAACTGGGAAACCCAGGCTTCCTATGATGCCAGAATTGATGGGCTGATGGATGCAGGGTTGTCGCATGATGATGCGGTGCGTTATCTGTTGGCGTTCCATGATGCAACAGATCACAACCTGGGGCCGGGATATTTTGATTCAATTGGCATGTCACCAGAAAATCTGTCAGCATTGCGCAATTCCATTAATGGCACAGAAATAAATCTGACCCCCGAAAGTCTGGCGGCATTCGAACACTTTAATCCACATATCTCTGCGATAAATCAGGTTGGATATGTCCCAGGTGCACCGGTTGATTTCCAATTGCCATCAAACGCAATGTACGATGCAAATGGTGTCTTGGTCCAGGGTAATGAACTGTACACAACATATGCCGAGCACAGTACGCCAATATATAACGATGTGACCATAACAACGCCGGTCACGGTATATGGAACAGAAACAGTGTTGGTGCCTGGAACAGAAACGATATTTACACCAAATGAATTGGCATTCCCTGCGGGAATTGGCACATTTGGTATATATGAACCGCGTGTTGTGCCTGATAACTATGTGACGCGTCTGCGTGAACGCGCCGGTGCATTGGCCGACAGAATAGAAGAAAAACCACGACGGGAATTCCGGCATTTGCCACAGATTGACCCGTATCAGGAAGATGAGCCAACCCCAGGGCCAATTGATCCAATTGACCCAGTTGATCCAGTTGATCCTGACGATGACGACAAGAAAAAGAAACGTAAAAAAACCAGAATTCCAGACTATGACTTGGAATTAGATGCCAAATTAAACATGGATAAAAACGACCCTGATAAACACAAAGTCGTCAATGTCAAGGTTGACGGTCAAATGAAAAATGTCCAGGTTGTATCAGATGTAAATGAAGACAGCATGCACATCAAAATGACCGTGCCATATAATATAAATCAAGGCAAAGGATACTACAAGGTTGTCTATAAAACATTCAGTGGCGAAATCAAAGAAGCCCAGGTCTCTTCACGCGCAACCGATAACGGAATCCATATAGATATCATGATGGATGGTGTTTCAATCAAGGACAAAGGACGCTATAAATTGTACTTCCAGTACGTTCAGGACGAAAACAAAACCGAACATACCGAAACAATAACCAAGAAAACGCGGTTTAAAAGAACACCAGTGGCGCCTGAACAGAATAACGGTGGCGCATCCAACGCGCCCCAGGACCAGGGGGCGACACCTGGAACTGGATCAGGAACGGACGCAGGTACGGGTGACACGCCACCTGCATCCAACGCGCCCCAGGACCAGGGTGCCACAACCGGAACTGATTCTGGAACGGACGCAGACACGGGTGACACAGCACCTGCATCCAACGCGCCCCAGGACCAGGGGGCCGCACCCGGAACTGATTCTGGGACGGATTCCGGCACGGGTGACACACCTCCCCAGGGTGACAAAAAGAAGAAAAAAAAGAACAAACGCACGCAGTTTGAAGCAGGCACCGCACAAATACAAAATCTGTCGCAAATGATAGAAACGGTTAGACAGAAAGAACAGCGCGCGAAAAAGCAAGAAAACAAAGCTGCCTGGCACGAGGCATTAGAACAACTGATGCAGTTGGAACAGGATGCCGGATTAAACGCTGCGGAAAAGCAGATGTTTGCACAACGCATAGTTGACGCGGCAAGCAGCACAGTGGGACATTAAAATCGCACGATTTTAATTAACCGTATCCCATGCAAATTAATTCTGCATGGGATATTTTATTTGCCGAAAACATGGCTGATTTTAAGCAGGTATTCCTCAAAAATTTTTGATTTGTTTTTATGTTTGGCAAAAATTTCCGCCAAACTACAATAGTACCATTTTTGTTGTTCGCGCCCCCGATTAAAACATGCCCATGTGGCATCGCCCAAATTTTTCAGATCAGATGCAATGCTGGAAATATTACTCAGTTTATCTGCGCAAACAACCATTAATAGATCAATATCATTTGATGCGTTTAATGTGTTCATTGTGTGTCGCTTTCGTTCTTCCCAGGTCAGGCTTTTGTCGGGTTCAGATGCACCAACTACTAAATTTGTAACACGGTTCCCAAATGTCTGACACAATTCTTGTTCTTTTGTCTTTGTATCTTCCAATGTATCGTGTAAAATTCCTGCCACAATTGCATTCTCGCTGGCATTATGCCTAATTAGATGTTGCATAACTTCAATTGGATGCACAATATATGGAATTTTTGTTGATTTTCTGTACTGGCCACTGTGCGCATTCATTGCAAATTGCAATGCTGAAAATATTTTGTCTGACATATTTTACCTCTTTGCTGGTTACACGCACGCAACAACCACGCTATAAACACATTATTGCGCGCAAAGTTTTTTATTTTATGGAAAGTTTTATTTTGTGGAATTCATACCACATATAAATAATATCAATTTATTTTTAAAAGTAAACAAAAAATCCGACAATTGTCGGATTTTTTTGCTTAGCAACCACCTGTCATATTGCCGATGATTTTTGAAACAGAAATATCTTTGTGCAACAAGAAATCGTATTCACAATTTCCAGATTTATAAGAACCAGTACATGCTGCTAATGTCAAAACAGCAAACAAAGCCAACATAATTTTTTTCATGTTTTCTCCTTTTTGGGTTATTCAACATAAAAAATTATACAGGAATAAAATCAATATTTCAATATTTATATAGCGTTTTTTATCTGGTGAATTTTTCGCCCACATACTGCAATAACATCAAATCGCGCATCGCCCCGCCAATTGGTTTGCGCAATAAATGTTTCTGCCGCCCGTCGCAGGCGCGCCACCTGGCGCGGGGTAATTGCATCACATGCCAATTCTATACTTTTTCTGTTTTTAACCTCAATAAACACTATAACATTACGGCGTTTTGCAATAATGTCAATTTCCGCGCGGTTTGTATGCCGACCCGTAATATATCGTGTTTTAATGATTTTATATCCATGCAGGCGCAAATACATCCGCGCCAGAAATTCTGCAAACAGGCCACGCGTATAAGAAGTATCAGAACGCATATGGCTTTGCCTTAAAGTTTTCGCGCGCAGATTGAATATTCTGTACCTGGTCACTGGCATTGCGTCCATTATCAACCAAATCCAGCGCGCCATAATACGCAATCAGCATTGGGTCGTATGAATTTGTGCTGGAAATCCAGCGGTCTGTCCCAGAATTTGGCGCGCCATATTTATCCAAAACATTTTGCCAAAACACTAATATTTTATTTTCACGTTGTTTGGCAAATTTATCACCTGCGCCTTCTTGTTCATTAACATCGTTGTTATAAACAACACGCCATACACGATTATCTGTTGCATTGCTGGTAAAATACACAACCAATGTTTCCCCTGTGTTTTCGCGTTCCAGATGCATTTCAGATGCATACATCAACCCACGGCTTTTTGCCAAGCTGTTAACACAATTTAGCAATTCGTGCGGAATAACAATACCCTGTTGTCTGCATTCATAGTCCAGATTATATTTCCAATCTTGGTGCATTGTGTAAATTACGCTGTTTTTTTCACGCGGGGTATACAGCCCACCATTTTTATAGAACAAATGATGTACATCATCATATGACATCCCCAGCATAACACCAGCCAAATCAAACCCAGATACTGCTACCGGTTCCGCATCTGCATTCAGTTCAACATCTTCGACCATGACATCTGGTGTTTCGCTATCAACAATTGCAAAATCATTAAAGTCTGCTGCGCTGCAAACTGTCACATTTACAATAATTAAACACATACAAAAAAATATCAGTTTTCTTAACACAATTACTCTTCCTGTATAGTTATGTCTTGAATACCAAATCCGAACACCGCCACTGGATCCTGTCCTGATTCCAGATAGTATTCAATTGGTCGGCCATTAATTTCTTCTTTTAATTTTTGTCTGAAAACAATTTCCATATTCAACACGCCACGTCTGACCACCGGACTCAACGCCAGATTGTTTGGCTTTTCCCATGTTTTTAATTCATATTCCACACGCCAGTATTTATCACTGCCCGGCACGGGTGTCACACTAACCAGTGATGCCGTGCGCAACATGCGCTGATTTGTCATTTCCTCAATCTCTGGTGCAACATTTTCAAACCAATATGTAAATACTTTTCTTGCCGACATTTTTCTCAGGGCTGTTTTCCCTTCCATTCGGTTGGTCAGTTCTTCCACATCCGGTGTCACATAGAAATATTCTGTAATATATTTATTCAACAACATATTGCGCAATTGATCTGCACTTAAATCATTAATTGATTTCAAATCGCCAGGGCGCTGATAAAATAAATTGTTGGGTTGAAAAAAGAAAGTGTCAACCGTTACTTTGTTGCCGGTATCATAAATCGCACCCGACAAAAGCAACGCCCCGAACATCAGTGCGACCAATATTAATCCAGCCAAAAACATTATCAACTTTTTCATCAATTCATCTTATATGCATTAAAGTCTGCCACATAATATCCCAAAGTCTGCGGATATAAATCCGGATTTCGCCCAATTTGTGCATATGCCAAAATATTAATCGGCCGTGCAATACTAGATTCCACGACTGCACGAATTTGCCACATTCCGCCATTTTCGCCAATTGTACCAATCGGCATAATCTGCAATGAATTCATACGCAGTCCCAACATTTCACCTGCCGTCACTGAAATCTGATAGTTTGGTACAACATCTTGAATAAATCTGTTAAATATTTCATCGCTTGCAATACAGTAAATTGCGCACTTACCCGTATCAATACCTGTTTTATTTTTTGGGTTACATTCCGTCACTCGATCACACGATTGCCATAACGCTGAATTTACCTCTTCGGTCGTGACCAGGAACCAATTTCGCATAAACTTTGCAATAACAGATTCCTGTAATGTGCGCGTTGCAGAAACTTCTTTGATTTCATCATGTTGATGCCCAACGATTTCCCATTGCCCCGTCAAATTATTTACAGAAACCAAGAACGGGTGAACCGTCACCGACCGTTGTGTCCACAGTATCATTCCACATACGAACATAATCAACAAAAATACCACCATAATCGCCACAGACACAAACCGGGAAACGACAATCCGTTTTCCCGCTGGGAATGCTGGTACTTCAAATCCGTCTGGATAGTCCAATTAAAATCCCTCCAATCCTGGATTTTATTATGCCTGATATACCATGATGCATGCGCATGGGCTTAATTTCAATTCATTGTTATCAAAGCCAACACCAACCGGTTCGCGGTCATAAACCTGGCCACAGCCTGCTAAACATAACGCAACGAATAAACCTAAGAATACTTTTTTCATCTACATACTCCTTCCGCTTTGATTAATTATAAAAAATTTCCATTACCCCCGTCAAGGTTAAAACTGGGTCTCAAACGACAGCAAGAATCTTTGTTCACGGTCATAGTCATTCATTTTCAACGGCCAACCCCAACTGAAATTCATTGGCCCCATTGGCGTATTCCAATAAATGCCAACCCCTGCAGATGTTCTGATATTGTCATCGATATCATTTCTGTATTTTTCTTCATGCATATTTGCTGGATAATAATCTTCCTGGGCCGGTGGCTTACCCAACACGCCATAGTCCATAAATACAAATCCCTTAATCTGATATTCATCTGGGATAAATATTGGGAAATTTAATTGTGTTGAACCGTTCAGCTTCCACAATCCCCCCAAAGCATACGTCTTATACAGCCAGTTGCGTGACCCAACACCCGCCACATCAAATCCGCGCAACGTTTCCCCGCCCAGGAAATATCGGTAAACACGCGATACATAATCCCCATCCAGTGGCTGGATATACCCGAAATCCAGCGATGAACGCAACTGCCACCTGTCATCCCAGAAATTAACCATTCCGATAATATCCGCGCTGTATCGCATAAATGTTTCTGTACCACCAAATCCTGTATACGCAATCCCCAGATTTGCAACCACACCGGTATGCGTATTCTGTTGGAAATTAGTATCCAGATTATGATATCTAAAATATGTTCCCAATGTGTACAGGTTCGCCTTTTGCCAGCCTGAATCCACCTGAATATCATAGTTCTGGTCAAATGACGCCGACAATCTAACATTCTGTGTCCAATGGTCTGTCAATCGCCATCCCATGCGACCTGCAATCATTAAACTGTCGCGGTCATATCCAAAACTGCCCAGCGAAGAATAGTCGTACATTGTATACGACACATCAACACCACCCGACAATTGGCGACCAAACAAATATGGTTCTGTAAAACTAAACAAGGCCTGTTTTTGATATTCCGCGATTGAACCACGCAATTGCACAACCTGGCCACGTCCCATAAAGTTATTTTCCGTAATTCCGGCATCAATCATAAACCCATTGATGTTTGACCAACCAAACCCGCCCGACAGTTCGCCTGTTGGTTGTTCTTCTACCTTGATATCCAGGTTCATCATATTAGTTTCTGCAACGCGTGTTGGAACCATTTGAACATCTTTAAAATAACGCGTACGCATTAATTTCTGACGGCCTTCTTCGATGGTCTGTAAAGAAAAAGGGTCACCTGCGCGCATTGGTATTAATTGTTCAATCACACTGTCAAATGTGCGAACATTGCCCAATATATTAATAGTATTCAGATAGATACGATTTGTTTTCTGAATTTTGAATACCAAATCAATTGTTTTATCATCGTCATTTTTTGTTGGAACAGGTTCAACATTTATAAATGCGTATCCGTATTCTGCAACCGCACTGCGCAGGGCAGACATAGTTTCTTCGACCAAGTCCACATTATATGTGTCCCCATCACGCATAACAATCGCGTCTTCTAACACATCTGTTGGTACATCTGGGAATGGATTCTCGACGGTCAGTTTGCCAAAATCGTATTTGTTGCCTTCGTCCACGGTAAATACAACCGAATAGTATTCGCGGTCTGGCGTAAATGTGCCGGCGGTATTTTTTACCTGAAAATCAACATAGCCATTGCGCAAATAAAACTGGCGCAACATTTGACCGTCGTATTGAATACGGTCTTCGTCAAATGTGTCAAACTGTGACATAAAACGCCACCAGGCATGTTCCTGGGACAAAATTTCCCCACGCAGTGTCCGGTCACTGAACTTTTTATTGCCTTCAAATTTAATATCGCTTATCCATGTTGGATGCCCTTCGGTAATTTCATAGACAACATTTACACGATTATCATCCAATTCAATTTTTTGTGGCTCAATTTTTGTACCAAAGAACCCCTTGCGCTGGTATATGGTCAGCATGCGCTGCACATCCGCCCCAATAACAGACGCATCAAATGATGTGCGTTCTTTGGTTTTTATTTCTTTTTTCAAATCATCAGTTGAAACTTCGTCGTTGCCTTCAATTGTCACCATGTTTACAATTGGTGCCTCGGTCACATTGATTTTCAGTGTGTTGCCCGACATACGAACGCTGATTTTTGAAAAATACCCACTTTGTTCCAACTTTTTTGCAATTTCATTACTGCGTACTTCGCCGACATTGTCGCCAATTTTCACATCAGACAATATGCGAATTGATTCAGCATCCATACGCTGATTTCCATCCACATCAATACGCGAAACCACCGCCGCCATCACGGGCAGGGGGGTTGTTGCAAACAAACATGCAAATAATGAAACTTTTTTCATATTAACCTTATCCAATTATAAACCAAATACGCGCGCCAAATCATTCCACATGGTCAGTATAAACAGCCCAAATATAAACAGCCATCCAACCATAATCGCAACCTCCATTGCACGACCTTGCAATTTACGGCGTGTGATACCTTCTATTATCAGAATCAACAAATATCCACCATCTAACACTGGCAACGGTAATAAATTCAATATTCCTAAATTAACTGACAACAATGCGATTAAACTAAGCAGTGTAAAGAACCCCGCTGCCATTGCTGCGCCTGAATATTCTGCAATTGTGATAAATGAACCCAACTGTTTTGACGAGCGTTCACCCGTCACAATTTGTTTCAGCACAACCAACAATGTTTTTGATTCATAATATGTCTTGCGTGCACCTGAATACATTGCACGGAACAGCCCCTGGCGTTCTGGGTCGGCCTTTTTACTGCCATCGGCAACCATTCCCCACCGTTCCGCAGGACTCAGTTTTACATTTACCAGTTTATCTTCGCGAACAATTATTACATCTGCATCGCGATTTGATGCTAATTCTTTGGCCAAAATAACTTCGCCCCAGTTTGTGATTTTTTCATCATCAATACGAACGATTGTGTCACCTGGTTTAACACCGGCCTTGAACGCGACCGATTCTTGAATAACCTGGCCGATAACAGGTAATTGGGAATTGGCGACCAAACGCGGCTGGAACATAAACAATGATGTATAAATTGCCCACGCCAGAATAAAGTTCATAAATACGCCCGCACCAATAATAATAAACTGTTTCCACGCAGGTGCAGATAAATAATGCCCTTTTTTCTTTTCCGCAGACAGTTCTGCATACTTTTTGCGATTGAACATATCTTCTTGGCCATAGATAGAAACATATCCTCCCAACGGCAGACATGCGATTTTCCACAATGTACCGCGTTTATCGTGCCACTTTACAATCGCAGGTCCAAACCCAATGGAAAAAGTATCAACACGAACTCCGGCCCATCGTGCCGCCAAAAAATGCCCCAGTTCATGCACAAACACAACAATCCCCAGAACAACCAATAATGCAACAATAGTCAACAAAATCTGCATACCTTTGCCTTTCCTTTATAAAAAAAATCTTACAACATCACCAGCCAAACAATCGGCAACGCATAAATCCAACCATCAAATCTGTCCAGTATTCCACCATGCCCCGGCAAAATTGTGCCAAAGTCTTTGATGCCCAGTTTGCGTTTAATCCAACTGGCGGTAATATCACCATACTGTGACATTAACGATACACTGATACCAATCCACATCAGTTGTGGCATAAATATATCTGCGCCCAACAAACCATACATCACGCCTGCAAATGTACCGCACAGAATCCCTGCGATTTGACCCGACCATGTTTTACCAGCTGACATGCGTTCCCACATTTTGTCGCCACCAATTCGTCGTCCAAAGAACCATGCGCCAATATCGGCACTGCATATAATCAGTAACAACAGCAATACAATCCATGGTCGTGTCCCAACCGCCCAAATCGCAGCCAGCATCACGAATAACCATGCCAAGAATCCGCCAAACACCCATTTGCCACCCCGAACGGTTGCGCGATCTGCGCGACGCAGGCACAACAAATATTCTGCAATCATTGCAATAACAATTGCCACGCCGGTCCATTTAACGGCATCGTAGCCCCAGTGTTGCAACACGCCAACACCAACTGCAATAACCCCCATAACGATTGCTGCAATAATTCTTTTGGTTGTATTCGACATTGTTCCTTTCCTTAATTTTTATTTTTTACCTGTATAATTTGCCTTTTTACCACCACCAAAGCGACGATTACGTTTTGAAAATTCATCCAAAACATGTTGCCACAGTTTTTCATTTTTTACCAAATCTGGCCAATGTTCTGGCAAGAACAACAATTCTGCGTATGCCAATTTCCACAGCAGAAAGTTTGAAATTCTATTTTCGTTGCTGGTGCGCACCATCAAATCAATTGGCAACAGATCGCCGGTATCCAGATATGTTTCAAATGTCTCTTTTGTGACGGGTTCACCCGCAACGATGGCGGCATTTACCGCATCAACAATTTCTTGTTGACCACCATAGTTCAGTGCGAATGCAACTGTCCCCCCAGTGTTTTCAGCAGATGCCTGTTCCAATTCATCGCACATGTCCGCCAATTTTTGAGGCAGTTTTTCACGCGAGCCAATCACGCGATAACGCAGATTTTTTTCCAACGCATTCTTCATGTTCTTTTTCAGTTCTGTATAGAACAGTTCCATCAAGAAATCCACTTCATCCTGGGAACGGTTCCAATTTTCACTGGAAAATATAAAGAAAGTAATTGTTGTGACACCGCGCGCAAAAAACCAATCGACCAGGGTTTCAAAGTTTGCAATCCCGGCCTGATGCCCCATCAACGGTGGTAAGCCACGCATTTCTGCCCAACGTCTGTTCCCGTCACAAATAAAAGCGATATGTTGCGGCACGGATGTTTTGTCCGTCGTATTGACTGATTTCTTTTTAAACAGTTTTAACATATTTATCGTATCCTGAATTTGATTTGTGTTGTTTGATTGGGATTAAACAGACATAATATCTGCTTCTTTTTCTTTCGCCATGGCATCAACCTCGGTGCCGCGTTTATCAAACACTTTCTGCAAATCATCTTCGTATTTGCGCTGATCGTCTTCGGAAATTTCTTTGTCAGTCACTGCGCGTTTTATTTTACCCATTGCGTCTTGGCGAATATTGCGCATAGAAATTTTTGCTTCTTCGGCGTATTTACCGGCAACTTTGGTCAATTCACGACGGCGTTCTTCAGTCAATGGCGGCATATTTAAACGAATAACACCACCCGCAGTCATTGGGTTCAGCCCCAGTCCAGAATCACGAATCGCCTTTTCAACAGCCGGTGCATTTGTAATATCCCACACCGTCACAGACAATGTTTGGTTATCTGGCGTTGAAACGGTTGCAACCTGGTTAATTGGCATTTCAGAACCATATACTGGCACGCGTACTGCATCCAATAAATGCACAGATGCGCGCCCTGTACGCAATCCTGCATACTCGCCCTTTAAAACTTCCAGTGTTTGTGCAGTTTTTTGTTCAACTTCTGCCTTTAAAACTTGATAATCCATAATAAACTCCTTAGTGTCTCAAGACAGAGATTAGCAAATTGATTTGATATTTGGCAAGGATAAATATACAAATAAAATTCTTTGGTAAAATTGTGCAAATTATGATAAAATCTTTGCAAAAGACAAAGGGAGCACAATGCCACAAAATAATGAAGAAATTATTTTTGAGCCTGTATTTAGTCCTGCGCCCCAGGATTCGCAAATTATAAAAGAAAAGGATGCTGAAATTCAGCGCCTGCAACGTGAACTGGCTGGCTTAAAACAAACATTGGCAGATGCCCTGGCACTTAATCAAGATTTAAATCGTGAAAACAGTATTTTGCGCCAAAGAAATACGCACTTGGAACATGCCAAGACCAACAGTGAAAACAAACTGCAACATTTATTGGACGGCATTGGTAAAATGCGTTCTGGAATTGGCAGTCGTGGCGTTAACAATGTCAAGGATATGGCCCAGGCTGTCCAGGCAGGCATTTTAATATAACTAAAAATCCCTTTGGTTGGGGATTTTTTCATAAAAACACGATTTGTGTGTATTTTAATTTGACTTTTTGTATTAAGAAATATAAAATGTATCGGCGCAAGGGGTTGTAGCTCAGTTGGTAGAGCACTTGCATGGCATGCAAGGGGTCGTCGGTTCGAGTCCGATCAGCTCCACCAAAAATTTTAATTATCGCGCATTCTGCGCACACAGTATGGCGGATATAGCTCAGTTGGTTAGAGCGTTGGTTTGTGGTACCAAATGTCGCCGGTTCGAGTCCGGTTATCCGCCCCATTATAAAACGTCCCGTCGGGGCGTTTTTTCTTGAAAAAATTTGCATTTTCTGGTATAATAGACAACAACAAATGACGGCGTTGTGCCGTTTTTTTATTTCCCGCTCACGCGGGCGTTTTTTATTACCAAAAGGATTAAAAATGAACAAATTATCAAACAATATACTAAACCTTATGCGCAGCGACGCATATTTAAACAGCAACAACCCCAATCATGCAGCGGTCGCCAAACAGGTACAAGATTACTTTGAAAATAAATATGGTAACAGTCGTACAGATGCAACGGGGCGTAATATTACAGTCAGAACCGCATGGCGGTGGCATACAGTAATTGATGACAAAACATGTGATATATGTCGCAGCTTTTCTAACAAAGTATATGAAAATTTGGAAGAAGTCCCAAAAAATCCACATCATAAAAACTGTCGTTGTTGGATAGAAGAAATAGAATTAGATGATAGTGATGAGCTATATAGTGATGAAAGACGAACTAGAATAGTCCGCCAGGGAATGAAAAACGAGGGCGGATATGTTGATGATCCTGATTTAATAGACCAACCAACAAACATAGGTGTAACACAACCCACATTGGATAAATATAATGCTGACCACCCAAATTTTAATTTCCCAGAAACAGTAAAAGATTTAAGCCCTGAACAAGTGCAACAGATATATATGGAGGATTATTATGATGAACGCCGTATAGGAGAAATTAAAAACGAAAGAATTGCAATGGCGATATTTGATATGGGACTTATGAGTAATTTTAGAAACGTAGGAAAAATGGTTCAAGAAACATTAAATGATTCAATGGGTGAAAGTTTGAAAGTGGACGGAAATATTGGAAATAATACAATTGGGGCGCTAAATAATATTCCAGAAAATAAAGTCGATAAATTTATGGATGACTTAAAAGAAAACAGATTAGAATATTTGCAGAGACTGCCGGATTGGGGAAAATATGGTGATGGTTGGACAAATCGTACAAATAGATATTGATTTTTTATTATCTGATTTGTCATAATGTTTGCATGAAAAAGATGATGATTTTATTGACTTTATTGATTCCTGTGGCTTCATGGGGGCATCCAATCGACACTTGGATTGATAAAATCATTGAATATGAAACAGCTAATAAAAGAACTAACCCTGCACTTATAAATGCATATGCCGTGAATCAGGAAAAACTGGATATGTATCGGGCGGCGCATCCACGGTTTAATTTCCCAGAACATATCAAGGATTTAACGGAACAACAGGCAGAACAAATATTGTATTATTTCTGGGATAATTACAGATTTAGTGATTACAAGTATGACGAGATACTGGAACAGGTATGGGATTTGATGATACACATGTCAATGGCGGATTTAGATATTGCAATAAACAACTGTATCCGCAAATACTATGATTTTGATGATGGTTTTTATGCACCCTTTGGATCAATCGCATCAGTTCAGTTGTTAAACGGTATGGTGCCAAAGAACGTCCCAGAATTTTGGAAAATATTAAATGAAGTAAAGTACTAACGTGCTTTTTCAATTTCCGCTAATATCTCGTTCAACAATGGACCTAAATCAAGCACTTGTTGTATATTTTCGGGTAGAACTGTGTCAAATTCGGGGCCCCATTATAAAGCACCCCATCTGGGGCGTTTTTTTACAGCTGAATACAGTTGACAGTACATACAAATAAATATTTGTTCGGGCACTTTCTGATTTGTCCAAAAAAAACACCCAGTGGTCTGGGTGTTTTTCTTCTCCTTCACGAAAACTATTTAGACTCAATCACAACCATTGCCGCGCAATAATCGTCCTGGTCTGTAATGGACAGATGTATTTTTGCATCGCCACCTGCCAAATCTTTTAAAACAGCCTTAGCGCCACCTGCAATCAAAATTTCAGGTTTGCCTAAATCATTATGTACAACCGATACATCTGAAAATGCAATATCGTCTCCAAAACCAGTCCCCAGTGCCTTTAAACACGCTTCGCGTGCAGCCCAGAAATTTGCCAGATGACGTTCAGAATTTGCATTATCATTATCTGCATATTCCAATTCTTTTTTGGTAAATATACGTTGTTTCTTAAATGCAGACCAATCCAAGAAACGTCCACATTCAACCAAATCAATTCCAATCCCTATTATCACGGACAGACTCCCTATATCGGTGTTGTTTGATATGGCATACTAGTAACATTTATGCGATTCGTGCAAGCAGAAAATAATATAAAAAAGAAAAATATTTAGTAAATATTTTTTATCGTGAATTTTGCGTTAATTCCTGTAATTTTTCACCAAGTAATTTTGAGTTGTCTGCAGTGCAAATTGTATTGTTCGCTCGCAAACGTGCCATCTCTAACAAATTGCGCATTTCAAAAATATTTTTACTTATATCTTTATTTTTGTTTATCAGGATACTTTTAAATAATGCGCGTTTATCATTCTGGCCTGGTGTTGTTCCACGATACATAGTAAGCATGCTGCCCGATGAACCATAATCAAGCAGCTCTAATACATATGGAAAATCAGCCAGTCCATATCTGGTAAATTTATATGTTATACCATATGTCTCGTACTGTGTAATTACACATGTTTTTTTATCTGCGATAAATGCTATGGCGATATCGCTAATTTCTCTAATTGTTTTTCTTTGTATGCTCATAATAATACCATCTAGTTTGATTAGTATTGTATAAACGAAAAAATATATTGTCAACAAACAGGCGTAAAAAATATCCCCGCCACTTGGGCGGGGCAGATTTTATTATTTTACGAACGAATATTCCATTTCCAGATGGTTTGGATTATATGTGCCGTTCATAATGGCCAGTGTATCTTCTACGATAACCAGTTCCTCATTTGTTGCCACCATCAATATTTTGATGCGACTGTCATCTGTGCTGATAACTGCTTCGTCAATGCCTTTGCGTGCCAAGGCAGCTTTGTTTTTTTCTTTGTCCAATTTAATGCCCAATTCTTCCAATCCTTCACAGAACTTTTCACGCAGATAGTCGTCATTTTCACCAACCCCCGCTGTGAACACCAGTGCATCAACATGCCCCAATTCTGCCATATATGCACCGATGTACTTTTTCACATTGTGAACTTCCGTATCAATGGCCAGACGACACAAATCGTTTTCGTCTTTATTGCCTTCTACATCGCGACGATCGGCAAAGCATTCTGTAATTCCCATCAGACCCGAGTCCTTGTTCAAATGCTTTTGCATCTGATCTGGTGTCAATCCCAATCGGCCCATTACATACAAAACAACACCTGGGTCTAAATCGCCTGGGCGTGTACCCATTGTCAACCCAGACAGTGGTGTCATACCCAGCGAGGTATCAACAGATTTTCCATGGCGAATTGCTGTGGCAGATGCGCCTGAACCAATGTGCAGTGTAATCAGGTTGCATTCACTGGCTGGCTTTCCCAACATTTTTGCTGCGCGTTTTGATACATACAGATGGCTAGTCCCGTGGAATCCATAGCGACGAACGCCTAATTCGCGATACCACGCACTTGGCACCGCATAGCGATACGCATAATCTGGCATTGTCTGGTGAAATGCGGTATCAAATACAGCAACCTGTTTTGCGTTTGGTAATAACTGCTGTGCTGTTACAATCCCCATCAGTGCAGGTGGGTTGTGTAATGGTGCCAACGCAGACAAATCATCAATTGTTTTGATAACGTCATCTGTGATTTCAACCGAAGAAGCAAATTTATCACCACCCATAACAACGCGATGACCAACGCCCTTGATTTCATTCAGGTCAATAGATGCCTCGCGCAACATGAACAAAACGACATTTAACGCCTCGTCATGATTTTTCATAGATGTTTCTTTCTTTTGTTTTGTGCCATCTGGATATTTCTGGGTCACAAAAGAATCCGGCAGTCCGATTTTTTCAACATTTCCACCAACGATTGGCTGTTTTGAATCTACGTCAAATACCTGGTATTTCAGGGACGAAGAACCACAATTCAGTGCAAGTATATACATATGAAATCCTTTTTTCTTCTTCGCCCCCAACCATAGCAAAGGTTTTTCTTATTTTCAACAGTAAACTCGGAATAAAATATACCAATTTTCATCTGTTATTTGGGTTGTTGTGCCTGTTGTTTTGTGGCTGACCCAGTATGCTTCATTTCCAACCATCAGATACAGGTTCAATCCTCCTTGTTCCATAACGATATTCGGGGCCGGGTTGCATCTGTCGCCAATGCCAAATGCCATTACTTCGTCACCTGGGATATATCCTGCCTGGGCATTTTTACACAGTAATATTGTTTGAACCGCAAACGGCATTGCGTCAATCCCAACAACATAGTTTAATGCGCTGCATTGGCTGTTAATTGGTACTGGTTTTGTTTCGGTCATTTTGATTGGTGCTGGCGCACATCGTGTGATAATTTCTGCCCATACTTCATCAGATATATTTTCAATGTTAAAATCACTTTTCTTAATGTCGTCGCGGCGCGCAATTTCAAATCCGCCCAGTGTTTCACCGTCATGAATACGCAGTGTTTTGGCATCCATATCCATTGTGATTTCGCCAGGCATCCCGGTAAAAGCATCATTATTTGCGGTCGTACCACGCCGCAGTTGTAATACACGTGTCATAAGATTAATCCTTTATTCAATTGAAATAAAAAATCCCCACCACCAATCCGGGGCAGGGCACAAAAAAACAAACACCATCGGCGGGATGGTGTTCATTCGAATTATAGCACAAAATCACAAAAAAATCAAGCGGTATAAGAATACCCATTCAGATAGTTATCAATATATCCTTGTCTTTGTGTGTTGAATTTTTGTTGGGCTTTTTTCGCGCTAAGGCCGCGTCCGCCCCAGTTATACATTTTTCCTGCATGAGAATCGCGACCAGATTCCAACATATCCCAATACGCCATCAGTTCCATATATTTGTCTTTGTGGTTGTTGTCCCATTTGCGCATTTCTTCATTTCGCTCGTCTATGCGATGGTTAAGTTCAGCAATGCTGTTTGTTGCGTTTTCCCACTGGGTTATTCTGGTGTCTAATACATTGGTTTGTGCTACTTGTTGTGTGTATGCTTGTTCCTGCTGTTCATGTGTCTGTACAATTTGTTGCTGCTGTTGCCATTGGGGATTGTTTTGTATGTTGTTCAGTTGTGTATTGGCATCATTTAATGCTTGTTGCTTGTCAGTCAGGTCCGCATTTTTTTGCTGTTCTTGCTGAACCAGGATTGTTGCGCGCGCATTCTTTTCTGGATCAGACATAGTCGTATTTGTCTGCAGTGCCGCTAAATCATTTCGTATTCTGGTTAAATCAGCATTTATTTGTTGGATTTCTTGATTTAATTGTTGAACATTGCTTGAAAGTTCCGCGTGGCTGTCAACAGCAGTTTTTGCATCCTTGTATTGTTGCGTTTCAGCAAATGTGTCCAGACGTGTTCTTTCCGCAGTATCTGCGTTTTTTGCCTGGGTCAAAGCATTTTTGTGCTGCTGTAAATTAGCATCTGTTATTATATTTGCGCCTTGCTGCCCCTGGTTTACACTCGCGCGATTTTGTTGCTCTACCTGGATTGATTGTCGGTCTTGGTTGTTCAGGTTTGTGGTCAGTTGTTGTGCGTTTTGTTTTTTTTGCGCATTTTCATTTGCCCAATTTTGTTGTGCGCCCTTCATACGGTCGCGATTACCTTTAAATTTGCTACCAGATAATTTGTATGCATTGCCCGCTATTGTAATGCCGTATCCAATACCCATAAATGCCCATTTGATACTCTTGTCCAATGCTTTTGTGACGAATTGTACGCCCTCGTTCTTGTTCCAAGACAAACCTTTGTCTGAAAATATGCTCAATTCCTCTTTGCCCAAGGCGTCCATAATTTTACTGGTTGTATAACCGTATTTGATGACAGACAAGACTTCCATTGCTGACTTGGCTTCCTTGTCTTTGCCTTCGCGGACTGCCTTCATAATCATTTCTTCAATAATTACACGCATTTGTCGGCCGTTCTTTAGTGCGCCTTCAAATGCTTTTGGCATGGTGTCTTTTAATTCGCCCATTGTCTTGGCAAACCAATCAAAATGTTCTGATGCTTGTGGCGATTTGTATTTTAGTGCTTTTTTTATGTCTCCTGCCTTGCTTAAAACAGCATCAATTCCGTCTGTTGGTTTAATCTTTGCCTTATGAATCCCTGCAACAATTTGCTTTGCCTGGTCCGAGAAGTAAAGTCTATCACCTGTAAATTTAATATATTTTTCAAAAACATCGGCATATGTATCACCTGCATGCTTTTTCAGGCTTTGCCACGGTGTTAACTCATCCTCGCGTTTTGGGGGGACATAATCCTTGCTATTTGGGTCATCGTATGCGACATATTGTTTGGCTGTATCAAATGACGATTTGATTTTATCAGATGGAAATTGTGCACGTAATTTATCGTCGCCGGCCAATCTGCGCAACAAAATATCATATTCTAATTTAAAGTTGTTTAATTTTTGCGGATCTATTTGCGGGTCATCAAATCCTTCTATAATTTTTGCTGATTGGTCATCGTTAAACTGCAACCCCAGGTCACTGGCATAATACGATACATAGCGTGCAACATTCTTCAGTTTATCTTGAAATTCCGTGTCTGTATTATACTTCTTCTTGTTAATCCCTTCTAACAGGTCCTTATGCGAAATAATCCCCCATTCACTTAATTTTACACTAAACAAATTAGAATTGCTTTCCAACAGTTGTTTCAGGTTTGCGATTTCTATTTCTGCATCTGCAGAGGCTGTGGCCTTGTCAAACAGGCGGCCTTGGCCAAAGTATTCATTCAAAAATTCATTAAATTTATCATTGTTTATGCCAAAGTCAATGCTGCTGGTAAATTTATTGCGATTTGAATCCATCTTGCGAAATGCGTTTTGGAATTCACGGAACAGTTTTTTCCATTCTTCATCTTCCAGAAAATAAGGTCCCCCATTTTGTGTTGGGTCCGGCATCGGCTTTGGCTGGCCATTTTCCATCAGGTGTGATTTCCAGTGCTTCATGTTGCCACTAAAATCATCCCTTTTTGCATAGTCTTTAAATTGTGCCATAACCTCTGCAGGCATGTTGTTAAAACGCAACTGCATAAAGTACTGCAATAAAAAATCATCCATCTTAATGGCCATATCTATAACACCTTATTCCTATCTCTCCTATTATAGTGCAAAAATATCAGATTTTCAATATTTTCTGTACTTTTTTGTTGCAGAACGTGTATACTAGTAACGCAGGAAAAAGGGATGGGAAAATGAAGCGTTTGTTATTCTCGCTGTATGGTTTTGCATTTTTTAACAAGTTTTTATTATTAACCCCGGTTTACGCAATTTTTATGCAGCAAAATGGTCTGACTGATTTTCAGTTGTCTATGATGTTTATTGTATCTGCCATTGGAACCATTCTGGCACAAGTTCCTGTTGCGTATTTGACAAACCATATTGGACAACGTTGGTCAATGATTGTGGGACAATCCCTAAAGATGTTCGCGATATTGCTGTGGTTGGTAATGCCAAACTATATTGGTTTTATTATTGGCATGTTGTTATGGGGTGCCCAGGCCGGCTTTCGCAGTGTTGCATTCGAAGGGTTGGTTTATGATGCTGTCTCGGCGGCAGGTGGCGCAAAACAATATCCGCGTATTTTGGGGCGTAAATCCACATTTGAATCTATTGCCGTCGCGTTGTCTGCGTGCGGTTCACTGTTAATGTTCCTGGGGTACAATTGGGTGACATGGGCGTCCGTTGTTGCAATTTTAATATCGATGATTTGTTTGGTTGTGCTGCCATATCACCCAGTTGTGCCCGCGCCCCAGGTGTCTGGATTGAAATTAAGAAAACTGATGCGAACAGGCATGCGGGTTGTCTTAAAGACGCCATGTTTAATGTCGGTTATGATTTTAACGATATTGGTTATAAATATTCCTTTTTTGGATGATTTTCTCAGCCCTATTGCCTTGAATATTGGCATTCCAACAGAATATGTCGGTATTTTATCATTCTTTTTACTGGGGTGTGCAACATTGGGCCAGCGGTTTGCATATAAATTTACGCACCTGTCAGACACGGTTCTGTATTGGTTAATCGCGGCTGTTGGGGCAGGGTATGTCGCGTTTTCGCTGATATATACCACCGGCGCATTATGGATAATGGGTGTGTCATATATGGTGCTGTGGGGACTGTTTACATTATTGTATTCACGATTCCAAGATATGACACCAACGGCAAGCCGTTCAATTGTATTGTCGCTGTATACAACATTGACATATTTGGTCTATATGGCGGTCTGTGGTGTAATCGGCCTGGGCTCTATGCTGGGCAGTTGGCGATACAGTATACTGATACTGGGCATTCTGGAACTGTGTGTTTTTGCATGGGCGATGCTGTTTCTGCGTCGTTCTTGTACAGCGCATGGCAAAGAATTGGTTTAGGCTTTCGTTCCTGTACATATTGCCGCTATATTTGTGTAATATTAGGGTATGAAATTCAATTTTCGTACCTTTCTTTTTAAGTCTATCCCATATCTAATGTCCATTGCGGGTGGTATAATATTATATACCGGTGCCATAGATAATGCACCGAATGCAAATATTCGCGATTTAGTTATAAATGTATCCGCATCATTATTGTCGATTCCGTTAGTGTTCTTATTGTATGACTATACGAACTATCGCGTATCTTCCCAGATGAAGCGTACGCTGGTAAATTCGATGTCGGACAAGTTAAATACGCTAATACTGAATTTAATTGTGGCCTTGCGTGAATCTATGGGGGTGCGTAGTAAATTGAATCTGGATGGTTTAAATAAAATGCTGACCTGGCGGGCCGACGAAATTTCACGCCGTCTAAAATTGACCGCGCGCATAATAGATAACCTGCACACATACCACAATGATTTGGATACATTGCTGTATCGTAATGGCCAAACAAATATTCTGGATTCGGATCAAACCCAGATATTGTTTGCCTTGGCGCGTGACATTAGTCGTCTGATAAATGAAAATAAATTTCACAAGCGTCGTCGTGTTTCTGCAAAATATATTGAAAACATAATGTCGCATATCCTGGATTGGCTGGACATAGACAGTGTTGCGGCACTGAACTTGGCACATCATATATCTGACGGCCAGCAGGGTGCTACATCAATGCAAAAAAAATAAAAATGTAATTTTATTGCATTTTTTCTTGCAATTTGTTTTTTTTTATGTCAAAATTGCCCCCGACCCATGGAAAAAGAATTGCAAAATTCTTTCTTCCAGGTCCGGTTTTGGGGACATAGCTCAGTTGGTAGAGCAAATGACTTTTAATCATTGGGTCCAGGGTTCGAGTCCCTGTGTCCCCACCAGAAATTTAACGACCGCTTGCCGGTCGTTTAATTTTTGTATGGGGCACGGACGAGAACCCAAAAAGGGTTCGGAACGTTAGTTGGTGAAAACAAGCGTATGCGCCGTTTGAACCTTACGCAGTGAATGGGGCCCATCGCGCCGATGCGGCGCAGATGGGGATTTACAGTCCCTGTGTCCCCACCAGAAATAATAAAACCACCGCATGGTGGTTTTTTATTAACTGCGGGTGGAAAACATCACTGTTTTTTCTTTTCCTGCGATTTTTTGTGATATTTATCACAAATTGTTCCAAATTCCGCCATGCTCATATTCAAAGAATCCAGAACCTTGATAACAGTTCTAAATGATGGGTATCTAGATTTGCCGTATTCATCATTTCGTTTGCTTTTATTAAATGTTGTTGCGTCTAATCCACTATTTATTGCCATTCGCGAAGGAGATGTTTTTTGTCGTGCTGCCAATTCGTCTATTGCATCCCATACATCGTGCTGGCTAATCATTATCGTCCCCTTTAATTTATTTCATATGTTCTCTATTATGCAATAAATCCTAAAAGGTCGCAATAGGTTGGTTTTCTTATTTTGGGCGGTTTAAAATCAACTTGTGCGCGATATTAGTGTGAAAAACTCGTGTGTATTTTGTGCTGTCTTATGGTTTTATGTAAATAAAGTCTTTGTATCTTTCTGTCTAATTCATCATAAAAGGAACCTAGCAAACATTCATAAAATTAGTCAATGATAAAATAAAATCTGATTCAAATTCCCTGTTGCAAAAGTGTAAAATACAGTTAATATAATAGACTCAAATTAGAAAACATTAACCATAGGGGAATAAATATGCCTGCAAAAACAGTAAATGATATCGTTGCCTTGTGCAAGCGTCGTGGTTTTATATTTACCGGATCTGAAATTTATGGTGGTCTGGGCGGGGCGTACGACTATGGTCCATATGGTGTTGAATTGATGAAGAATATTCGCAATGCTTGGTGGAATTCTATGATTTACTCTCGTGATGATATCGAGGGATTGGATGCGGCATTAATATCTAATCGTTTGTTGTGGAAATATTCTGGTCACGAAGCGGGATTTTCAGACCCGTTGGTAGAATGTAAAAAGTGCGGTACTCGCATGCGTCAGGATAAAATGAAGGATGCGTCAAAGTGCGATAATTGTGGCAGCACAGATATCACTGAACCACGCGCATACCAATTGATGATGGGGTTGTCAATCGGTGCAACGGCCGATGGCGCAGTTAATGCGTATTTGCGCCCAGAAACTGCAACAACAACATATACGAATTTTAAAAATGTCTTGGATGCTAAACCACATAAGTTGCCATTTGGTATCGCCCAAATTGGCAAGGCTTTTCGTAATGAAATCTCTCCGCGTGGCTTTGTGTTCCGTATGCGCGAATTCGAACAGGCTGAAATGCAGTATTTTGTAAACCCTTCTGATGATGAGGTGCAACACAAAATGTGGATGGATGCGCGTATGTCTTGGTGGATAAATGAATTGGGAATACCTGCGGAAAAACTGCGCTTTATGCCACACGAAAAATTGGCTCACTATGCCAAGGCCGCCGTTGATATTGAATATGAATTCCCTGATGGCTTTGACGAAGTAGAAGGCATTCATAACCGCCAGGATTTTGACCTAGGTTCTCATACCAAGGCACAGGGCGACTTTAAAATTAATGCAACTGTCTTAGAAAACAAGGATAGTACAACAAAACTATCATACAGCGATCCGCAAAGCGGTCAGAACTTCCTGCCATATGTGATTGAAACCGCGATGGGGGTAAATCGTGCAATGTTGGCTGTAATGATTCAGGCGTACGAAGAAGAAGACCTGGGCGACGGCAAAACACGTACGGTTTTGAAATTAAAGCCATCGTTGTCCCCAGTCAAGGCTGCAGTTATCCCATTGGCGCGTAATGTCCCTGAATTATTAAATATTTCAAATGATATTGTTGCGACTTTGCGTAAGATGGCAGTGGGTCGTATAGAATTAGAAAATTCTGGCAATATTGGCAAGAATTATCGTCGTCATGATGAAATTGGTACACCTGTATGTATAACAGTTGATCATCAGACGATGGAAGACGGCACTGTCACATTACGGCACCGTGACACGATGGCCCAGGAACGCGTTGCAATTGCGGATGTTCCGTCTCGTGTGCTGGAAATTATAAACGGTTAATATAATCAATCCCCCAACATTGGGGGATTTTTAATTGAAAAAAATACCGCCGTTGCCGGCGGTATTTCCGAGTGCCCCGAAAGGAAGGAAAGGAGAAAAAGAAATTGGGCACTCTAAACTTATGCTGGGGCCCAGAGTCCAGAGGAGAGAGAATGTAGGAGGGAGTCTGAACCTCTGGTCCCCACAGTTGCTTTCGCACCTGGTCATCGGGATTTGTCCCCTCTGACGAATCGAAATATAGTATACAAAAAACGATTTGTCAAGAGTTTTGTCAAAAAAAAATTTAGTATTGTGTTTTTTTATGCTTTTAGTAGGCGTTTCCTAGGAAATGCAACTTGTTGTATGGCCTGGATTTCTGGAATAAAATCGCTTCAGGTCAAATAAAAATTGTATTGACCTGTATAACCAAGAGAGGGAGATAAAAATGACACATGAAGAGGTTTGGCGCGCCATAGAACGTTTTGCGACTGAACATGGTATGTCCTGTTCTGGTCTGGCAAAGTGCAGTGGTCTGGATCCAACCACATTTAATAAAAGTAAACGTTGGTCAAAAGAAGGCCAACCTCGTTGGCCATCAACAAACAGTATTTCCAAGATTTTGGCATCGACCGGTGCCAAGATTCAGGATTTTACAAAATTCATTGACGTGCCAAACGCGACACGCGAATAAATTAAATTTGGATTTCGACACCCCAAAACCGCACCGGTATAAACCGATGCGGTTTTTGTTGGACAACAGTATTAATATAGATTATCATATAAATCATGCTAAATGGTGTTCGCGTTTATACGTCTGATAGAATATGGCGACAAATCTTGGCGGATTTTGGTGCGACTGTTCTGGATGCGCCGACAATTACTTGCTTGAATTTTGATACCTTGGAACTGTCAGATATTGTTTCCCCAATGCAATTAAAGTCATTAATATTATCGGCGACAGATAATACAAACATAATAACCCAGATATTTGGTCGTCGCGTGTCACTATCGGCGCTGCAGACACAAATTATTGCCTTGTTGCATAAAGCAGGTGGCCTATCATATCAGGATTTGCGCACCGCCATGGGGTTTGCGCCTGATGTTGCAACGCACACAATTGATACCGCAATTTATCAGCTGCGCCAGAAATATGGGCGTGATATCATTCAAAACATAAATGGGGTATACAGACTTGGCAAATTATAAACTGATATCTTTTGATAAAATCCCCAGCACCCAAGATTATGCGCATGAATTAATTGCGCAGGGCGGGGCATCTGATCACACAGTCATCTGGGCATTGGCCCAGTCGGCGGGTCGCGGGCGTTTTCGTCGCCCATGGGTGTCGCACCATGGCAATTTATATGTCAGTTTTATTTTTGATTGTTCAGAGCGTGATGCACGCCTGTCCTATTCAGTCGCGGTTGCAATTGCTGAAACAATCGCATCGTTTGGGATACATCCGACAATTAAGTGGCCAAATGATATTCTTGTCGATGGAAACAAGATTTCTGGTTGTTTGATTGAATATTATGGGCACTTTGTAATAGTTGGCATTGGTATTAATGTAATGTCAAACCCAACAGTTGATAAATACAAAACAACCAAGATGGATAACTATTCAGATGTCCCATTGGAAATATTGTTAAAGCGTTTAATGCGAAATCTGGACAAATGGATGGCTGTCGATTTTCGCTATGTGCGTGAACGTTGGTTGGATTTGGCTGCGTGTTTAAACTGTCCGGTAAAGTACCAGGGACAAATGGCAACATTGGTTGGAATAAATGAAAATGGTGCGCTGGTTTTGCGTCGTGATTCACGATATATTCTGGTTTATGGCGATGAAATAAGCGTGTGAAATATCCTGGTTTTCTGCGGTTTGTAAATTTTTGCTTGACTTTTTTGTGAAAATATGCTAGTATACAAAACATAAACAGCACAGATTATATCCACATTCAGATGTGGAATTTTTTTTACCCCCATGCAGATGCATGGGGATTTTTTGTCTGGGGGAAATAATGAATTTTGCACTGATACAAAACACGGACATGTCCGCAGGTTTAGCATACAAAATTGCGCGCTTGGTTTACGCACAAACAGGTGCAGCATCGCTGCCCGGGGTTGAGGCTTTAACCAGCATGATAAAAAATCTGTCCAATACATCTGGTATTTCTATTGCGGACATAATATCTGATAAAACGATATTTGATGCATTGTCAGATGCATCACCACGACATTCGCGTACTCAGGTTTTGCCAACCGATCGGGGTTTTCAAATGTGTCTGCGTATAGCAAGACGCATGTTGCGTGGCGGATTGCCCGACTGTTGTTATGGTGCAACACGATTTCATCACTCTGACTCAATGCCCGAATGGGCACGCGCCCGCGGGTATATCGCGGATATTGATGGAATGTTGTTTTATTTATAACAGGGATTTGAAAATGAAGCGAATAGTACATGGTGGATATCTGACGGGTTATCGCACATACATTATTTCTGTAACGGGTATAATGTCTGCAGTTGGTGCATATTTAGTCGGAGACACAGATTTGTTTATAACATTGCAATCAGTTTTTACACTGGCAGGAATTTTCTTCTTGCGCAAATCAACAGAAAACAAAGGGAAAGAAAATGGATAACATACCAGAAAAATTTCTGAACACAGATGGAACATTAAACACATCTGCATTAATAAAATCATACACTGAATTAGAAAAAAAGATTGGCACAATGATTAGTGTACCAAATAAAGATTCTGATGATGCGACGCGTGAAAAGTTTAATCGTGCGATAGGTGTGCCATTATCTGCATCTGAATATCCAGTACATGAATTATATGATGAAGAAAATCTGCGTGAAAAATTTTTTGAAATTGGTCTAACAAAAAATCAGGTTGAAAAAATATATGATATTGCGAACGAATTTTTATCACCGTTGGTTTCTGATTTATTTTCTTTGCAAACTGAGACTAGCGCAATAAATGAATTAAAAAAATTTTTTGGTGATACGCAAAAAATGAATGATGCATTACATGCAATAAATGAATTTGGAACGCGTTTCCTGCCACGTGCTGCGTTTGATGAATTGTGTACTACAGCCCAGGGAATCCAAGGTATCTACAAGATGATGCAATCAATGGAACCTGATGTTCAAACAGAAAAAAATGAAACAAAAAATTTAACAGATTCCGATTTGCGTCGTATGATGCGTGATCCAAAATATTGGCGTGATGGCGATGCAGAATATATTCGAAAAATAGAAAACGGTTTTAAAAAATTATATTCATAGATAAAAAATCACTTTTTCTTCTTTACTAATATTCATATTTCATGATAAAATATAAAGTAAGAACAAAACGGATTTGTTCTATCCAAAAACTAGTTAAAGGAGAGAAGTAATGGGATTTTTCTTTAGAAAATCTGCCAAGAAAGTAGAAGCAGCAAAGCCAGTTGCAAAGCCTGCTGCAAAAAAAGTTGCTGCGAAACCTGCTGCAAAAAAAGCAGTTGCAAAACCTGCTGCAAAAAAAGTTGCAGTGAAAAAAGTTGTTGTTAAAAAAGTTGCTGCGAAACCTGCTGCAAAAAAAGTAGCTGCAAAACCTGCGGCAAAAAAAGTTGCAGTGAAAAAAGTTGTTGCGAAACCTGTTGCGAAAAAAGCAACTGCAAAACCTGCTGCAAAAAAAGTCGCGGTGAAAAAAGTCGCCGTAAAACCAGTTGCAAAGAAAGCGGCAGCTGAAAAAAAAGTTGCGGTTAAAAAAGTAGCAGTTAAAAAAGTTGCTGTGAAACCAGTTGCAAAAAAAGCATGTGCAAAGAAGGTGTGTGCAAAGAAAGTTTGCAAGAAAAAATAATATAAATCCCCGCATCGCGGGGATTTTTCTTAAGACAGTATCAGTCAGATTTGTGCACAGTCTGACTGATATTTTTTTATGGACAATCTGTTTTTTTACAGACCCAGTTTTTATTTTGTTTTTATGGCGCATTAAATTGCACAACCAAAACACAAAATCTGATGTGTGATGCGTTTGCATCATTATTTAAATTTTTTAACCAAAGGATTTTTGTATGTCTGTTTCCATAGACAATGTATTTGTGAAACAATTCGAAGCCGATGTTCATTTGGCGTATCAGCAAATGGGTACAAAACTGCGTTCCACAGTTCGCAGCAAATCTGGTGTTATTGGTGCTTCAACCACATTCCAAAAGGTTGGTCGCGGCACGGCCAGTACCAAGTCACGTCATGGTATTGTACCTGTAATGAATTTAAACCATGAACCTGTTGAATGTTTGTTGATGGATTATTACGCCGGTGATTGGGTTGATAGCCTGGATGAACTGAAAACAAATATTGATGAACGCCGTGTTGTTGCGTCTGCTGGTGCATATGCATTAGGGCGCAAAACCGATGAATTGATTATTTCTGCAATGAACACAGCCACTGCAAATGTTGGTGATTATACAACCGGCCTGACCAAGGATTTAGTTTTGTCGGCGCTAGAGGTATTAAATACAAACGATGTTCCAGATGATGGTCGTCGCTTTGCGGTTGTTGGTGTACACCAGTGGAATGAACTGTTGGCGATGGATGAATTTGTATCTGCAGATTATGTGTCTGATTCGCCATTGGTAAATGGGTTTGAATCACGTAAATGGTTGGGTATCACATGGGTATTACACAACGGGCTGCCTGTGACAAATGACAATCGCGATTGCTTTATCTATCATGCGTCCAGCATTGGTCATGCCTGTGGCCAGGAAGTTAAAACTGATATTTCATGGCATGGCGAACGCGCTGCGCACTTTATCAGCAACAGCATGTCCCAGGGTGCGGTCTTGATTGATGGTGATGGCATTGTTCGTGTTAAGTGTTCAGATGTTGCGTCTGCTTAATAAATTCACAATATAAATATTTTAACCAAAAGGAAAAATATGGCTTTTCAGAATAAAAACTTGTCTGTTATCGCGTATGCAAACGGATTTACATTGTGGCATTACAGCAGTGCGTCAGAAACATTGGCAACAATTACCGCCAACGGATACTTTAACAATGTCAAAACATTAATGAATATTGGTGATATTGTTATCATAAACGCATCAGATAATACTGCGATTAAAAAAATTAATATCACAGAATTGAATGTGACAACCGTTACATTGGCGTAATTTAAGAAATTAATTGGCCGGTTATTAATACCGGCCTTTGTTTTATTATTAAAATACAAAGGGAACAAAATGCTAACAAAAATAGATTTATGTTCTATGGCACTGCTAAAACTGGGGGAAAAACCAATCCAGTCATTAACAGATGACAGTGCATCGGCCAAGTTATCGCGGACATTATTTGACCCTGTTATGGACACATTGATTGCATCGCATCCATGGCGTTTTGCGATATCTGAATTAAACTTAACTAAAAATACAGACGCAGATTTTTTGATTCCATCAAATGTATTGCGTGTAATAAAAACATCCGGGCGAATTGCGGGCGACAGAATTCTGTCCGACACAGAAATGCTTCGCATTACCGCCATTGTGCGTACATCGGTTGATAAATATCCACCATATTTTATATCACTGGCGGCAACACGTTTGGCGATGGAGTTCTGTATACCATTACTGGGCGATCAAACGGTATTTCGCATGCTGGTTGCATTATATGAAACAGAATTACAGACCGCGAAATTCATAGACAGCACAACAACGTTAAATGACTCTATATCAGACTTTTCTTTGATTAACACGCGGTTTTAGAGCATGGGGGAATTTATGGCTGAATTTATAAAAACACAAAACTCATTCGCAGATGGCGAAGTTGCCCCTGAATTTTACGCCCTGGATAATATCAATGGACTGTCCAAATTGGAAAATATGGATGTGTTATCTGGTGGTGGTCTGTCGCGCCGTGGTGGTTTGGAATCTGTTTGTAAATTGGACGGGCCTGCGCGCCTGATATCATTTTCAGAATCTGATACGCATCAGTATATTATCACCTTAACAGATATGCGAATGCAAATCTTTCATAACGGTAATCGCATGCAAAGTATTATCGCGCCCTGGGGAATATCAGACCTAGCAAAGATTCAATACGCCCAACGCTTTGGAACAATGATTTTTGTTCATCCAAATTTTCCACCCCAGGTTTTGCGTAAATCAGGCGACCATTTCACATTGTCTGAATTCGCATTTTCGCGCAATGATTCAGATATGACATTAAATGTGCCATTTGTTCGCTTTGATGATGCCGCTGATATAAAGATAACGGTCACAACAAATTCAAATGGTAATAATTATGCAACATTTACAACCAGTGCAGATTTCTGGAACCCAGAAAATGTTGGAGGTCATCTGCACCTGTTAGATAAACAGTGGTATATCCATGAATATATCAGCCCGACACAAATCGTCGCATATACGAACGGTACATATTCTGTCCCGTCCGCCAGTGTGTCTGATTGGCGCGAATGCGCATTTGGCACGCGTCGCGGATGGCCATGCAGCATAACATTCCACCAAGACAGATTGATTTTCGGTGGCACACGTGATTGGCCTGGTGGCATATGGATGTCACAGGTTGGTCGGCATAATAATTTTAATATTGGCACTGGTCTGGATGACGAAGCAATTTTCGTGTCATTACTGTCACAACAACGCCAACAGATTTGCGCCGTCGTCAGCAGTGATAACCTGCAAATATTAACAAATGTCGGGGAATGGGCAATTTCCAGCAATCCCTTGACCCCATCGTCCGTGGATATAAAACAACACACATCGGTCGGTTCTTATTCATTAGGCTGTCTGACACCACAAAAAATAGAAAACGCAACTGTTTTTGTATCTGCGTCTGGGCATGATATTCGTGAACTGGGACTGGATGAACTGGGGGAAAATTATAATGCAAATGATTTATGTCCCATGTCCAAGCATTTACTGACAAACCCAATTGACATGGCATATAATCCCGCCACGCGCCAGTTATTTGTCGTTCGTTCAGATGGGAAGATGGCAGTATTAAATAAAAATTCTGCATTGGGTATATCTGCCTGGGGAACATATACGACAGAGGGCGATGTTTTATCGGTTGCGGTATCTGATAACACAACATATATTGTGACACATCGTATTAATGGTGTGTTCTTGGAACGTTTTACCACCACCGCAACCCAGGATTGTGGGCAATATGATTTTTCAATTACCGCATCAGGATTGCCATTGCGTGCATCTGGGCATAACGCAACGCGTATTAAACTGCGCAAGATTGTTACTCGTTTGATAGATACAAAATCAATAGATATAAATTCGCATCGCATAACATTACCAAACGAAATTTATACGCCTGATTCAACCGGCTTTAATGGTGATGTGTCTATAAATCTGTTGGGCACGGAATCTGATGGAATAAAACCGTTATGGACAATCAGTGGCATATCAACCCATCCAATAACAGTATTGTCTGTGACAATGCATGGTTGGTACACCGTATAATAATTAAAACAAATAAAGGAAGATAAAATGGGACAAATCGTATCTGATGTCACAGAAATTCTGGATTACAAAGATAATAAAAAACATGCAAAAACGCAACGCAAAGAAATACTGGCACAAATGGCGGCCGAAGACGCAGAAAAAACAAACCTGGTAAAAAAAGTACTGGCATCCCAACGTGCCAAATACGGCGCGTCTGGAATGTCAAATTCTGGCATGACCGAAGGGGCTGTCTTAAAACGCATAAAATCAGAAACCGTTGCACCATATGAAAAAAAGCGTCGTGAAAATTTGCAAAAACTAAAACAGGCACGCGCCAAGAAACCAAATTTGTTAAAATCGCTGTTATCACGTTTTGACAGTTTAGTTGGCTAAAATCGGGGCAGGGGGGTAAATATGTATAAAATTTCTTATATTGCGGACGGTGCAACAACAGAATTTGCATTTGCTTTTCCATATTTTCAGATTGCGGATGTTCGTGTTGTGATAAATGACGGTGCGGATGATGTGCTGTATAATTATTCGGTTGCGCCAAACGAAGACTTTTCTGGTGGCAATATCGTTTTTGATGATGCGCCAATTGCGGATACTAAAATAGATATCTTTCGTCAAATATCGCTGTCGCGAACCATTGACTATCAACCAACCCAGAACATAGACCCAGAACACCTGAATATGGATTTTAATTTTCTGTTGGCGGCATTCCAAGATTTGCGTGCTGTTGATACAGATTTATCTGAATGGGCAAATCGCCATGACGAAATAAAGTCCTTAATGGATTATACCAACTCTGTCATATCTGATAAATTATCCGGTGGCGGTGTTATGGGGTTATATCGTAATTTATTGACTGTGTTGGAATGCGCACTGCCAAATTTGATAAACGATTATGGGTACATAGCAGATGCCACAACAGACGACAACATTGACGACTTCGGCGTTTTATAGTTTTCTGGACGAATGGAATCGTGTTCTGGGCTATAAAACGCCCGCACATCATCGTAAAATAATGGCATTTCTGGTCGAAGTATTGCATGGCGCGCCACATCGCGGTTTACTGATGGCTTTTCGGCATTCTGGCAAGTCAACCGTCGTCGGCGTGTTTGTTGCATGTGTTTTATATCTGCATCCAGAATATCGTATATTAGTACTGTCGGCGGAAAATGGTCTGGCATCGCGTATGGTTGCACATGTGCGCCATATCCTGGAAAATCATCCATGGTGTACGGACATGGTTCCCACAAATAAAAAAGAATGGGCATCTGGTCGTATAACGATTAATCGTCCCATTGGGATTCGTGAACCATCTGTTATATGCCAGGGAATACATGGCAACATAACCGGTATGCGCGCAGATTTAATAATCTGTGATGATATAGAGGTGCCAAATACAACCAACACCGCACAAAAACGCGAAAGTTTGCGTGAAAGATTGCGTGAACTGGACTTTATTTTATCGCCCGCTGGTACAATGATTTATATCGGCACACCCCACACACATGATACGATATACCGTACCAGCGCAGAAGATTAATTCAAACTGCTGATAACAGTACGCAACTTTTCCAGCAATTCAATACCATGAACTCCGAATTTTGGCAGGTATGTTTCATATTCTGGCATGTCTGCTTGAACCTGGGCGCGTGACCGTTCGGACAGTGGGGTTGCGATAATTTCATTCGCAGTATTCCACAGCCTGTACGCATCGTATGTTTGTTTGATAATATCCCACTTTGGCAACAGATGTGGATGTTTACCTAATATAGAACGAATTGCAATCTGCCATTCCTCGCCAAACTTGCGCACGACAGGCATTGATATCAGTTGATCTAAGCCTGGTTGGTCTGGGGTAAATCGTTCAATCGCATTCTGTAATTCTTGCCATTCATTGTTTGTCAGCGTTATAGATGGAATTGCATCATTCATCATACCGCCATACGGCAACAATTCGCGTTCGATTGAATCCATTGGTGTTTTTCCACTGCGCAGATTTTCAATATGCTGCACCAAGGTTTTTCCTGCCGGCATATCGCGCAGTTCCGCGATAACATCATCAGTGGCTTCGTCAACGAATACCGGGTTAACGGTTGCCCAACCGCCAACAATAACATGTTCCTGGCGATACAGGTTCAACAATCTTTGTGCAGTTGTTTTGATTTTTGCTTTCATGGTTTTGCTCTCTCCGGGTTGGTGTGGTGATTATTCCATAACAATCATAACAACCTTGTGCATTGTCTGACCTGTCACCTTTTCATCTGGGCCTGAAATATGACCATAAATCTTACCTTTGGAATCCTGGCGAACGCTGACAATTTGTGCATCAACAGATGTGTCATTATCCAACGCATCAAAGTCTACATCAATGCAAACCGCCAAATCACCCGGCTTTGCAGGGGTCATCGCATCTGCAAAAACATAAGAATTTTCTGGTACAAAACCACCCAAACGCTTTGTGTTTGGCATAACAGCATATATGCCACCGCGTCCTTCCAGTGTCATTGGTGCAACAATCATTGTTTTATCAGATTTCTTAAATGCAATCGATTTGCCAGCCGGTGTTCCAAATACAGGAACCAGTTTTTTGCGCGCACTGTCATACAGCTTAGCACCATACAAACTGCCGTGCATGTCGATGCCGGACAATGGATTCCCTGGTACCAGTACGGATTTAACGCGTTCTTTGACTTTGTTGATATGTTTGTTCAGTTCGCCTGATTTATACAGGTTTGCAATTTTATCAAACATATCTTCGGCGCCCATTGCAAAAGACTTTGCCAACGGTTCGATTTCATTTTTATAGATTTCGCGCTGTCCAACCTCTATCTTGTGATAAACAGACAGTGTCATACCTGCATCTTTTGCTGCCTGGGCTATTGTTTTGCCCGACTGTTGGCGGATTTTGCGCAATCCGCTGCCAAATACCTTCAGGCCACTGTTTTCATTATCGTTCAGACGGCGCTTAATCTCGCTTTGCCATTGGTTTGCAACATCATCAGATTCCTTGATAAAAATGTCCGACAATTTGCAACCCAAGATATTGCATATATTCAGCAATTGTTTCTGGTTCAGGCGACGCACACCCTTTTCAATTTTGGACACTGCAGACAAGGACAATCCTGCCCGACGTGACAGTTCGGTCATTTTCATACCATTTGCCAAACGAATGTTGCGTATATTATTTGGAAAAATAATTTCTTCTTGGGCCATGTGCAAACTCCTAAATAACTATTTCTTGACAAAATAATAGTCAATTTAGTTGTGCGGTGCAAGAAAATAATTGACCATTACAACGGCATATCGTCCGGGATGTCGTCTGGATTAATTGCAGTCGGCGCAAAATCAGCATCATTGTTCAGACTGCTGGCCGACATTGTTGGCGCAGGCTGTGCAAATTCATTGTCGCCCTGTGATTCAAATTCTGGCAGATTGTCAAACAAACTGTAATCGCCAAAGAACGCGGTGCGTACTGTTTCAGGTCGGCCATGACGGTTTTTACCAATGATAATATCAGCCTTGCCCTTGGCGCGTTCATACCGTTTTTGCCATGATTCAACCATTGCGTTATTTGTGGTATTTGACAGGCGTTCAGACGGGTCACGATTTTGCAGATAGTATTCTTCACGATATGTAAACATAACAATGTCCGCGTCCTGTTCAATAGACCCAGATTCACGTAAATCTGACAGCATTGGTCGTTTATCGTCACGCGATTCCACACTACGTGACAACTGTGACAGTGAAATTACTGGTACATCCAATTCCTTGGCCAACATTTTAAGACCTCTTGTAATTTCAGAAATTTCCTGAACACGGTTATCGCTGTGTTTGCCACCAGGTGATGTCATCAACTGTAGATAGTCAATAACAATCAGCGCAATTCCACCATGTTTTCGTGCCAGACGTCGTGCGCGCGTACGCATCATTGGAACCGACATACCGGGTGTATCGTCAATGAACAGTGGTACCTTGCCGATTGCGGCAGAATACTGTGACATTTTCAAGAAATCTTCGTCGGTCAAATTTCCTTCGCGCATCGCGCTGGCCGGAACCTTGGACTGCGAAGACAGCACACGCGCCGCCAACTGGGATGCAGACATTTCCAAACTGAAAAATACAACTGCGCCCTTGTAATTTTGGTTTGCGCGTCCGTATGCAATCGCGTTTGCAGCATTAAATGCAATGTTCATTGCCAACGTGGTCTTACCCATCGCAGGACGACCTGCAATAATAATTAAATCCGAATGGTGCAAACCACTGATTGATTTATCCAACGCGTCCAGTCCCGTTGTCAAACCAGACAATTGACCGTCTGCCTTGTATGCGATTTCTGCTTCGTTCAATGCGGTCTGCAACGCAGCGGCAATTGGTGTCACTTCGCGTTCAGACGAACCCGTTGTCGCCATATCAAACAGTTTCTGTTCGGCAATTTCAATTTGTCGTGATGGCGGATTGTCCAGGTCTTCGATGAATGCCTTGTCTGTAATTTCCTGGCCCAGTGCAATCAGATCGCGACGCAGTGCGTGTTCATAAACAATACGCCCATATTGTTCAACATTAACAACCGTTGCACCTGCACCAGATAGCTGTGTCAGATAGTCAACGCCACCAACCGATTCCAAGACACCTTGTTGGTCCAGATAGTTTTTCGCAGTAATAATATCAAATGGAATCCCGGCTGCAAATTGACGCTCGGCCAGTTTATAGATTTCCTGGTGCGCAGGATGTGAAAAATGTGTGTAGTTCAGGAATTCGCCCACGCGTTCCAGTGCACGATTATTCATCAACACCGCGGCCAACACGGCCTGTTCGGCTTCCAGATTTGTGGGTAATGTTTTGGGGGTAAAATCCATGTCAAATTCCTTTACTTCTATGCCAATGGTATATGAAAAAAATGCTTTTTCAACGCCTTTTTTGCAGGGGTATAAATTGTTGAAAATTCCGATAGTTAATGCGTTCGGCGAACCTGCGTGGCCCGAATTATTTCCACCAGATAAGATAGATAGTTTGCGTCAAATTGTAGGTTCACGCCATTTTATGTCGCAAATGATGCTGGAATTTGTATCACCCGAACGCGCGCGCCTGGACCCCGGCGGTCTGCATTTTTACGACACAGAATTTGAACCGCGCAGTGCGAAAATTGGCGAACATCTGATAACAGGTGTCACATTGTATTGGGACCCATCCAGTGGCAAACGCAAACGCGATTGCAGTGCGTGTGTCTTGTTGTATCGTGACGATAAAAACCGGCGCGCCTTTGTTCATGATGTTTTGTATCTGACTGTATCTGATGGTGAACAGTTCCCATTATCGCGCCAGTGTGATATGGTTCTGGAATTTATGCGTGTGCGGAATTTGCACACAATCTGTATTGAAACGAATGGAATTGGTGGCGGGCTGCCTGAAATTATGCGTGATTGCGCCACCCGTCAAGGCATGCGTATACATGTTTGTCGCATCCAGAACAGTAAATCAAAAAACGAACGAATCCTGGACGCTGTTGAACCCCTGTTATCAACTGGGCGTCTGTATGCGCACGAACGCACACGCGCCACGCCACTGATGTCTGAAATGCTGGGGTGGTCACCGGTTGGGGCGTATGGTACACACGACGATGGTCTGGACGCAGTTGCCGGTGCAATTGCCCAAACGCCAATGCCTGTGCGCGCATTGGGTATGGGCATGCAAACATTTTCTGCAAATACAAATTTTTCTGTTTAAATAAAATTTGTATTTTTACCTAATCCAGTCTATAATGTATCTGTATTGGCAATGCTGATATGGAGTGTAGAAACTCCTGAACAGTGTCCGTGGGGACAAAAAACACCTCCAACATTCAGGTTTGAGGGTGGTGAATATACAGAATAAGCCACACTATACTGTTCATAGTTTCTAACCCCCAACCACTTTTTGTGGTTGTTTTTTATTTAGATAAAGGATTAGAAATGAAACGATTTGGATGTTTGCTTTTGTTGTTATCCATTTGTGGATGCAGTAGTGTTATGAACATAAAATATGAAAATACATTGGACGGCGGGTGTGATTATTCAGAAATATACAGGCCCAAGCGTTGGTTGCTGGATTATTTTGGTGCACGCGATTCAGATCTGCATGTTAATTATGCAGGCGTGAAATGCGAAACGATAATCAAAGAAGAATTAAAAGATAGTATTCATAAAACGCCATATAATGGTGTGCCTGTTATAAATGAACGGCCACCACTAAAAGTGGATGTAGAGCAAAATTAACAAAAATCCCGCATTTGCGGGATTTTTTAATTAACCAAAAGGACAAAATAAATGCAAAAGAATTTACAAAGCCTATATAAACGCGCCTTGAATACGCGCAGTCCTTGGATTGCCCGTTGGGATGCGGCACGTCGTTATACCATACCATCTGCAGACGACGATGCGGCAACATTATACGATGCAACCGCGGCCGACGCAGCAGATAACCTGGCGGCATCTATTTATACATTGTTGACACCTCCTGAATCAATGTGGCTGCAACTGGTCGGCGAAAGCGAATTATCACAAAACGCAGATTATGCCACCACGGTTTTGCGCGCAAATCTGAACGATTCAAATTTTTACACCACAATACATCAGTGTTATATGGACCTGGTCATATTGGGGACGGCATGCCTGTTTATGGCAGAGACACCAATCGGTGCATCGTCTGCATTTACATTTACTGCAATTCCAATGTCAGACATTGCAATTTTACCAAACGCCGTTTTTCATACCACGTCAATGCCTGCGTGTGAAGTCCTGGAAAAATATCCAACATGGACACCGCCTGCAAATTTGCGCGATACAATTAAACGCGACCCAGAAACACCATTGAAATTGGTGCAAAGTCTGGTTGGTACCGAATTTACCGCCTGGTTGGATGTTGGGGGTGACATTGAAAATAATATTGTGTCAACGGGTACATTTGAAACAAATCCTTATATCATTTTCCGTTGGTCTGTATCCAGTGGCGAATTATACGGCCGTGGTCCGGTCTTGCGCGCGTTGCCTGATATTAAAACCGCGAACAAGGTCGTTGAACTGGTTCTGAAAAACGCGACAATTGCGGTTTCTGGAATTTGGATGGCGGACGACGATGGCGTTATAAACCTGCAGAACATTAACCTGACCCCTGGCGCAATTATCCCTAAGGCTGTCGGCTCATCAGGCCTGACCCCATTGACCAGTGGTGCAGACTTTGATGTATCCCAGTTGATATTAAAAGACCTGCGCGAACGCATTCGTCATGCGCTGTTGGCAGACCGTTTGGGCCTGTTGTCGGACAAAGAAATGACCGCAACCGAAATCATGGCGCGCAATGCCGACATGATGCGCATTCTGGGGGCGACATATGGCCGCCTGTTGCATGAATTTATCCGCCCGCTGTGTGACCGCGGATTACAGATTTTGGCGCGTCGTGGATTGATTGCGCCAATCCAGTTAAACAGTGACGCCGAATTAAAATACATTGCACCAATTGCACAGATGACGGCAACTGAAACGGTGCTGGGGGGGTGACCTATGACAGACATTGCACCAGATTTTGCCCGTTGCTTTTCAACGCCTGCCGGTGCGCGTGTGCTGGAATACCTGCGCACAATAACAATTGAACGCACCCTGGGGGTAAATGCAAGTGATAATGAATTGCGCTGGGCCGAAGCCCAACGCGCATTCCTGCGCCAGATATTATCACTGGTTGCGCGGGGCAAGGGGGATAAATCATGAAGTCAATAGAATTTCTGCGCAACAGTTGGTTTTTAGTTGTCTTCATTGGCGGGTTGATTTATTGGGCAGCCCGCCAAGATTTGTCTGTCGCCGAACATGAAACATTTGACACGCGTATAACATCACTGGAAAACCGAACAACAATACTGGAAACCGGAATCGGGCAAATTCAAATAAAAATAGACGATATCAAAGAAGACCTGACCCTTATCAAAGGCGCAGTAATTAAATAAAAAAAATCCCCCAAATTTGGGGGATTTGATTAACCAATAATTTTCTGCCACAACGTCTTTTTCTTGTTTTGTTTTTTGCGTTTACGGCGTTGTGCATTAACCGTTGTCTTTTTTGCATCAATATGCTGTGCATTTTTCTTTTTTGCATCAGTTGATGGTGCATACGCGCCCAACAGTTCTTCGGTCTTGTTCTGTTCTGGTGCGACACGCTGAATTGAATATTGGTCGATATTCATCAGGCTGTCATCGCCAACAATCACAATTTCTGTGTCAAATTCAGCCTCCATCTTGGCTAATTCAGCGCGCTTGTGATTTAACAGATATACCGCCACATCTGTTGGCACGGTCATAATGATTTTTTGTGCAGCCTTGGCCAACAGTTTTTCCTGCAGGTGGCGGAACAGAATAATTGCCGCCGTCTGAATAGATGGCACAACCCCCGCGCCCATACAGTGCGGACACGCCACATAAGACGATTCCATAAAACTGCTGCGCAGACGCTGACGCGACAGCATCAGAACCCCAAAGTTATTAATTTTCGCAACCTGTGTGCGTGCACGATCGCGTTTCATAACTTCGCGCATTTTCAGTTCCAATTTGCGATTGTTCTTTTCTTCTTCCATGTCGATAAAGTCAATCGCAACAATCCCTGCCAAATCACGCAGGCGCAATTGCAGGGCGATTTCTTCCGCCGCTTCTAAATTAGTGTTCAATGCGGTCTGTTCAATATCTTTTTCTTTAATTGCGCGCGAAGAATTCACATCAATTGTCACCATTGCTTCGGTCTGATTGATAACCAATGAACCGCCCGATGGCAATGTAACATATGGACCATGCAATCCTTCCAGTTGTTTTTCCACACCGGCCTTGACCATTAATGGAACGGCGACATCTTTATATTGAACCAACTGTTTGCGTGGTGCACGACCATACATCTGTTGGAAATATTGTTTTGCCGCATCAAATGCTTCTTCGCCCTGGATGACCAGAACATCTTCCTTATCGCTCAGGAAATCGCGTACGACACGACGCAACAGTGAATCTTCGGTATGAATTGTCACCGGCGCAACAGACGCCAATGTTGTCTTGCGAATTTCATTCCACAGATTTACCAGGTAATCATAGTCCGCCGCAATTTCCGCAGGTGTTGCACCCATGGCGGCTGTACGCAGAACAACGGTCATTCCCTTGGGGATTTTCAGACCGTGCAAAACTTCACGCAGACGCGCGCGTTCTGATTTATCTGAAATCTTTTTTGAAATACCATAACTGTTGCGCTTGCGTGAATTTGGCATCAGAACCGCGAAACGCCCCGCCAACGACAAGTATGTCGTCATAGACGCGCCTTTCTGACCACGTTCTTCCTTAACGCCCTGAATCAGTAAGATTTGTTTTGGTTTAATAACATCTTGAATTTTAAATTCGCGTGCGCGTTTTGTAAATTCGTTGTTATCTTCACCTGCGCTGTGATCATCGTATTCTGCGACTTCGTCTTCTTCATCATTTGGATCGTCGTCGTCGTCAACAATATTGGCATGTGCCAATTCTAATAATTTCTTTTTTTGTTCTGGCGTCACCTGATAATAGTCCGGATGAATTTCCGAAAATGGCAAGAACCCATTCTTACCTGTTCCATAATCAACGAACGCCGCCTGTAATGACGGTTCAACACGAATAACCTTGGCCAGATAGATGTTACCTTTTATCTGTGGCTTCGTTGTCGTTTCTACGTCAAAGTCAGAAACACGATTTGTTGCGGTATCAACAACAACAACACGCGTTTCTTCCGGGTGGACTGCATCCACATATATTTTTTTTGACATTCAATAATCCTTTTGTTTTGGCGGTGTATGCAATGGCAACAAACCGTCCCCATGGGGCGTCCATGCCCATGCCAAGGGATTGCGCCACGATAATCATCAGCGCCAATCGGAATGTTAAAAACAGTGACAATACAAACACTTAATTATAGCCCCATTTTCATACACGGGGCTATTCTAACATGCAAATATACAACTTGGCAAGGTATTTATTTTCTGATTTTTATTTCAGATTTTATTTTGCTGATTTTTGCTGGGATTTTTTCTTTTGCCTCTGCCAGCCATCTTTTCATGCGACTGCGCAACCAACGTTCATAGATAAAGAATAAACTGCCCACCCCAATCAAAGGCAAAACATAGTAAATAATGCGATATGCCAATAATGCACCAAATATGCTGGCCTTATCGACTGTATCTGGCAAGGCCAGCAGAAAGACGCTTTCGAACACACCGATTCCGCCTGGTACCTGGCTGAATACACCGGTTGTCTGTGCGATAGCAAACAATCCCATAAACACAACAAATGGAATTTCAACGAATGGCGTCATACAGAAATACAACACCAGTCCTGCTAACACACTGTCCGTTATGCCTAACAGGGTTTGTGCCGTTGCCATTTTTGTTGACGGTATTTGGAATTTAATTTGTCCTATTTTTATACTTTTCTTGTGAAAAATGATAGTGGTCGCAAAATAAGCCAACAGTGTTGTTATACAGAATATAAACAGTGCATTCATGCCAACGCTGGCACCGATTGAATTATTAAACAATTCGCGCGGAATCAGGAAATAACTTATTACAACAATCGCTGATGCTCCCAGGAAATATGTAAAGCCTGATATCGTCAGCATCTTTAAGATGTCGCCACCACGAATTCGCCACCGTGTATACAAACGATATCGAATTGCGCCACCGCTTACCACTGCGTGCCCAGCATTATTACTAATTGCAAACCCTAACATCCCTGCCAGCATCCATTTCCACCATGTCACTTTTCCCCCGACATAGTTCAACGCCAGAAAATCATACAGTGATAATGCTAAATAACCCGCAAAACATGATACACAGGCCAACATCAGATTCATAAAAGGTATATTCAATATTGCCCGTGCAATATCACCCAAACTATATTCGCGCAACTGCCACCACAGCATCCCTGCGGCTAATATAAAAAAGAAGATGCCTGAATAACTGATAACTTTTTTTATCAGGCGCTTTGCCTTGACTGACATATAAATCCTTTTACAAGCATAATATTCTACTGATATCAGAAAAAAAAGCAAACCCAAAAATCAAAATGCAAAAACGCCCCTGTTTTTTGGGGCGCAGACATGAAACTAAATTACGTGTTTTCTTATCTATCGCGTGATACAGGTCTGTCAATAAACATCCAGATCAACCATATCAATGCGGCGATACCGATTATTGCATATACGATATTGCTGGCCAATGTTGCCGGCCCAAACAAAAATGCAACCAAGTCAAAACCAAAGATACCAATCAATCCCCAGTTCAGGGCACCGATAAATGTCAATGGAATCAGAACATAGTTCGTAAGTCCTCTCATCTCTTTTTTCTCCTTTTCAAGGTTTACTGTGTCTTAATGTTAAGACAAGACGATTATAACTCTTTTCAAATTATACAACAATCAGAATAAAAGCACAGGAATTGCTTCCTGTGCTTAAAAAACAAGTATAATACAAGTTTGTGTTGCCGAATAAAACTTGTTAATGTATCACGCTTTCTGCATGGCTTATAATATTCTGCACTTTATTTTGAACATCTGTATTAATGCCATATGATGACCAGTTACGTTTTATAAATTTATACAGAAATTTTAAGCATTCGGACTTTTTATCATGTCCTGAATAATTTATAGAGGCATTAAGCATGGCGGGCATCATTATTCCCCAGAACCAATTTCTTTGTCCCCAGAAGACATTGTGTTTGTTTGTGTATTTGAAATATTTTTCCAGTATTTTCAATGGGTCGATGTTTAATTTATTTTGCTGATATGCCACGTTCATAATAGAGCCTGCGCGTCTGCGGTACTGGTATACAATATTTTCAATAAATCCAACGCGCTTGGCAACCGAACAAAATGCCGGCCAGAAAAATTCATCTTCATGCTTTAATCCATTTGGGAAATTTAATTTATTATTAATAATTACATTGCGTCTATATATCTTCCCCCATGCACTGCCATAACAAATATATTTATTATTTTCAGGTATATCAAATATGCCAACCGTTGGCACACGAAAGAAGTTTGCATCAGATTCTTTCAAATTATGATTTGCTTCATAAATAACATGGATATTGCCAACGATAACATCTGTACCAGATTCTGTAATTGCGTTATACATCTTTTCGCATGTATCCGACATAAACATATCGTCAGAATCACAAAACATAATATATGGCGCATGTGCGTATTTTAATCCGTGATTGCGACTGTACGACAGGCCATGATTGCACCAGTTTTTAACAATACGTATGCGTTCGTCGCGCGCGGCAAAGTCTTTAACAATCTGCATAGATTTGTCTTTGCCACAGTCATCAATACAAATAATCTCGATATCCGGCAGTGTCTGTTTAATCAGTGATTGCAAACAGTCACCAACATACTGTTCAACATTGTAAATTGGAACTATTACGGATATTTTTGGCATGTTACCCCCGTTTATAAAAGCGCGAAATTGCAATTCTGATAAAGTTTATTGGAATTATCAGCATCGACATTGCAAATACTATCGCCCACTGTTGTGCGGACAAAGGTTCTAATTGCAGCATACTGCCCCCAAAGGTTACACAGAACATTGTTGCGGCTACCACACCAATCGCCACCATAATAAACATTGGGTTTGTGCGAATCCGCGTAAACAGATTAAACCCATCAACGCGCACACAGAATCCATTTACAATCGCCATTATAACCAGTAATGCAAACCGTGCTGACATGTATGCCGTTGCTGTGTCAAAGTATCTGTTTATAAATGGCAATTCCATCAGCCCAAATACCGCAACAAACCCCAGTGTTGTCCATATAACCTGGCTCAACACGCGCTTTGAAATCAGTGGCGCATTTTTTCCCAACGCAGGTTCTGTCATATATTCGGGGCGTGAAGGTTCCCCACCAAACGCCAGTGAATTTAAACTGTCCATAACAATATTGATTATCAGAATTTGAACAGCGGTAAACGCATCAAATCCATACAAAATTGGGAACAAGATACTTAAAATCACCAGCGAGAAATTAATCGGTAATTGGAATTTCAAGAAATTCTTGACATTATGCACGAATGTGCGCCCCAACAGTATGCTGTTTGCAATCGATATAAAGTTGTTATCAGTAATAATAATATCGCCTGATTCTTTGCATACATCTGTGCCATCTCCCATCGCAAATCCAACATCTGCGCGTTTTAATGCAGGCGCATCATTTGTTCCGTCGCCACACATACCGATACACAGATTCAGTGATTGGGCCAACTTTACAATACGCAACTTAGTCGCCGGTGTTGCGCGTGCAATCACACGAATATTTGGCAACATTTTTATTGCTTCTTCATCGGAAACAACGTCCAATTCCGCCGCCGTCACCGCAATATCTTTGTCAGACGATATGATCCCACAGTCTGTTGCAATTGCGCGTGCAGTATCTAAAATATCCCCCGTTATCATCATAACCTGAACACCCGAAGTGTTCATTGCGCGCACAACATCCGGTACGCCTGGGCGCACGTCGTCACGCATCGCAACCAGTGAAACAAACACCAAATCATCGGGCAGGGTATCCGTTTTCCATGCTCCATCTGGTGAATATGCCGTCGCAACCAATCGCATTGCGCGTGCGGCATTTTGTTTAATCAGGTTGTTTATTTTCGCTTTGTTTAATTTTTGAATTTCTCCATTTTCATCTACATATGTTTTTGTGTGTGTCAAAATAACCTCTGGCGCGCCCAAAAAGTAGGAAACACCATTTGATGTCAGTGCGCCTGAAAACTTATTCGCGCTGTTAAATGCGATTTTATCAGTCAGTACCGTTTCTTGTTGTATTTTGTTTATTGTATCCGCATATGGGCGCATTGATTCAAACAATGCGCGACTGGTCATATTCCCGCCAATTAAATCCCCGTCTGGCCCATATGTGACACCAGCAACCGTCGCAATATTTTTAATAAATAAATCCTTGGCATGATTTCCCGTTACCTGGTCAAAAGTCATGTCTGTTCCATCGCCGATATAGTTATGCAGTGGCTGTAAAAATCCCCGTGTCAATGTGCCTGTTTTATCGGTGCACAGTATTTGAATATTGCCTGCTTCGGGTATTTTATGTGGATTTTTAGCCAATATATTGCTTTTAATCATCGTGTTTACATTTTGTCCCGTGATAATTCCAATGATAAAAGGCAACCCTTCGGGCACCGCCGCCACAAATATGGTCAGCGCAACCGTTAACGATGTAAATATTGTATAAATCAAACCCGGACCACTTGCACCCCCGTGCAGATTTACCGCCAACAGAACGCCAAATATTATAATTGCACAGATCGAGCCTATTTTACTAATCAGTGCCGCCAGGTTATCCAATTGAATTTGCAGTGTTGTCTTTACCTCATCGATTGCATTCAACGACGACATTATTTTTGCATTTTCTGTTTCTGCTCCAATTTTGGTTACGCACATTTTTCCTTCGCCTGACAGAACCGTTGTCCCAGAAAATACCAAGTGTGCATCAACATAGCTGTCCGCATTTATCGCTGCACCACGATTATATTTATAGTTCGCAGGTACAGGTGTTTTTTCTGCCTCTGCACTCTCTCCATTTAGAATTGCATTGTTAACACTGACGGCGCCATCAACCAGATATCCATCTGCACAGATTGTTTCGCCCGCGGCAATCAATACAATATCACCCACAACAACATCAACGCTATCCATACGCTGCACAATGCCATCACGAATAACGTTCGCATACAATTGTGAAGATTTTAATCGCAATTGTTCTGCACTGCGTTGTGTCTTTAATTTTGTCCACACTGTTGTTGTTGCCACCACCAACAATACAATACCGATACCTATTGCCTCAGAAATGCTACCGTAACCGCTTGCCCCCAGGCCTATAAATATCAGCATCATCAATAATAAAATCAGGTTCAACTTATCTTGAAAAACCTCTACAAAGAACTGCCATCCTGTTTTTAACTTTGGTTGTGGCATTTGGTTTATACCATATTTCTGTCGACTTTCTAAAACCTGTGCCTGTGTTAAGCCGCGTAAATTCATTTAATCTATCCTTTCTTGTATCAATAAATGGTTTTATACACATTTTGAATAATAAATACAAGAGCTAAAAAAACAAATCTCCTGTTGACAATTTTGTATAAAACAGAATAATAATATCAAGATAAGATTTTCAGGAAATTGCAATGACCACACCACGTGTTTCAGTTTTAATGACTGCATACAATGCAGAAAAATATATCGCCCAAGCGATAGAATCTATTTTAAATCAAACCTATACGGATTACGAATTTATCATCATAAATGATGGCAGTACAGATGATACGCCAAACATCATTCGCGGCTATGCAGATTCAGATTCGCGTATCGTATTTGTTGATAACAAAGAAAACCAGGGTTTAATCGCGGTTTTGAATCAGGGACTAGACATGGCGCATGGTGAATTTATTGCGCGAATGGATTCTGATGATATCAGCCTGCCACAAAGATTTGAAAAACAGGTCGCATACCTGGATGCAAATCCTGATGTTGGTGTGCTGGGGACATTAATACATGGTTTTGGCATAATGGATGCGCCAGGTATTCAAATCCCGGTGGTGACTGTTTTTGATATGCTAAAACAAAATTATATTGCCCACCCCAGTGTTATGATGCGCAAAGCGTTACTGGACAAATATAATCTGCGTTATAATCCCGACTACAAACACTGTGAAGACCTGGAATTATGGTCGCGTATGATCTTCCTGACCAAGTTTCATAATGTAATGCAGGTATTATTAAAATACCGCATAAGCGGGAATAACATCAGTACACAAAATTGGGATTTGCAACAGGCAACAACAGAAAAAATACGTAATAATCTGCGTCGCAGATTGGTTGCGTCTGGCCAGTTAAAATTGGATGATTTTGGTTTTTCATCAAACACAATCGGTGGTGTGGAAAAGATTTCTTTATATGATTAAAAGCCGGTAAAATCACTTTGACATAGAAGCTGTTTTTGTTGTATTGTTTACATTGCAATTGGGGGGCAATGCGTGAAATACATTTTTCAGTTTTGTATTCTTATGATTTTTGTGTTGCTGGGCGAAGTGTGTGAACATTTCATCCCCCTGCCAATCGCGGGCAGTATCTATGGCCTGGTTTTATTATTCTTGGCGTTGGTATTTGGGGTTGTTAAATTACACTGGGTCGAAGATGTTGCAAATTGGTTCCATAACACCATGTCTTTGTTCTTTGTTGCGCCTGCGGTGGCGGTTATTGATATCTGGGGCGACATTGCAGATATTTGGTGGATTTTGGTTTTGTTGATGGTTTCGGCATACCTGGTCACAATGATAATGACGGGTATAACCGCCGATGCATTAATACATGATTCAGAAAAAAAACGGGGGCGCAAAAAATGACAGAATTTCTGGCGGCATCCCCTTATTTTGGGGTTGTGTTAACATTATCTATGTTTTCATTGGCGTATTTGATTAATCGTCGTTGGCCATCACCATTTACAACGCCTTTATTCCTGGCAACTGTATTTGTAGTACTGATATTGCTGGAAACAGGTATTTCTTATTCTGATTACAACGCGGGTGCCAAGTATATAACATACTTTCTGGTGCCGTTGACTGTGTCATTTGCGGTCCCTATGTATAAACAGCTGCCGCTATTACAGCGGCATGTGCTGTCAATATTGTTTGCAATATTACTTGGGGTTGCCTGTTCTGTGCTGACGGTGATATTTATATGCATCTTCTTTGGGCTGGGGGACATTATTGCGCGTTCGTTGGTATCAATATCTGTCACAACTGCGATTGCAATTGGAATTACAGAAAAACTGGGTGGTGTGATTGCCATAACTGTATCATCTGTGATTGTGACGGGTATTCTGGGCGCGTCGGTCAGTGATATCGTTTGTCGCAAAATCGGTCTGCGTAATCCAATTGCGCGCGGGTTGGCCATTGGGAACGCATCACATGTTGCCGGCACGGCCAAGGCAATGCAGATGGGCCCAATTGAAGGCGCATTAAGCAGCCTGGCCATCGTTTTGTCTGGATTGATGACGGCGGTAATTGCACCATTGGCAATATGGGCATTTTTTGGATAAATAAGATAAACAGGGGGAAAATGAAGATGATTAATAAACTAAAATCAATACCTGGTATTTGGATTTCTGTATTGGCGATTGGTATTGCATTGGGTGGATATTTCATTGGCGATGGAATTTACCGCGCGATATCTTCCCGCACTGTCACGGTCAAGGGGCTGGCCGAACGCGATGTTGTTGCAGATACGGCTGTTTGGAATATCAAAATAAACGGTGTTGGTGGCGACCTGGGCGTTTTGCAGTCACAAATAGATACAGACATCGCCCAAATTCATGCGTTTTTAATCGATGCTGGTTTTGCTCCATCCGATATTCAGAACCTGCGGGTCCAGGTGCGTGATAAATACGCCGGCTATTCCGATGCAGAATTGCGCGCGCAAAATAATGACGGGCGTTATGTAATTGATACTGGTGTAATGGTGCGTTCTAATAATGTTCAGCTGGTTGACAGCGTGTCGCGCCGCATGGGTGAATTGGTTCGCCGTGGTATCACTGTCACCGAAGACTATTCTGGCCCAATTTATATCTTCAATGGGTTGAACGATATTAAAATTTCAATGATAGAACAGGCGACCAAGAATGCCACCGCCGCCGGCGAGCAATTTGCCAAAGATGCAGATGCGCGTTTAGGGAAAATCAAAAGTGCAAACCAGGGGGTGTTCAGTATTGAGTCTCGCGATCCGACCGATACCTGGTCATCCAACGAACGCCAGGCAATAAATAAAAAGGTTCGTGTTGTTGCAACAATAACATTTTATCTGAAATAAAAAATGCCCGTTTGGGCATTTTTTTAAGACTTAAATTCTGATATCGCGCGATCAAATTCTGCTTCGTCCCAGATGGTAATCCCCAACTGTTCTGCCTTGGCCAGTTTACTGCCGGCATCCGTCCCCACCAAAACAATATCTGTTTTTGCCGAAACGCTGCCTGTGACCGTTGCGCCCATTCGTTCCAGAATTTCTTTGGCCACATCACGTGTATAATTTGACAATGTTCCCGTCAGAACAACCTTTTTCCCTGCCAATGGCCCGTCTGTTTTTGTCTGGGAAACCACAGTGTCGCGCACATTTATCTGTTTCAATAATTTATCCAGTGCATTTTTATTGTGTTCATCGGCAAAGAAAGTGACAATTTCATCCGCCATTACATCGCCAATTCCATCAATTGATTTTAACTTCCATGCCGGCGCATTGCGTACCGCATCCAGTGTTCCAAACGTCCGCGCCAATATTTTTGCGGTCACTTCGCCCACTTCGGGAATACCAATTGCGAATAACAGTCTGTGCAAATCAACATTTCGTGCATTTTCAATTGCGGTATTCAGATTATCAACTGACTTTTCCCCAAATCCTTCCATTCGTTTGATTTCATCACCATGATTTGCAATCAGCTCAAATATATCTGCCGGTGTTTTAATCCATCCGCGCCCCACAAAGTTTTCCAGTTGTTTGACCCCCAGTCCATCAATATCAAACCTTTTGCGTCCAACAAAGTGTTCCAATTCCCCAATCAATTGCGCTGGGCACCCCATTGTATTAATGCATCTGCGTGCAACCATTCCCGATTCTTGAACAACATTCCCGCCACAAATCGGGCATGTTGTCGGAAAAACAAAGTCTGTTGCATCTGCCGCTTTTTCTGCCACATCAACAATTTGCGGAATAACATCGCCTGCGCGCTGGACGGTCACTTTGTCCCCAATTCGCACCCCCAGACGCTGAATTTCATCTGCATTATGCAGTGTTGCGCGTGAAACAATAACGCCGCCAATATTAATTGGTTCTAATTCCGCAACCGGGGTCAGAACACCCGTACGCCCAACCTGAATTGTAATATCGCGCAGTGTTGTAATTGCGCGCGCCGCGGGGAATTTATACGCAACCTCCCACCGCGGGCTGTTTGCACGACTGCCCATTCGTTCCTGGGTTGCGATGTCATTGACCTTCAGCACCAGTCCATCGATATCAAATGGAATATCTGGTCGCATCAGCATAATATCATTATAAACCTGCTGAATTTCATCCAGTGTTCGTGCGCACCGCGCCCACGTGCGTGTGGTTTTAAATCCCCATGATTCCAGCCGGTCAAAGTATTGTGATTGTGTTTCAAAATCGCGTGATGAAATTTCGCCATATGTATACGCAAAAGCGCTAAGTTTTCGTGCCGCCGTAATTTCTGGATTCAGTTGTCTCAGCGACCCTGCCGCCGCATTTCGTGGGTTTGCAAACTGTTTATCAGATTGCGTATTCAGCGCGACAAAATCCGCCCGTGTCATATACACTTCGCCACGGATTTCAATAACATCTGGAAAATCGCCACGTAATATATGTGGAATATCCGCAATTGTTTTCAGGTTTTCTGTTATATCTTCGCCCTGGGTCCCACTGCCACGGGTCAGCCCGCGAACCAACCGCCCATTTTCATATCGCGCAGAATATGACAGGCCGTCGACTTTCAGTTCTATAAATAATTCCCGACTGGTCAGTTTGTTAAACCAATCTGCCACATCCGATTGATTAAACACATCTGAGATAGACAGCATTGGCACACTGTGTTGCACGGATCTAAATTTGTCAGATACCGCCGCCCCAACATGGGTGGATGCGCCATCTTTTGCTAATTCGGGGTATTGTGCCTCTATCTCTAATGCGCGTTTTTTTGCCGCATCATATGTCGCATCATCAACGACTGGTGCGTCATTTTGGTGATATGCAATATCCCATTCATGCAGTTTCTTTAACAAGTCTGCATGTTCAGATAAAATAAATAAATCGGGTATGTTTTTCATACCCGAATTATAGAAAATTGCATTTAATAATACAACGGAAAAAGAATCCAATTAAATACCAAATTTATATACCGCCCCGAAATAGAATTCCGTTGCATCAACATCTGTTGTTGCAAATGTTTTATCGTGTAACTTATGTTCCACTTCGCCATAGTATTGATATTTTACCCCTAAATTCAAATCAATTCGATCATTTAATGAAAAATTCACACCTGCCATTATGCTGTATGATAGGTCAAATACGCTGTCAGATATATGGCCATATGGTGCCTTTACATCGCCCCAAATTGTTGCAAATCCAATCCCCAGCCCTGCATATGGTGCGACAGTTTGTTCATATTCTTGGAACAAATAGACATTTAGCATATTCGCCCACACATCAAAGTCATATTTATTTGCGCGCTTGCTTTCTGCAACACCGACATAAGATGTTTCAAACTCTAATTTAACATGATTGTTCAGGCGATTGCCAACAACCGCACCAAATCCAAAGTTATCTGCACGCACGGTTGAATTACCACCATCTTGAATATCGTACTTCAACGCAATGCTTTCATTTTTATGTATTCTGATACCTGCATATGTTTCATATTGTTTTGCAGAATTGTCGCTATATTCATAATAATCATATTCATCCACATACTCTTCTGCCAGCGCGGGTATTGCGCACATACATGCCAAAATAATTGCAATTTTTTTCATATATCCTTTCCTTTGATTTATGTGCTATATTATAATTATAAATACTGGTAAAACGCAAGTTGTTTATGCTAGTATTCCTATTGTCAAAGGAGATAACATTGCCGCGTTCATGTACACCCAAGAAAGAACCAGAAGTTCAGAAGGTCTCGCTAAAACGGCGATTGCTGGTGTGGTGCTTTAATATATTTTTACTTACCTGTGTTGCTATATGTGGGTATGTATCATACATTTATCTGACCATGCCATCTCTGGATGCAATATTGCATGAAACGCGTGATGCAACGATTGTGTTCTTGGACCAAGACGGCAATGAATTGCGCAGTGCAAATCGCATTATGGGCACTCCTGTATCTGTTGAAACATTACCCCCACATGTCTGGCAATCAATTGTTGCAATCGAAGACAAACGCTTTTTTCAACATGGACCAATTGATATGCGCGGAATAACGCGTGCAGTATTTTCTAACCTGGCATCTGGTCGTGTTGCATCTGGTGGTTCAACAATAACGCAACAGACTGCGAAAAACATATTCCTGTCGCGTAAAAAGAAAATCTCGCGCAAGGTGCAAGAACTGATAATATCGCATTGGCTGGAAAATCGCTTCAACAAGAATCAGATACTAGATTTATATATGAACCGTGTATCATTGGTTGGCGGCCTGCGTGGTATTGATGCGGCATCGCGCGCAATGTTTGGTGTACCGGCCACAAAAATGACAATCGGTCAATCTGCACAAATCGCCGCAATGTTAAAGGCCCCTACAACATACAGCCCCTTGCGCAATCCTGACAAGAATATCGCCCGTGCACGTGTGATATTACAGGAAATGGTGCGCCAGGGCTATATCACTATAACCCAGGCACGAATTGCGGCCCAATCCCTGCAACCTGCCACTTCAAGGGCAGATACGAACTTGTATCGTTATTGGACAGACTTTGTAATGGATGAATTAAAGTCACGAATTGGTACTTTTCAAACAGATATGTATGTCCACACAACACTGGATTCTGATTTCCAGGACCGTATTGCCGCGATTTTGCCAAACAAAGTTGGCACACATCAGGGCGCGGTTGTTGCAATGAACCCAGACGGCGCAATCCGCGCAATGTCTGGCGGCGCAGACTATCAGGCCAGTCAGTTTAACCGCGCAACATCCCCGCGCCAACCGGGCAGTGCCTTTAAACCTGTTGTATACTTGGTTGCGCTGGAAAATGGTATGACACCTGAAACACATGTAAATGATTCACCGTTTGCAATCGGGGACTATAATCCAAAAAATTACAATGAACGCTATTATGGTGATATAACATTGGCAACCGCCTTTGCAAAAAGTGTAAATTCAGTACCGTTAAAATTAACTGAAACATATGGCATTGATTCTGTTCTGGATATGGCGGGCCGTTTGGGTGTGGGGACAAAATTACGCCGTGAATATTCAACGGTCTTGGGTGCGTCCGAAATGACACTGTTGGATTTAACAAACATATATGCTGTAATTTGGAACGATGGAAAATCTGTTCGTCCATATTCAATTACACGTGTGAAGGATATGGCAGGCAAGACTATTTATGAACGCAATCCGTCAGACCCAATTGATATTTTGCAACCCCAAACCACAGAATTTATGACACGCCTGTTGGCAGATGTTGTTGCGCCCGGTGGCACCGGCGGTCGTGCCCGCGCACCTGGTGTCTTGGGCGGAAAAACCGGCACCAGTAATGAAAACCGCGATGCCTGGTTTGTAGGCGCGACAAACAATATGGTTATCGGTGTATGGGTTGGCAACGATGATTTTTCGCCTATGGACTCTAAGATAACCGGCGGTACAATTCCGGCAGAAATCTTTCGCGAAATAGTGATAGAGTAGGTATATCATGTCAAAATACATTGATGCACATTGTCATTTGCTGGATGCGCCAAATGTTGATTTGGCGATATCAAACGCCCAAGAAAAGGGCGTTGCCGCATTTGTTTGTGCGCCCGCAACACCAGCGCAATGGGATGCAATTGTGGATTTGACGCATAAATATCCATTTGTGTTTGGTACGCTTGGTGTTCATCCGTGGAACGTGTGTGAATTGCCGCAAAAATACATAACAGTTTTGGAAGATTTGCTTATAAAAAATCCAAAATTAATGGTCGGGGAAATCGGTCTGGATAAAAACAGGCCCGATATACCACATCAGGTTCATGTATTTAACGAACAATTAAAAATTGCGCATAAATATTCACGCGGCGTGCATTTACACTGTGTTGGTTGTTGGGATATTGTGATGCGTGTTTTGTCAGAAAACAAAAACACATTACCGCCTTTTATATTGGCGCACGGATTTTCTGGTAACAAAAATGATATCGCCAGATTGGCAACAGAATTTAATATGTATTTTACATACGGGCCACGCAATCTGTGCCACCAACATGGCGCAACGCGCATATTGGCAACGCCACAATCGCGTATTTTGGTTGAATCAGACGGCGCAGATTCAACAGTTATTCCGTCGCTGGTATCGCAAATGTCTGAAATATTAAATATGGAAACTGATATTTTGTCAGATATAATATACGAAAACACTAAACAGATTTTATAAACATGGATATATTACACAGAACACGTTTATTATATGGCGATGATGGAATTGAAAAGTTAAAATCTGCAACCGTTATGGTTGTCGGTTGTGGCGCGGTCGGTTCCTTTGCGATTGAGGCGCTGGCCCGAACCGGTATTGGCCATATAGTTGTTGTTGATTTTGATTGTGTTGAAGCGTCCAACATAAATCGTCAATTGTTCGCATTGGAATCAACCATTGGATTGCCTAAGGTTGCTGTGGCCACCAATCGTATCCATGATATAAATCCCGAAATTCGTGTGACAGAATTAAATTTGTTTTTTGATGAACATACGGATATTGATGCGCATCCTGATTTTATAATCGATGCAATTGATACTGTCCCGTCCAAGGTTGCACTGTACAAATGGGCGCATAAAAATAATATCCCGCTGATATCATCTATGGGCGCAGCGTCTAAGACTGATTTGACCCAGATAAAAATTGCCCCAATATCCCAGACTTGTGTTTGTCCATTGGCGGGTCGTATTCGTCGCGCGGTGCGTGATGAAAATCTGCCTGATTTTCCGGTTGTCTTTTCAACACAAACCCCACATCCGGTTATCGGTCATGCCAAGAATCTGGGGTCAATTATAACAGTAACTGGCACATTTGGACTGATGCTGGCGAATTATGTGATTGGCGAAATTTTTGGCGAAAAATAACGCGGTCTTTTCCTTGAAATCTTAAATAAATCCTGCTAGGATTCCCTAAACAAAAAATTTACATAAACAGGACAGAAAATATGAACATAGAACTTGGCAAAAATATAAACCCACGTGAAATAGAAACTAAAATCCAAGAATTTTGGGATAACAATTCTTTTTGGAACAACGATGTAAAATCTGATAAGCCAGCGTTTTGCATTATGATGCCACCACCAAATGTGACGGGGTCATTACACATGGGACACGCGATGAATAATGTTTTAACAGATATTATTTGCCGCTATAAACGCATGTCTGGTTTTGATGTTCTGTGGCAGCCGGGAACCGACCACGCATCAATCGCGACCCAGTTATTGGTTGAACGTGATTTGTCCAAGCGGGGCATTAACCCGCATGCATTATCATTACAGGAAAAATTGGATTATGCCTGGGCATGGAAAGCGGACAAGGGCGGTCAAATTATGAACCAATTGCATATTCTGGGCGTGACGCCTGTTTGGAATCGTGAACGCTTTACCATGGATGCGGGGTTGTCCAGTGCGGTGACCAAACTGTTTGTGAAAATGTATAACGAAGGCTTGATTTACCGAGAAAAGCGTTTGGTAAACTGGTGTCCAAAGCAGATGACATCAGTATCGGATTTAGAGGTTGAAACCCGTGAAGAAAAGGGTAAATTCTATTACTTTAATTATCCATTGGTTGGCGGTGGCACAATTGAAATCGCTACCACGCGTCCTGAAACATTATTTGGCGACCAGGCGATTGCGGTTCATCCAGAAAATGAAAAATTAAAACACTTGATTGGTCAGCACGCGATAATTCCATTAACCGATATTGAAATCCCAATTATCGGTGACGAACACGCCGACCCAGAAAAGGGTACAGGTGCTGTAAAAATTACACCTGCACACGACTTTGACGACTGGGAAGTTGGCGTTCGTCATAACCTGACACCGGTTTGTATTTTAACGCCCGATGCAAAAATGAACGATAACCCGGTGGTGCCTGAAAAATACCGTGGTCTGGACCGGTACAAGGCGCGCGAAGCTATTGTGGCTGATATAGAAGCAGCCGGCCTGTTGGTCAAGATAGAAGACCGTACAATCCCAACACCATATTCTGAACGTGGCCAGGTGCCTGTTGAACCATATCTGACCGACCAATGGTTTGTTGATGCTGAAAAATTGGCTGTTCCTGCGATTAAGGCGGTGGAAGAGGGCAAAATTAAGTTCCTGCCGGAACATCGTTATAACCTGTTTATGGCATGGATGAAGGGGATTCGTCCGTGGACGATTTCACGTCAGTTATGGTGGGGACATCATATTCCGGCTTGGTATGATGCAGATGGAAATGTATATGTCGCCGAAACCGAAGAAGACGCGATTAAACAATCTGGCGGCAAAACATTGACCCGTGACCCAGATGTTCTGGATACTTGGTTCTCATCTGGTCTGTGGCCATTTTCAACATTGGGCTGGCCTGAACAAACACTGGAATTACAGAAATACTATCCAACAGATTTGCTGTACACCGCCGCTGACATTATCTTCTTCTGGGTTGCGCGTATGGTAATGATGGGCATTTATGTAATGGGCGATGTTCCGTTTAAAACGGTAAATTTCCACGGTCTTATCCGCGATGCCAAGGGACAAAAAATGTCCAAGACCAAGGGTAACGGTACCGACCCATTAACTGCGGTTGATAAATTCGGCGTAGATGCATTGCGTTATTGGATTTCAACTGCACCAATTGGTACAGACATTCGCTACAGTGATGACGAAGTTAAGCGCGGTTCAAAACTGCTGACGAAATTATGGAATGCGTCAAAATATACCCTGATGAATTTGTCTGATTTTGAACCAGCGACCGCAAAACAAATTCCGGTGTCCGAACGCTTTATTGAAGACAGATGGGTGTTGCACGAATTGAACAAAACGATTGCGGAAACCAGAAAGCATCTGGATAAATACGACAATTATAATTCGCGTGCCGCCATTGACGCGTTTTTCTGGGATATCTTCTGTGACCAGTATTTGGAATTCATCAAAGACCGCTTCTGGGCGCCTGAAAAGTACAGCGCGGAATCAAAATTATCTGCCCAGTGGACATTGTACACCGTCCTACGTGCAATAATTGGTCTGTATGCACCATTTATCCCATTCCTGACCGAAGAATTATGGCAGCAGATATATAAATCAAACGAAGGTGGCGAAACCTTGCACCTGACGGAATATCCGGCGGTAAAACCAGAATATGACACAGATGTATCAGAAATGAACATTGCGCTGGAAATTCTGAAAAACATCCGTGGTCTGCGCACAGACAGAAAAATCGGCAACGGGGCAAAATTGGAAATTTTGACAATTCCGTCTGACACCCCCGATGTGTTGCACGGTTTGATTAAGTCTGCCGCACGTGCCAATAATATCGAATTGGGGGATGCGCTGGATTTCGTTGTTGTTGAACAGAAATAAGGTGTCATCATGGCAGACAAGCTAATTGAAAAACGCGAATTACAGGCGTATCAGTGTGATCGATATGGTAATGTGCGTCCATTGATTTTGATGAACGAATTACAATCCATTGCCGACCGCCATGCCGAAGTCTTGGGCTGTGGCCGTACATATTGCATGGAAAATGGTGTCGGCTGGGTTGTAATGTATTACCTGGTTGATATTCTGGAATTGCCGCGTGAGGGTGAAGAATTAACTTTCAGTACCTGGCCATCATGCCAAGATGCCCTGCGTGCCACGCGTGATTTTGAAATCCATGGCGCGGATGGTCGTTTAATGGTTCGTGCCACATCCCAGTGGATTATGATTGATATGGCGCGCCGTCGTCCATTGCCATTGGCAAATCATCTGTCGCCAGATGTTGTTGTGCCAACGCGTGCATATGGTTGTGCGTTTGATAAGTTCCCAGATTTTGAAACGAACAAGACGCATGTTATGAAGTGTCGCTTTGACGATATTGATGTGAACCAGCATATCAATAACGCAGTCTATGCGGTATGGGCAACGGAAAGTGTTGGTTATGAATACCGTTGCAGTCATAAATTGCGCAGGATTAATATTAACTTTAAAAAAGAAATCAATCCAAATACTCCCGAAATTCGAATCAATGTCGCAATTGATGGGTTGATTACCCGCCACAAAATTTGTGTTGACGACACCGAGCATGCGGTCGTTATTTGCGAATGGTCAGATTTAGAACAATAAAAAATCACGCGCCCTTGGGCGCGTGTTTTCAGATGAACATATAAGCCGGATTCTGTTCTGCCATCGGGCCAGTATCTTTCGGATACCACCCCGCGGTAGAGGGCATGATTAATCTGCATACTATATTACTATAATATGTCCAGCTTTCTACCCGCCCCCGATGCGGGACACATATAGGGGGCCTATTTGAAATTGCTGCGCGCAGAGATTGCCCGTTTCACTCGAATTTAATCGTTTACGTCACTGTTGCTCTAATCGTCGGGTCACCCCGCCTGGTATATTGGCCAGTACGCTGTCCCGTGCAGTCCGGACTTTCCTCCATCTATCTTGCGATAAACGGCCATGCCCCGTGCATCTGATTGGGGTTTATGTTATCAGTTTTTTTATAAATTTCAATAAAAAATCCCCAGGTTGCCCCAGGGATTCAAGGAAGGAAACTGATTAAAATTCAAACCTGATGCCCAACATAACATTTGCATAAATCAGGTTTTCTGCACTGAACCATTCGCGATGGCGGGTGCCTGTCTCGTTTGTTAATTCCCATTTTACCTTTGGTATATACATCAATCGTGCACCAAAATCCATAAACATATTTTCGTTTATGCCATACGAAAATCCCGCCGCCAACAGTGCCGCAACATTTGCCGTGTTGCGTTCTGACTTATAAAATTGAACAACACCATAATCGTCCACGGTTCCATATTGCTGTAATTCTACCTGGGAAGACAAATCGCCATACGGGTCAGACAGGTTTAATATTGTTTTTGTGTCTGCATAACCGCCACCAAATCCAACATATGGAATAAATGTACGTGTTGGCTTTTGTAATCCGTCAAAGAAGTCATAGAATGCCATAACGCTGTACACATCGCTGGAAATCTTGGAATTTACGGTAGAACTTTGTGCCTGAATTACAACATTTGCGACGGCTCCTCCTTCCAGCGCCAAATCCCCTTCGAACATTGGCGAAGAGTTATATTCGCTTTTTGTAATGTGGTCATATCCCGCCTCAATTCTCCATTGTGGTCTGTCGGGGATTGTCCAACCAATACTGGCGCCCGCAACAAATGAAAAGCTTTCAAAATCCTTGGTCGCTGGCAGCTTGTTCAAATCGCCATAGCCCGCATATTCATAGTCATCACAGCCACCCTGTTCAACGCATGAATAATAATATGTTGCGGACACTGGTGTTCCATCTGGTGCCAGGAAATATTCATTCGCTATTGCGCCGGCTTCGTTTTTTATGCTGGCCATGCCGAACGCTGCGCCACCACGCGCAGAAATAACAAATCGCGCACCATCGTCTTCGTACCAACCATCGCGCACATATGTGCCCGGATATTGCCAGTTCGCCATTGCAGGCGCACCCAAGACCGATGTCAAAACGGATAAAATATAAAAACTTCTTTTTCTCATGACTTGCATTATATCATAAAATAAAGCACGATAAAAATAAAATCTGCATGTATGAAAAAAATCCGCCAATTGGCGGATTGTACATTATTTTTTTGCTTTCTTTTTTGTAGGGGCTGTTTTAGTGACCTTTTTTGCAGGCAGTTTTTTATATTCGCCATATAACGCCATGATACATGCGTATGCCAACAGGGCAGAAACTGCTGTAATCAGGCCTGGGATTAATCCGTCTGAAAAATATCCAAAAAATATAATCGCGACCAACAGGATAATAGTATATCCCATATTGCTTTTCAATACATGTAACAGTTTGTCAAACATATTCTCTTCCTTTGGTTTTTATTAGTTTGGATGGATGTATTATATCATAAAAAATGTCAAAGTCATTATCAAAAAACACCGCCTGGGATTGGCGGTGTCACAAAGGGGATATGAACAAACATTTCTGTAATTTATGGCTTACAGTACCACATGTCCGCCGACGCGCGCAGTCTTTGGAATTGGTCCAAATGACGAACGTGGGCTGACATAAATGTTGCCTGTGACGACAAAGTCACCACAAAATTGCAACATATTCACATCGCGCAGGAATAAATTCCCATTGATACGAATATCGCATGGCAAAGTGTATTTGCGCATATTTTGCAGATACAAATTACCATTAACTTGTGTGCCACATTGCAGGATTGCGCCTGCGCCACGGCTATCAATAACAATATCTCCCATTAATTTTGTGCCCTGTCTTGCGATTTGTTTTTTTGCAATTGCGACTTCTGCTTTTTTTACTGGCACGACATTCGCTGTTTTTTGTGCCTTATTTTTTGCAATTGGCAGCGTTACCGTTTTTTTTGCAGATTCTTCTGTAATTGTAATTTGCTCAGGTGCGGTCACTGGCACGGATTCTGCTACGACGACAACTTGCTTTCTGTTACAGCCAATGATATCAATAATCAACATTGAAAACAGAGCGATTATCGCAACCAGCAATGTAATATTTGTCAGGCCGATTAAATCGATCTTACATACCCAATTCCAAAAACGGCGGCACATTGCCATTGCCTTACGAAAAGGCCAGCAAATTATATTCCATACGCGTCCCCAGAATTTTGAACGATTGTTATTCTTTTTTGTGTTTTTTACTTTACTTTTCTTTTGCATCTATAACCCCCTTGGTTTGGAATCTGAAGTTTAGTTACCCTAAAAATAGTATTTGTCAATTCGTTTGTCAAGTCTTTTTGTCAAAAAAATATGATTTTGTCAAAAAAGAAACCGACGTTTTGTCGGTTTTTTATCTTTTGTTCCAGTTTTGTGAATCTAAAATCAAGTGTTGCATTATTTGTAAAGGTGTATCCAATTTTACTAATGTTTCTGGTTTTACAAGTTTCCAATTGACGGAAGTCTTAAATGGGGCTGGGCCAAATATATATTCGACATATCCGCATGTTCGTGGTAGCAGTGTGCCATCTAGAATGATATCCAGATCAACTTTTTTACAGTCTTGCTTTATGCGTGTTAATCTGCTGGCGTACATTGTGCATTGTCTGGTGACTGGGTTAAATGCATCGCAGCATACATTGGTATAAAAATTTGATGTTTGTTTCTCTGGGCCTATTTGTATTTTGCACAGACAGCAGATTCCGCATCTTTTGCAAATTGATTCCCATTGTTGTGGTGACATTTGTTTTAATTGTTCGACTTTCTTTTGTTGTTCTGATGTTAAATTGTACTTCATTGTGTTTGCTCTTTTTTTGTGAAAGTATCATAAAGAGGGTGTTTGTCAACTTTTTTGTTCTTTAAATTTATTGCGTTTTTATATAACATAAGTATGCAGAATGAAATATTTTAGATTAATCTTTTTGATTTGCTTTTATGGCTGTGCGCCAGCATGGCGTGCGCCGTCTGATTTTATAGGTGCATCAATTAATGCCGGCAAATACACAATCGTAACATTTCAGCGCATTACCGATGCCGTGTCGCCGATTCATATTTATATCGAAGGTGATGGGAATTCCTTTGATGCACACGGTCGTCCAACGTCTGACCCGACGCCACGCAGTACATTTATGCGTGATCTAGCGGCGCGCGATTCTTCGCCAAATGTAATCTACATGGCGCGTCCATGTCAGTACATAAAATCATCTGCCTGCAGTCGTATTGATTGGACCTCGGGGCGATTCTCCCAGGATATGATAAAGTCTGTTTCCAGTGCGATAAAACAGATTGCAGGCAATGCTCCTGTTGTTCTGATCGGGTATTCCGGTGGGGCAATGGTGTCAGGACTGATTGCTCAGAATTACCCTGAAATTACTGTGCGTCAGTGGATAACAATTGCCGGTGTCTTGAATCATACTGAATGGACGGAATATTTCAAAGATGCACCTTTGTCTATGTCGCTAAACCTGAATGGGTTGCCGGACGTCCCCCAGGTGCATTACATTGCACGTGGTGATCGTGTTGTTCCAAACAGTCTATCACGTAAATGGACGGATGGGAAAAAACTTATCGTCATAGATGGGGCGACACATAACAATTTCCCAGCTTTAAATTTATTTTGAAGAAATATTGACATTATATTAATTTGTACTATATTCATAGTATGACTGAAATAAGAATCTTGCCAATATTTAATCAGGCCGTCCCAGGTGTCTGGGACGATATGTTGCGTATTCGTGTTGCTACAATGCAGTACAACTATAATGTCAAATTGACAGACCAGGAAATTTTAGATGCGATGGCAGAATTTCAAAAATCGTGGAAGCGCCTGTCTTTTAACTTTGCTTTTGGTGCATATGATGGTGGTCGAATGGTTGGTTGTATCAGTGGCGATGTTCAGAATAAAACTGCCTTTATACGTCATTTGTATGTTTTGCCTGAATACCAAGGACAACATATCGGTGCCAGGTTGTTAAATGAGGCAGAGGTTGCAACATCGGTCGGTGCGCGCCAAACAGATATTATAGCACTAGCTTTGGCGGAAAAATTTTATTGTCATCTGGGATACACGTCGCCAATGAAAACGAATAATTATTTCAAGGGATTAAAGGTTCCAAAATGTCGTGTTGTGCCGATGTTTCACTGTGCGCCATCTTTTCAGCGCGCCTGCAATGCTTTATGTTTTGGTAAATATGATATGCCGACCGCCCGGCAGATAAATGACGAACAGCTGCCCACTTTTGTTGACTATGATGTAAATTCTAATATTCGTGCGATTGGTGTATTAAATAATGGTGTCAGCATAGTAAAAGCAAACAGTGCTTGGGCTGCAGAAAATATGCACCACGTGCTGGCCAGATTTGTTGCGCGCCAAAAATAATACAGATTAATATACGGGATAATTGCGTGGGAATGATCGATCTGGACGCTGCAAATCGGACTTCACACCACATCCGGAAAGCGTCAGTACAACAATTAACCCAAAAAACAAAAAACTCTTTTTCATAAGGTAATTATATACCGCAAATTCTATTTGTGTCAAATTGATTTATTTAATGGGAATTTTATGATATAATTGTCCGCATAAAATACGAGCGGGTTTCCCTAATGTTCCATCAGAAAATGTCACGTGATTTATGGTTGTTAATCGTTTTTGGCGCATTTCGTACTGTGTCGGACCTGTTTATGGGGACTTTCTTTGTGTCGTATATCATGCATATTGCAATGAACGATATTACATCAATTTCGATGTATAAATTGTTTGAGTATGCGGCAACCTGTGCTGGATTTTTTCTATTTGCTAACTGGGTTAAGAAGTATAACAGGGTTGCGATATTTGGGCTCAGTATGTTGCCTAAAATTGCGGTTTTGCTGACTATAATACTGCTGGGGGGCAGGGCGGTTGAATATGTCGTTCCTATGGGATTGTTGTATGGGCTCAGTGCGGCTATGTATCATTTGCCGCGGCATGCGATGACAGCAGACAAGACTGATGTACACAGTGTTGGGCGATTCTTGGGAACAAAGAATGCGATTGGGTATTTGGTAAAAATTATTGCTCCTGTTATCCTTGGGTGCTTTATTGATACCGGGTCATATACAGATGTTGCGTTTGTTTTATTATTGTTCACATTTGTTGAACTTGGGTTGGTTTTTTTCTTGTCGTCCACATCTCAATCTTCGGCTGACAAAATAGACTTTATTGGATTTTATCACTGTATGATGCGTTTCCCTGTTGTTCGCAGAATGTTTTTTATGGAGATTTTACGTGGGTTTGGTATGGGGTTACTGGGGACGGTGATAACAATGTACACTGTTTATATATTTCATACTAATTTAAATCTTGGGATTCTGACAACGGTGTTTTCGCTGTGCTCTGTCGCAACATGTTGGGCTTTGCGTTATGTTCACAAAAATATAACCTATCGTGTTATTTTGATGATATGTATTTTGCTGGTGTTCTTGTCGATGTCGTTGTTTGTGTATAGGGCAACGCCTGTTTCGTTCTTGATATATAATTTTATCTACGCGACGGCGATCGTGTTTTTGGACCAGATAAACAACATTGGTATATATAAATTATCTCGTTCGCGTTGTATAACGAATAATACGCGCATAGAGTACTTTGTTTTTCGTGATTTTGCATTATTTATTGGTCGATGGATTGGTTTTACTGGGTTAATGTATATCGGCGTGTTTGGTGGATATGCCTGGTTGCGTTGGTATTTGTTGTTAATTAGCGTTGCATTAATATTATGGGGTGGGGCAAATCGCATATTGTTTGCATGCAAAAAATAAAGAATGCCCAAGCGTGCATTCTTTACCGTATTTTTAATGCATTTCTGATTAATTCTTGTTTTACGATATCGCCTGTCATCAGTGGTACCATTTCGCATGGATTTTTTTTGTATTCTGATTCTTTACTGTCGTATATTTTGTTGCAGATGTGTGATTGTTGTGCGCCTAATGCCCCGTGGTTTGGGTGTTCGCGGTCAATAAAGTGAACAAATTCATGTGTAAATGTTGCTGCTGCTTCACAGAATGTTACCAAATTTTGCAAAAATTCATCAGACAGTACGGATGTTTTTTTTCTTATATTGTTTATATTTATTATTATGCATGTTTCAGGTGTGCCATCGGCAGTCATTTTTATCTTGCTGGATATGCCCATTAATCCTTCTGGTGCATTCGGTAAAAAATCCCATGATTCAACAAAATATACCCATGGTGCATCGCTTGGCAAATTTAATTCTTTTAGCATATCGTTCGCGATTTTTTGAAAGTGTAAATTATAGGTCAATATATCACCATCAAATATCAAGTGTTTTTGTTGGTCCGCATTTTTGTTTAATACGCTTAGTGCGGTGTTTGCGATTGTGTTTGCGCAGATGTTTGCTGTTGGTATATTTTTGTTAATGTATTCCTTAATCTGATCGACTGTCTTATTTGCGATTTGTTTTTTGCCCAGTTTTTTATCAAATGTTGAAAAAGGCCCATTAATACAGAATAAATCTGGCTCTGCTACTAAATCCAGTATCGGCATATTTTTTGGTCTGTATGCATCGATTTTTACTGCATGTTCACACCGTCTGATAAACTCTTCGATTCCCCAAATAGAAATCATATGTTGAATTAATTGTGGCAATTTTTCCAACTGTTGTTGAATGGTTTTTGTTATGTTTACCCCTTGTATCAGGCTAAGTTGGCCCGCCATGCTTATAAGATTGCGCAACAGCGCGGTTAATTCGCTTAGTGTTGTCTTGTCCATTCCCATTACATCCGCATCTACGAACTTTCGCGCTTTTTCATACCTTGTGTTCCGTTTAATGTCCATAATATACTGCGGGGCATTTAGAAAATTTCTCTTTTTATAGTCCATAACTGTCCTCAATCTCACAGTTATATATAGACAAATTTAAATAAATGTCAAGCAGCAAGGTGCGTTGAAATAAATTATTAAGAAAAACGCCCAGACAGGGCGTTTTTCTTTATTTGGTATGCACGCGCATTTGTTTCTTCAATTGTTGCATGCGCATCAGCTGTTTTAGCTGTTCCTTGTTAGCCTTGATTATATTGTTTGTCTTTTTGGCAACTTTATCTGTCCTTGCCGGCAGGATCAGTATCTGCGGCTTTGTTGCTGATTTTAATTTATGTGCCATTGAATTTGCCGGTTTGTTTGTTGGGTGACGATTGTTTGCCAGATTCTCTTTTGCGTGCGCTTTCATAACTATGTACGCCATATTAATCTGCTGAATCATGCGTGTGGCCATTTCCATATTGTTTGGATTTTTATCCGGGTGCCACCGCAGACATAATTTACGATACGCGCGCTTGATTTTATTGTGTGATGTATTCATATTCACGCCCAAGATTTTTGCGGCATCCTGCACCGACATTTCTGGCGTTTTATTTATAGTGTGTCCAGATTTACCTTGTGTATTTTTCGCCTGTTGGCGCGCCTTGTATTCTTGTTCAGCGCGTTTTTGCTGATTGTGAATCCATTCGTTAAACTTGCGCCATGCTTGTTTGCGTTTTTCGCGTAATTGCGCGACTCTTTTTTGTTGCAGTTGCATCCATTCTGCAAGTTTTTTTTGCATCTGGCCATTTTGCTGGGTGTCAGATTTTTTCTGCTTAATATCATCTGGTTGCTTGTCGATTGACTTGTCAGTGATATTGTTTGGGGTCTGCGTGTTTGCCAGATTGTTGCCCCGAGACGACTGTACGATTAATAATATTATGATTGGACTGGTGGTTATTGGATGTCCCACAGCAGTTGTCGGTTTCTTGTTTAACTTTGCACTCTCTGTATTGTATTGCCATATCAACATCAGTGCGGCTAATTGTAAAGTTGGAATTGTGTTTGCTGTCTGCGTTTGTTGCGACGGCTGCTCTTGATTTTGTTTCTGCATATTACACCTCTTAATCAATGTTTTTGTGTATATGATACAGAACCTTCCGTATCCTGCATTAATAGCACATATTGTGGGATTAGTCAAATAAATAATATCATGATATTTTTCCGCCCAACTTACGGGCTCTTAGAAGGATTGAAAATCAAACAAAAAAATCCGCCCAAATGGACGGAAAATCAGATTTGGCAGGGCCAACTGTGCAATTCACAAGATGATACTATCAAAGATTTGTTGTTGTTTGGGAAAGATGTTAAGGCGTTTTAGAAGTCTTTATAAAAAACGTATATATTTATTATAATATAACTTGACAAATACAATTGTTGTGCTATATATGCACGATACGGAGAGTAAGCCGTATCATGAACAGCATAACCAAGAGGTGCTATCATGACAAACGTAAAAACAAATCTTCCTGAAACATCATCAATCAACAAAGCAGAAAATATCATTTCTGAAACACGTCGTCCAGACGGTTCTTTGGCTACACAGATATTAAAAATCGGATTCGATAAATATTTAATCCAATACGATTCCCAAGGTCAGGCTGTGTTCAAAGAAAAATTGGACGCATTGTACTTTAATGAAAAAGACATAACATATCATAATGGGTGCGTTGCATCGATTACGCGTCGTGATATTTGGGGCAACAGGGCCATTTCTCAATACGATGAAAAAGGTCATGTTATTGCGACTATAAATGCTAACAAAGACGATATTGTAAACTTTGCACCATCGGGACATGTTAGGTCGGTTATCAAACATTTATCGGAATACAATGGTTTTGGCAAAACAAATGAAATTGAAGAAATTTCATTCAATGATGCTGGGTACATAGTGTCTTCTGTACATAAGGTGAAAATGACGGACTGGTTTGGCCCAGGACGTGAAAAATGGCTGACAACAGACACAAAACAATACTATCCTAATGGACAAATGGCCAGTCATATCACGTATAAGCAAAAGACAAAACGCACAGGCCAGTGGCATTCCGAAAACCAAGAAGATGAAGCGGCCTCATACATTGCTTCTATAACGCAATACAGCGAAAATGGCAAAATGCAAGTATCGGCCCAATTAGGTGAATATGACGAGATAAGTTTTAATGGCGATAAAGTTGCCTGTATCACCAGACGTGTTAAGAAAGGCGATAGTCTGGAAACCATGTCTCAGACAACATATTATCCATCTGGAAATTTGTGCACAATAACAAATTACCAAGACGGCAAGGTTGTGTCTTCTGTAACCTATGATGAGCAGGGTAAACCACAAAGCAGCACCCAGCAAGGAACAGAAAATTATCAGGATATATATAAAGCCGCTCAGAAAACGAAACAAAATACCCAGAATATAAAATCGTTTGCCAAGGCTATTATGACGCCACAACAGGCAGCAAGCATTTTAGGTGTGTCCTTGAATGCAACCGAGCAAGATGTAAAAGCGGCGTATCGTAAATTGTGCAAAATCTGGCACCCAGACAGAAACCAGGGTAATGAAGAAGCAGCAAAACGCAAGATGCAACAAATAAACGAGGCATACAGTGTTATGTCGCGATACATCAGAAATCGTGGGGGGCAATCTCGTCCAGAGCAGCCACGTCAGCCTCGTCCTGAACATGCTAATCGGATACAACAGGCATGGAATAAATTGCAACTGGCTATTCGTGATTATGATTGTGCGGTGGACAGATTAAAAGCCGCCACAGCAGAAAAAGAAAGAATCAAAAATGAATACGCCAGAACACCGGCAAATGATCCAAAGAAAAGAAAGTTGGAACAGCAATTAAGCAAAGCGCAAATGACTTGGTCTGCATGTGTTAATAACAAAATCCGGGCGCAGGGATATAAAGAAAAATGCGAACGTGAATACAACTTGTTACGTATGCAAAAATATACAAAAATGTACCAACAAAAATGTTGTGAATATCAGCGTGCCGCGTAATTTAGGTTGGTATGCAAAAACCACAAGGACTCGCCATTTTGGCGAGTTTTTTATTTTAAAAGTTCGTAAATATGTAAAACGATGTATGTTTTCAACACTTAACTTTCGAACTGTTGAAAGTATTGGAAAATAAAGAAAAATCGGGTATAAAACCCGATTTTTTAATTCTGGCAGCCCCAACCGGATTCGAACCGGTGTTCTCGCCTTGAAAGGGCGGTGTCCTAGGCCTCTAGACGATGGGGCCAAAACTGCCATGTTCTTAATCAAACGCTGGCAAATTATAACGGTATTCAAATCAATTGTCAAGTAAATAACAATGATTTTATTCCGATTTATTTTGCATCCGCTGCGGCGGGTGTTTCAGCGGCTGGCGCATCGGCGTTGGCTGGTGCTTCTTCGCCTGGCAATTCTTCAACCTGGGTAAAGACAATTTCTTTGCCATCGCCGGAAATCAGTGTTAATTTCCCATCGCCCAGTTCGTATTTTTCAACCGTTGGCATAAACTGAAAGTATTCTTGTTCTGCCTCCATCGCCTGGGGTTCGCCCATCATCATTGTTGATGCAAAGCCTTCAAATTTAATGTTATTGCCGTCTGCGGTATATCCGCCATTATACAGGTTTACCACGCGACCATAAACGCGCATTTCATTTGGATCAAATGTCAGTGTGATATCTGCGCCCGGCTGTGCAGAAACAAAGTTCGCACCCTTTAATAATTCTGGGTTTTGTGCATTGTCGCCACATGCGGCCAACGCCAACACACATGCGCCTGCGATAAAAGATTTCAGGTTCATAATATTCTCCTTTGTTTGTTTTGTATATTTGGATTATAGATTATTAATTTAAAATAATAAACAAGAAAAAACACCGTCAAACGACGGTGGTCACAAATAAAATTTGCAATATGTAATATTTTTTCCTAACATAAAGATGTAACGCAGAAATACTGCGCAGTTACTACAAAAGAGGGGAAAATGAAAACGAATTTATTATTAGCTTTGACTGCGGCTTTATCAGTTTCAACTGCCTGTTTTGCCGAAGATAATGTTACGGAATCCAATATTGATACGCAAGAGGCTGAAGAAATCATCTTTCAAGATGTTACAGGCGAAATCATATACAATGACACGGTTTATGTTCCAAAAAGATCGTCAAATTCACGAATTTTTATGAGTGTGGAAGCGCCACTGATATCTTATAATACAACGAATTTGAACGTGGATTTATATGGAGAAGAAATTAATCAGGATACATCGGAATTTACTGTTAATAAGGGGATTTTTGATGATGTGTCTTTGGTGTTTGGTTTTGATATAGATAACAGGGTTCGTCTATCGTTTGATATCGCGCACCAGAATATTGAAACATCAATAGATGGGGATAGCGATACAGAAACCGATGCCGGCGTATACGGAATAACAGTTGATGGTTTTATTGACGGAACAAAAAATGTGTCGCCATTCGTGCGATTAGGGTTGGCTGGTGTTTTTGCTGAAACGGATGATGTAGATTTTTCTGCGATGATGATAAAATTTGGCGCAGGTATAAATTACTATGTAAATGATAACTTCTTTTTATATGGGGTTGCCAGCTATGCCTTTATCCCTGAAACGGAAATTGATGATACCGATGTTTCAATAAGCGCGGATTCTTTTTCTGTTGCCATGGGAGTGGGCTACAGGTTTTAATTTTTTGAAACACGGGATAAAACGCATACCAACTGTGTGTGCGTTTTTTTTATGTGGAAAACAAACAAAAGAAAAACCGCAGAAAACTGCGGTAAATACTGGCGGGATTGACGGGGCTCGAACCCGCGACCTTCTGCGTGACAGGCAGACGCTCTAACCAGCTGAGCTACAACCCCTAAAGCGTTGCATATAATATAATGTTCTTGGAATAAATGCAAGTACTTTTTTGCAATTGTTGTAAAAAAATAAATCAATCATTGGCGCGCGGATGTGCATTTGCGTAAATATCCGTGATTTCTGCCATGTTCACGCGCGTATATAATTGCGTGGTTGACAACGACGAATGCCCCAGCAATTCTTGCAAACTGCGTAAATCTGCCCCATCTGCCAACAGGGCGGTCGCAAAAGTATGTCGCAACGCATGTGGTGTCACATAATCTGGCAATTGCAGATAGTGTCGCAGTGCCTCTATAACCTTTTCCGCCATGCGGGCCGACATCGGCAGACCGCGTACGCTGCGAAACAGTGCGTCGTCCATCCCATTGCCAAATGGACGCAGTCGCATATATTTTTCAATCGCACCCCAAACCGCCGGCAGAACCGGTACCAATCTTTCCTTTTTTCCTTTACCGGTAATTCTTAATACCTCTGGAAATCCGGCAATGTCTTTGTTCTTCAGTCCCAATGCCTCGGATATGCGCAGGCCGCACCCAAACAGCAGCACTACCAACGCCCAGTCGCGCGCCGCAATCCATGGTTCGCGCGCGTCAATTTCAGATATTGCATCATGCATATTTTCAACATCAACCGGTGCGATTGCCTTGGATAATTTTCGCGGAATCTTGGGTGCAGATATCAGACCGATTGCCTCATTTTTTATCCCGCAATTTTTCCCCAGAAATCTGTAAAAACCGCGCAACGAAGACAATGCCCGCGCCGTTGATGCGTGGCCCAACCCGCGCCGCTGGCGATTTGCCAGATATGCGCGAAAACAGATTGTATCAATATTTGCTAAATCTGCGGGCAGGGGGCGTGCCCCATTAAAGTCAGTACAGAACCCGATAAAATCGCGAATATCTTTTTCGTACCCCGTTGCCGTATGGTCGGAATAATTTTTTACCCCGACCAGATACCCAATAAATTCTGCGATTAATTCGTTCATAGTATCCTTATTTAATTTCAAAGATTGCGGACACAGACACAGATACTTCGGCGTCTTTTGCGACAATTGTGCCTGCTGCATCCATTGCAACCGCGTCGTTCAGGGCCATTTTAGTGCGCATCAGTCCATATGTTGGCACCGCAGATTCTGCCATTTGTGTCCCATATGATACGGACAGCATCTTGCCCACGCGCATACCGTCCCCATGGGCCAGGGCATCTGCACGCACGCGGGCATTTTCCACCGCCTCCCCCAGGCATTTTTCCAACGCCACCTTGGTGACATTTGGACTGGCATACATGCGCAGATTTTCGGTATATACATCTGTTGCGCCTGCAAATTGCCCCAACACATTTTCAATTGTGGTCATACCGTTTGCAGAAACCTCTAACGCGATGGTCGTTTCAACCCCCAGGGTAATTGATTTTTGTTCATCGCGATTCCATTCGGTCTTTTCATAGGAATTAAATTGTGTGGTCTGCATTTCCACCGGCAGGGTTTCCAGACTTTTTGTTATTTCAGCAACCTTGTCCGTGGCGCGTTTCATAGATTCTGCCGCCGTCGGTGCCAATGTTGTCACGCGCAGTGTAATTGCAACCTTGTCCTTTTTGACGGTTGTTAGGCATTCGCCATTTACCGAAATTGTGCGAACCGGCCTGTCGCGATTAATTGCCCCGAACGCCAGTGCCATTACTGCACCCGCCCCAATAACTGTTCCAATCCAAATCAGTGTTTTTTTCATCTGTTCTCTCTCCTGTGTGTGTTGTTCTTAGCCTAACATTGCCTTTTTTACGCGCCCCAGTGTTTCGCGTGCAACCGCGCCTGCGCGTTTTGCGCCATCTGCCAAAATCGCCTCAATTTCCGCCGTGTTTGACATCAGATATTCATATTTTGCCCGCGGTTCTGCCAATACAGAATTGATTTTTTCAAACAGTATTGTTTTTGCTGTACCATACCCCATCCCACCACGACGAAACATTTCTGCGAATTCTGCAATCTCGGCATCTGTTGCAAAATGTTTATACAGTTGATATATCGTGGATTCATCCGGGTCTTTTTTATCTTCGGGCAGTTTAGAATCCGTAATAATGCGCATAATTTTCTTTTTCAAATCCTTTTCCGGCGCAAACAGCGGAATAATATTGTCATAAGATTTGCTCATCTTTCGCCCGTCCAGCCCGGGAATCAGACCTGTTTCTGTGCCGATGATGGGTTCTGGCATTTTAAATGTGTCGCCATATATTTTGTTAAAGTACCCCGCAATATCACGCGCAAATTCAACATGCTGCTTTTGGTCTGCGCCCACCGGCACAATATCAGAATTATACAGCAAAATATCCGCCGTCATTAAAATTGGATATGTGTACAGCCCCATATTAATCCCTGCGTCAACATCCGCGCCAATTGCAATGTTTTTATCCATTGCGGCTTTATACGAATGTGCACGGTTCATTAACCCCTTGGGCGTGACATTCGTCAACAGTGTGTTCAAATGATAGATTTCACTAATATCAGACTGACGGAATAATATCGCATTATTCAAATCCAACCCCAACGCAACCATCAGTGCCGCAATTTCATAAGTGTGCTGTTTTATCTGCGCGGCATCGTGAATAGTGTTCAACGCATGCAAATCCGCAATAAACATAAATGTTTTCTGTGTTTTTGACTGTTCAATTAATGGTTTTAGTGCGCCAACATAGTTCCCCAAATGCGGCATGCCGGTCGGTTTAATCCCTGTTAATACTACCTTTTCAGACATAGTAAATACCTTTTATTATTTTTATCGTTTGTATTTTAGTAATTTTGTTTATGAAATGAAAGCCCAAATTTATTTTGCCCGGGCCCCAGGGGCGCAAAAATTTAGTCGGCGACAACGCGCCAGCATTTAGAATCAGAAAAGATACAAATTTTTCTTAACATACGCGTATTATAGACAAAACACGAAAAAAAATCAATAAAAAACCGCCAAAGGGCGGTGTTTTTACTTCTTGCGCGGGTGTTTAACCTGAATTTTCTGATGGATAATTTTGTGCCGTGTTTCATCAAATGTTCTGACGGTCTGTTCGGGCGCAATGATATCATTCAGATTTTGTAGCATCAAGGGTGCAAATTTCTGTTGCATCCCCGACAGTGCATGGCGCAACGCCGGGTCAACTGGCACACCGCGGTTTGCGCGTTTCAATACAATCAGCATATTTTGATAAAATCTGCGCTTCATCAGCATACATGCAAATTTTTCATTCCGGCACAGTACCAATATTTGATACGCGATGTCGTATGTTATATTACCTGTGGAATCTGGGTTGGAAATAATCGCGTTTTCCATTGCACAAAACAGTTCGCCCATATCGTTAAAATCTTTGATAAAAGCTTTGTTTTCAGGCAGTTCTTTTGAAGCGTTTAATATGCGATGCGCAACCTCAAAAGTATCGCGGACGGTAAAATAGTACTGTTCAGAATCTTGCATAAATTCGCTCATATAAAAACCTTTTATCTCTTCTTTTGTATAAAATCATCAATTGGTATAACTGCGGCGGCGGTTGGTCCGCGTTGCCCGTTATAGTGGCTGGCTGGGTTTTTATCATACGGCATACGATTGCCTGAAAACTTTTCATAGTAAATCTGGCCAATGCGCATGTTCGGATAAACAACTGTTGGGTATAAAACGCGTATTTCCAATGTCCATTCACCACAGAATCCATCGTCGCCGCGACCTGCAGTGTGGTGATTTAATATAAAGTTGCGCCCAACACTGGATTTTCCGTCGATATACGGGAACAGATTGCGCGTTTCTGTGTATTCAACTGTTGACCCCAGGTACCCGATATCTGGTGATAAAATCAACCCGGTTTTTGGGATTTTTATATCAATTGTTTCGTGGTGTTTTGGATTCGTTGGGTCAATTAAATAGTGTGGATTGCGAATGTCATATATATCTGGAAATTTGCAAAATCTTTCATATCTTTCTTCATCTTCAAACCAATCGCGCATAGAATGATATTTTGGGTTGCCTTTATATTCAATCGCTGGTTTCATGCCACCCGGCAATGTGTGCCGGTATACACGCAGTGTATCTGCCAGGTGCAGGTCATAACTGTTGCTGCCCAGACATCGCAGGTCAAATGGTTCAATAACAATATCTGGATTTTTTGCCTGCATGCGTTTTAAAATTTCTGGTCCTGTTAATTGCATATCGGATTCCTTGGGTTAATTATTATGTGTCAGATTTAGCACAAATATGCAGATTTGCAAGGTTTTTGTTTACTTTTCAAAATGCTGTGATATCATTCTAAGCATGACTAAAAAAACATATTCTGGCTTTGTTGCCATCATTGGCCCGACAAATGCGGGCAAAAGTACATTGTTAAACCAAATTATGGGGCGTAAAGTCTCAATTGTCTCGCACAAGGTGCAGACCACGCGCACACGCCTGCGTGCCGTTAAAATGGTCGGAGATAAACAGTTGATATTTGTTGATACACCCGGCGTTTTTAAGCCTTCGCGCCGTCTGGATCGTGCAATGGTCGCCGCCGCAATGGATGCGGTGTCTGATGCTGATGCGGTGTTGCTGTTGATTGATGCGCAAAAGGGTATAACCGAAACAATTCGCGCCCTGGCAAACAAGATTGCTGACCGTCCAAATATATTTGTCGCATTGAATAAGGTTGATGCGATTCCAAAACTGGAACTGCTGCCAATGGTGGCTGAAATATCACAAATGGCACCGTGGGGCGAAATCTTTATGATTTCTGCGTTAAAGAATGACGGTATTGAGAAAATGCTGACTGCACTGGCAAATGTTATGCCAGAAAGCCCGTACTTATTCGATACGGTTGATGCGCCCGATGTGCCTGATGAATTATATTTATCGGAATTAACGCGTGAAAAGATATACAAATACATTCACCAAGAATTGCCATATCATATCAATGTTGTCACCGAACGTGTTGATGTCGCCGAAGATGGCGTTCTGGACATCTATCAGAAAATTGCCGTGCGCAACGATGGGCATAAAAAGATTGTTGTGGGCAAGGGTGGTGAACAGTTAAAACGCATTGGTACCGCCGCCCGCCATGATATTCAGGATCAGTGGGGTGTAAACGCGCGCCTGCATCTGTTTGTTCGTGTTGAACCTGATTGGGAAGAAAAGGCCGAAAATTACATTGACCAGGGTCTGGAATTTAAGAAATAGAACATGTTAACACTGTCCGATTTTGATTTTGAATTGCCAACTGAATTAATCGCATCGCGCCCGCTGGATGTACGCGATGCATCGCGCATGTTGGTTGTTGAAGGCGAAAACTGTGCAGACAAAAATGTCCGTGATTTTTTGGATTATCTGCGCCCGGGCGATGTTGTTGTCTTTAATAATTCACGTGTTATTCCTGCGCGTTTTATGGCAGATGGCAAACATGAAATAACATTGCATACTGCAACCGATGACGGGTGCTGGTGGGGATTGTGCCGAAAATTTACAAAAATACGGGTTGGTGAAACAATGTCGCTGGACGACGGCACGCAAATCAAAATCTGTGATATTGATTCGGACAGTGGTCTGAAAATCAAATTCATGACCGAAGATGTGTTTGCCACACTGGACCGGGTGGGCAAAATGCCATTGCCACCATATATGAAGCGTGACGCAGAAATATCTGACCGTGACCGCTATCAGACGGTCTATGCCGATCCGATTGGTTCAATGGCTGCTCCAACAGCCGGATTGCACTTTACACCTGATTTGTTGGATGAAATTCGTGCGCGCGGTGCAAAAATTGTAAATATTACCTTGCATGTTGGTGCAGGTACATGGATGCCGGTCAAGACCGAAAATCTGTCCGAACATAAAATGCACAGCGAATGGGGGTGCATTACCGCAGAACAGGCAGATGTAATCAACGGCGCCACGCGTGTTATTTCGGTAGGGACAACATCACTGCGATTGCTGGAAAGTGCGGCAATGGCCAACAGTGAACCCGAAAAATATCGCCGTGTTGCACCATTTTGCACAACAACAAACATTTTTATCACACCAGGATATAAATTCCGTGCAGTTGATGTGCTGTTAACTAATTTTCACCTGCCAAAATCAACGCTGTTTATGTTGGTGTCGGCATTTGCTGGTCTGTCAGAAATGCAGGCGGCATATTCGCGCGCCGTCGCTGAAAAGTATCGCTTTTTCAGTTATGGTGATTGTTGTTTACTATTTAGGAAAGGAGAATAATTATGGTTGCACCAGTAGTTGTCGCGGCCGGCAGAGTTGCCGTCACCCAGGGCGCAAAAATCGTAGCAAAACAGACAGCAAAAGCCGCGGTAAAACAAGGTGCTAAGACCGCCGCGAAAACCGCCGCGAAACAAGGGGCCAAGGCTGCCGCAAAACAGGGGGCCAAGGCTGTCGCATCAAAAAGTGCGGGAAAAATTGTCACCGAAGCAATGCCCACGATATCGCGTCTGGCGAAAAATCCGCGTGTCGCCGGGCGATTCCTGGGGACCAAAGCGGGCAAGAAAGCTATGTTCAATTTTGGAATAGATTTTTTGAACAGTAAAGAAGCTATGCGTGCAATAGAAAAGTTTGTTAACAATAACATGCGCAAAATGAGTAAATCGCAGGAAGAAAAATATACAAACGCCAAAAACAATGTTCGCAACAGCAAAGAGGCTATTTCTTCCCAGGATTTAACTCCAGAACAGGTTCAAGAAATAGCACGCAATATGAAGCAATCAATTGCTGAAATGCGCGCAATCCTGGAACAACTTGAAGGGGCGAAGACTGCACAAAATCAGGCCATTATGTCCGCTGCCTATGAACGACAGGCTGCATAAGGTATCAACAGGGAAATAACACATGTCACTGAAATTTAATTTAATTGCAACTGATGGAAATGCGCGTCGTGGTGCGGTTGAAACCGCGCACGGAACATTTCAAACACCTGCCTTTATGGCGGTGGGGACTGCCGCCACGGTCAAGGCCTTGACCATGGAACAGGTTGCCGCAACTGGTACCCAGGTTATTCTGGGCAACACCTATCATTTAATGATGCGTCCGGGCGGTGATTTGGTCGAACAAATGGGTGGGTTGCACAAATTCGGTGGTTGGCACGGGCCAATTCTGACCGACAGTGGTGGTTTTCAGGTTATGTCGCTGTCCACCCTGACAAAAATGAGTGAAGAAGGCGTCCAATTCACATCGCACTTTGATGGCGGCAAAAAGCATTTTTTGCGTCCCGAAGATTCTGTTCATATTCAGCATCAGTTAGATTCAAACATCACAATGGTTCTGGACGAGTGTTTAAAATTACCTGCGCCCCGCGAACGGGTTGAAAAAAATGTAGATATGGTCACCCGTTGGGCGCGTCGCAGCAAAGATGCCTTTGTTGACCGTCCTGGATACGGTATTTTTGGTATTGTTCAGGGTGCAGATTTCCCAGACCTGCGTGAAAAATCTGCGCGTGCATTAACAGAAATTGGATTTGATGGCTATGCGATTGGTGGTCTGGCGGTGGGCGAACCCCAAAGTGTTATGTTTGATATGATTGCCACAACCACACCATTGCTGCCAACGGATAAACCGCGTTATTTAATGGGGGTTGGTACGCCACTGGATATCTTAGGGGCGGTTGAACGCGGTGTTGATATGTTTGATTGTGTTATGCCAACGCGTGCCGGTCGTACTGCCCAGGCTTTTACGCGTTCGGGTACAATGAATATGCGCAACGCCAAATTCCGCGACGACCCGCGTCCACTGGACGACAAATGTGGGTGTCCTGCGTGTAAATTATCGCGTGCGTATATCCATCACCTGATTAAGTGCAATGAAATCCTGGGGGCAACATTGCTGACCCAACATAACCTGTGGTTTTATCAGGATTTAATGCGCGATATTCGCGAATCAATCGAGCAGGGACGTTTTTCGGAATTCAAGAACGATTTTATTGAAAAATATACTGGGGGTAATAAATGTGCGCAAAATTAAACACGCGTGATTTAATAATTGATGTTCATGAATTTGGTGAACGTAATAAAGATGTATCTTATGAACATGTTTACACATTGGTGTGTCGTGCTGATTTGAATAAAGCGAACAGTTGGAATTTAGTACCTGAGGTTGATATAGCGACATTTTATAATTCTAACAATGCAAATGAATACAGACGTTGTGTTAACCAAGTACGACGCTATCAGGCTCTAAAATATCCTGAATTGTCACGGCTAAAGACTGTGTTGCAATCCGAAATAGATATGTTTCATAAAATGATTGCACAATTACACAGCAATACCAAATAAATTATTGCAAACGGTAATAATAATCGTCTAAACTCTTTTACATAATGTAAAGGAGTTTTTTCTATGTCACGCAAGAATAATCAGGTTGAAGTAATTGATATGGGCGGCGCAAAAACCGTTAAAAAGAAACAATCTGTCATAACATGGACTAAACGTATATTTACGATAATAACGGTTATATGGTTGGTATTGGTTGCGTGGGCGCCATTACATGTGAAAAACACATATTCGTCCCCGATTAAGAAATCTATTGTGGTGTCTATGTTCTTTGATCTGCAAAAGGGTATTGTAAAGCAATACGAGGCCTTGCTGGACGGTGTCGCGGATTCTATAAATTTGGAAAAGCCGATTGCAGTTGCTATTGACGGCGTAAAAATGGCAGAAGATGTGGTTGATAAAGTGAGCGATAAAACCGCGGCAGCCAAAGAAAAAACAGCCCAAGTCTCAGAAAAAACAACCGGTGTCAAGAAACTGGCGGGGTTGGCCAATAAATTCGGTGTTAAAACAGACGGTGTTGACAAGGCGGTTGCATCTGTTGATGAAGGTGTGGCTAAGGCAAACGCAGCAATAGAAAAAGTTGATAACACAGCAAAACTGGTAAATGAAAAGCTGGATTCTGTAAAATCTAACCTGACACGCGTTGCCCAGATAGAAATTGATAAAGCGCTGGACAGTGCGATTAAAACTGCGCTGGATAAACAATCTGGTGGTCTGGGCACAACATTGCTGACGAATTATGGTATTGAACATGTGTATCCATGGCGTCCATCCAGTTGGGGTGTGGCGACAAAAATTTATAATGATTTATCTAAATCGGATGTGACAACAATAACGGTTATTACAAATACGGTTGATAAATATTTTGGTTATGTTGCATGGGGGCTGGTGGTTGCCGCGTGGGCAATCGGTCTGTACATCTGGTTTATGATGTTTAAAAAGGCAAAATCAATTCTGAAACCATTTAACGTCTGTCCACGTTGTGGGCATACCTATGCTGATAAGCGCACTGCGCTGGGGTTATTAAAGGTGTTTCAGCCATGGACATGGTTTTAAAAAAAAAGGGCATATATGTCAGAGCACAAGGTTAGGGTTGTTCAAGATTTTTTTGATAACGCCATACGTGTTAGATTGGTCGGTGGGCGGGCGTTTTTTGCTGTCGCATGTTTGGTTGCATTGGTGTTTAATACATGTACGACCAATGTTAATACCCGGGAAATCAAAGATATTAAACGCCAAGAGCTGGAACAACTAAAACGACAATATGCGCTGGATTCGCTAAAATTCGAATACATTAAATCGCAAAACTTGCAAAAAGTTCCGTAAAATTCGGGACTTTTAAATTTTTATAAAAAACACTTGCAATTATATAAAATATATGTCATTATATGTCACGCAATGCGAGCGTAGCTCAGTTGGCTAGAGCGCAACCTTGCCAAGGTTGAGGTCGAGGGTTCGAGCCCCTTTGCTCGCACCAAGGATTCAAAACCGCCGTAAGGCGGTTTTATAACATAAAACCCAGGGTGCATTATAAATGAAATGCTTGTTGAAACGTTTTAATTAATATGGTGCGACCAACAGATTAACAAACTGCGGGCGCACTTTTATGCGTCCGTTTTTTTTATTTTAACCAAAAGGCCAGGTAAAATGTCAGAAAACACAACAAACAATGCAATTTCAACAAATGAATTAACCGCACGTCTGCAAAAGGCAGAAAATATTCGTGCGCGTGACGGTGTTGTGTGGAAAGACAAATTTGACCGTACCCATACAATTGAAACTGCACGTGAATTAGCAGATGGGGTGCCTGTGCGCCTGGCGGGTCGTGTGACGGCGTTGCGTTGGCTGGGTAAATTGATGTTTGGTCGCATCTACGACATTAACGGCGAAATTCAGTTTTCTATGTCACGCGAAGAACTGGGCGAAGAAAACTATAAATTTATGAAGGCAAATGTTGACCTGGGCGATTTTATCGGCATTACTGGCGAATTGTATCACACTACCGCCGGCGAACTGACAGTTCGGGTGTCGGCATACGAAATCCTGTCCAAGGCCCTGCGTCCATTGCCTGAAAAATATCATGGTCTGACCGATATGGAAACCCGCTATCGCCAGCGTTATCTGGATATTATTTCAAACCCAGAATCGCGCAACGCATTGTTGGGGCGTTTCAAGATGATGCAATATTGGCGTGATTTTATGAATGCACGTGGATTTTTAGAAATTGAAACACCGATTATGCAGAATATTGCATCGGGTGCGGCGGCGCGTCCATTTACAACGCACCATAATGCACTGGATGCCGATTTTCAGTTGCGCATCTCACCAGAATTATTCTTAAAGCAGGCGATTGGTGCCGGTTTCGACCGCGTATACGAAGTTGCCAAAGATTTTCGCAACGAAGGTATGGATGCCATGCATCTGCAGGAATTTTCGATGGTTGAATGGTATGCTGCCTATTGGGATTTCAATGATAATATCAAGTTTACCTGGGATTTAATCCAAGATTTATTGATGAAATGTCGTGGCACATTACAGATTGAATACCAGGGCACAAAATTGGACTTTAGCAAATATGAAATGATTGATTATACGGCCAAAATGAACGAATTCTTTGGTTGTGATATTCTGGATTTTGATGATGTTGATGCCTTGCGCCAGAAATTGGTTGATAATGGCATGTTCCCATATTCGGAATTAGAAGATTTAAAGTCAATCCCAACCCTGGTTGACTATGTCTACAAGCGCAAGATTCGTGGCAACATCGTCAATCCAACATTCTTGTATAACTATCCTGCATATATGGTGCCTTTGGCGCGCCGTAATGATGCTGATGACCGACGAATTGATATGTATCAGTTGTTGGTTTGTGGGGCTGAAATATGCAAAGGGTATTCAGAACTTGTAAACCCAATTCAGCAATTGGCGGCGTTCGAAGAACAGGCGCGCAACATTGCCGATGGGGACGAAGAAGCCTTTAACCCCGACAACGATTTTGTGCGTGCGATGGAACACGGGTTCCCACCGATTTCTGGTGTGGGCGTTGGTGTTGATAGATTGGCCAGCATTATTTTTGACCAGCCAACACTGCGTGATGTGATTCTGTTTCCAATAATGAAGTGACCAGCCAAAGGGGGTAATAATGTCTTATATCGGTGCTGAAACAGTTGCCCAAGACATCGCCACAGAAAATGATAGAAAGAATCTGATTGCCATAGATCGGGCCTTGGAATCTGGACGTATAAACGAAGTTGCAGCTGATCATTTGCGCCTGCTGTATTCGGACAGTATGCACTGGTTCCGTGAAGTGTTTTATGTTCTGGGCAAATGCTTTGGTGCGCCCAAGGCTGCGGTTATGAAATATGATTATGACACAGACAGTGCCATTGATGAACCGATGCGCATTGCTGATATTAATCCATTGTCACCATATATTGTGCAGCATCGTTTGGATGCGGACCCAATGCGTAATCAGTTTTTTACAAGTTCTGCCGGTCACAAGATTGATTTGGCGGTATCGTCCATTGTCACGGTTATTGTGGCTGCCCAGAAGAAAATTGGGCGCGCACTGGATAAAATGACGGGCAAATACTATGCCAAATACGTGGACGAAGTTTCGTCAACCGTATATCGCGTAATCGCATCGCACGAACGCGAAGCGTCTGCCCGTGCTATTGCGACCAAGATTCGCGATAAACTGAACGAAAAATTTATTTCAACACCATCAGAAACGGTATTGTCTATTATTGGCTCTGGCCATGAAGATATTGCGGTGGAATTGGTTCGTGCTCTGGACCGGGTTGAAAAACCGCGTATGCGCCTGCAGGATGTCTGGCGTGTAAAATGCTTGTTTGATTTAATCCCCCAGGCGCGCACATTTATTGAACGGATTCAGGCAATGATGCCAGAACGTATTATTTCGGTTCGTGACAGTTTTTATAATATGCAAAATCCGCGTAATTATCGTGATGCCAAGATTGTGATTAATATAGGTCCAAATCCAGAAACTATCGTTCCAATGGAGATTATATGCCAGGTTCGTACTTTCTTTGAATTTGAACGTCAAACACATTTGGCGTACGAAGATGCGCGCAAGAAAAAATGTGCAAAATCAGACAGTATCGAAGCGCATTTGGCCACATTTATGGAAAATGGTGTAAAGTCATATAACAGTATGATTTGTAACTGCCTGGAAGATTTGTTTGATCGTGTCGGTTGGAATTTATTATATTCCCAGGGTGATTCAACCGCTATGTTCGAAGGCTTTCCAAAAGAGTGTAAATTGTATTATCCGCAAAAAATTTTGGATAATATAAATGAAAAATTGGACGATGCGATTGAAAATGAATTGTTTTCTATTGATAATGCACCGATTAAGTTGTCACGTGTGCAGCAGGCAAATATATTCCATTTTATGGCGCGATTTGTTTTGGTTGCTGCAATGCCGTATATGCAACGTGATTGGGCGATGCCCCAAACGACCCAGGCGGGCAAGTTGTTTAACTTTGTCATGACCGAGGTTCAGCGTTACTACAAAAAGTAATCGTTTATACACAACAAAAAAACCGACCTTTTGGGTCGGTTTAATTTCTGGCGCACCCGGCGCGATTCGAACGCGCAATCCCCGCCTTCGGAGGGCGATGCTCTATCCAGTTAAGCCACGGGTGCAAACGCCATAATTATAATTATTTGTGTATAAAATGCAAGTCGTTACTGTTGGGTTTATTTTTGTTTGTTGTTGCTATATTCCCATAATTGTTTTTTTACAAAATTCATTCCGTCGGCTAAAAACGCGATGCGTTTCGGGCTCAGTTTTTTTGTGCCAAATTTATTGTAGATATTAATTAATTCATTAATATCAAATCCCATTTGGATGTATTTTGCCGCCAACATGCCAAACGCATAGTTTATATTACATACCACAACCGAGTCCATGTCAATAAACCCAACCAGGTGCCCGTCTGCAGACACAATTGTATTCTTGGGCGTAATGTCAGAATGATAAACCGCGTCGTTCTTGTTGTTTCCGATATTTAGCATATAAACCAGTGCCATGCATATTTGTCCCAGTATTGCACCGTTTGTGTTTGTTATGTGTTGTTTTGCGAATTCATGTGCATGTTTATTTGGAATGTCTGATATTATGTATCCTGGGATTCTGTCCATTTTGGAAAAGCATTCTATAATCTCACGATATATTTGCTTAATTTTGTTTGCGTCCATGCCATTTTGTATGGCTTCAAACAATGTTGTACCCGGCAACAATTCGTATTCTTCAAAAAACAGGCTGTTATATTCGCCAATGTTTATTTGGGGGCAGGGTATTTTATGCATTTTATACAGTTTGCTTATCTGGGCATTCTTTTTAACAGAATCTGCCGAGCCGAACTTAAAAACACGGGTTTCCCCAGCGATTTCTGCATAAATCACATTGTTCTGCGAGCCTGCTACCACTGGCATACGCAGGTTTTGTGCATTTGGATACCGGCCAATAACTGCATCGCGATAAAGATTAGGTATGTTTTTCATAACAGATTTATTATGTTGCCGACCGGTTGCTTTGTTAAGTTGTGTATTATGATTGTTGCAACGACGCCAGCATAAAATCATCCAATTCGCCATCTAAAACTGATCCGGAATCTGTTTTTTCAACATTTGTACGGACATCCTTAACCAATTGGTATGGATACAAAACATAGTTTCTGATTTGGCTGCCCCACTCAATTTTCTTTTGTGCAGCCTTGGCGGCATCTTCGGCCTCGGCGCGCTTTTGCATTTCCAATTCATACAATTTACTGCGCAACATTTTCATTGCCATTTCCCGGTTTTGAATCTGGCTGCGTTCGTTTTGGCATGTGACAACCGTGTTGGTTGGAATATGCGTAATGCGAACTGCGCTGTCTGTTTTGTTAACATGCTGACCGCCGGCGCCTGATGCGCGATATGTATCAATCCGCAGGTCTTTTTCATTAATTTCAATTTCAATTGCATCGTCTATGTCTGGCCATACATCAACCGATGCGAAGCTGGTCTGGCGTTTGCCATTTGCATTAAATGGCGAAATTCTAACCAGTCTGTGTACTCCGATTTCATTTTTTAGCCATCCATATGCTCGATCGCCCGAAATACGATATGTGATATTTTTTATGCCGGCTGTATCACCTTCGTGCTCTTCGATAATCTCGGTTACAAATCCATGCCTTTCTGCCCATCTGGCATACATTCGTGACAGCATTTGTGCCCAGTCTTGTGCCTCGGTTCCACCTGCGCCAGCCTGAATGAACAAGAATGCGCCATTATTGTCCGCTGGTTCACGAAACAGTGTGATAAATTTTGCCTGGTGCGCCGCGATTGATAAATTTTCAATTGCGCCCAGAACATCTGCATCATCTGGTGCAATTTCGTACAATTCCGCCAGGTTTTGATATTCCGATTCCAAATTCTGCAAATCTTTCAGTGTCTTTTCCAGTCCTGCCTTTTTTTGCAGTACAACACGGGCGTTATCTGGATTGTCCCACAGATCTGGTGCATTAACCTGAATTTCTAATTCATTGATTTGTGATTGTAATTTTTCTGGGTCAAAGAAACCCCCTGACGGCAGAAATGTCGTCCGCGATTTGTGATAAGATGTCTGTTGCGATAATCATAAAACATATCTTAACAATATATTTTTTCAATGCAAATGATTGTTTACTTTTTTTTGCGGTTGTGATAGAATCTGCATAACGAGAGGGATAATATCATGAAGCGTTTCTTTGGTTTATTTGGTTTTATTGGTGCGTGTTTATTGTCAGGTGGCGCGTTTGCTGTGTCTGCGGGTACTGCGAATAACCCAGGTCAGGGGCGTGGTCTGATTGCGGGTGCCCCATCGACGGGTGGAACAAATCTGCGTGGCAACGCCGGCATTGCCCAGGCGTACAAGACCAATCAACGAAATACATATTTTATGGTGACTCAGCCTGATGTTGACACGGCCTGTCGTCAAAAGATTTATGCGTGTTTGTCTGATTACTGTGGGGATGTAACAATTGTCCCAGGACAGCGTCAGTCAAAGTGTCAATATGCATCAGAAAATGAATTGTATAACTATGCTTTGCTGTGCTTGCAGAAAGATACAGAAATTTTATTGCCACAATATGGCGTGAATACGGTTAATGGGAAAAATGGTTCCAATACTGCGGCACATCTTTGTCCTTCATATGTTCAGCAAGAGGTTATGTCATATCTGTCTATGTCCAACATGGCAAACCAGTTGTCAAAATCAAATTCTGACCTGTGTCTAAAACGTCGCCAGGAATTAGAAGCGGCCATGGCATGCCATTCTGTTGCACTTGCGTACGGTAATGAAACCAGCAGCAAATTGAACAATGCGCTGACTGATTATTGTGGGGCAGGTGTCCCCGGGGGCAGTGCAGAAATGGTCACGCGTTTTGCCAATGCTGGCAATGTTGGTGCAGATATCTTTGGTTGGGCTGAAAAAATTGTGTCCCTGGAAATGAACGCCAAGGGGGCTGATTGGCAGGCCGCGGTTGATGCTGTTCTGGCGGGCTATACAAACCGTATGAATCTGGCATGTGGTGACAATATGCAGTTAAATACTGTATCACACCCAACAGGTTCTAACCAACCGACAAATCTGCAGACAATGGCGGCGATTGCGGTTGGGGCTGCATTTCCTGCGGCGCCTGCGATGCCAACTGAAAATCCATACGCAAATCAATCTATTTGGATGGAGCTTGTATCCCGTCATGAAGTGTTTGATTATCAGACAGCATATCAGGTTATAAATGCTGGTTTAAATCCTGCAAATACATTCGTTGATAATGCGTATTTAACCAGTGCCCAAATGGACGATATGCAGCGCGCTTATACCCGCGGAACCAAGGCGTTTATTATTCGTGACAGTGCACGCTGTTATGTTATACCTGTTGTTGAAATGACCCAAATGGAACAGTCATTGTTGGCACAATCGTTTGCGAATTGTATCAGTAAATAAAAATAACGCCCAAACGGGCGTTTTTTTATGGATTAATGTGTTTTGTGCCGATGTTAATTCCGAACAGATAATAACGAATCCTTTTTGTCAGGATTTCTTTTCTAAATATAGGTCTGTTAAACATCTTGAAAGTTTCTGTTTTATACGGCTCTTCTGGTGCGGACAACAAATCAACCACATCGTGATCGACCAAGAATTGCCAATATCTACGCCATGCTGCTTCGGTTTCTGGCTTTGTTGCCTCTTTTTTTAGCTTTTTACGTTGTTTTCCCAATGCGGTAATAGTATTTACGACATTGTATCGTGCGCCTGGTACGGTTGCTATACTGTTTGCCAACACAATTGCCGGCCTGGTAAATACCAGGTCTTGTGCCCCAAATATTGCCGGTTCAAAACGCAAACCTGTCCGGTCCAAGAATTCCTTTTTGTATACATATCTCCAGGCAGGTTTAAATTTATTTGCGCGTGTTGTTAATATTTTATCAGCGATATGTGTGCATATTTCAATTTTATCAAACACAGGAAAGTTATAATCAGGCTGGTTAACTTCTCCACACAATATATCTGCATCGGTCAGTATTGCTGCATTTACCATTTTTTCAAAATAGTCCAGATTGACAAAGTCGTCATGGTCGTGAAAGTGAATCCATTCACCTTTTGCCGCGTCCAATCCTGTGTTTGAAGCTGTGGCAGGTCCTGCGTTTTCTTGTGATATTATTTTTATGCGATTGTCCTGTTTTGCCCACTGTTTGCAAACATTAACACAGCCATCGGTGCTGCCGTCATCAACAATAATAATCTCCAGATTTTTGTATGTCTGATGTACCAGGTGTGTTATGCATTTATCAATAAATTTTTCTGCATTATACATAGGTATAATGACGGATACTAATGGTGTTGCATTTGTTGTGGTCATAAATAAACTCCCTTTATGCTTTAAGTATACCTGTACCATAGCCGAATAAATTCCTAAACGCAATCAGATATTCCTGAAATGGTCTTGAATGGAAACGTGATTTTTGATATAATCAGTATTATGAAATTCAGCAGACGAAATGTTTTAAAAATTACCGGTTTTGGATTGATGGGCCTGTTTGTTTTACCGCGTATGGCGTTTGCTGCACGCAATACATTGCGCTCAATGCGCACTGGTGTTCAGCCTGGGGATAAAACACGCCTGGTAATTGAAACCGCCAACCGTCCATCGTATTCTTTGTCATATCCGACGGGGCAACTGGTTGTGAATTTATCAAATACATCTGCAAATACTGGGGTGACTGCATCGCTGGCATCTGGTGGATTGGTAAAATCTGTGACTCAGGTTCAAAATGGTGATGCGCTTCAGATTATTGCTACATTAAAGAAACCGATATCCCAAATTCCAAAATCTGGCATCATGGTCTTGTCGCCGAATGGGGACAATGATTATCGTTTGGTTCTGGATTTTAAGGCCGGCGCACCTGCAGCGGCAAATGAATCGTACACAACGTCGTCCGCCACGGCGACAACTGCGATTACCGCATCGCGTAAATATATAATTGTTATCGATGCTGGTCACGGGGGCAAAGACCCCGGTTGCATAGGCAAGGGTGGAACCCGCGAAAAAGATATTGTATTATCCGTTGCTAAAAAATTAAAAAACAAACTGGATTCAAATGGATTCAAAACGTATTTAACACGCAGTGATGACCGTTATTTGAAACTGGGGCAACGCGCAGAAATTGCAGAATCGCGCCATGCGGATTTGTTTATATCATTGCATGCAAATGCAAACCCATCGCGCAAGATGAAGGGCTTTTCAATCTATACTCTATCTGAAAAGGCATCTGACGAAGAAGCGAAAAAACTGGCCGAGGCTGAAAATGCCGCTGACAAAATCGGGGTAGAAGGGTTTACTGAATTTGAAGAAAATATTCGCATTGCATTATCGTCCTTGCAACAGCATGCTGTTGCAGAAATGAGCGAGGAATACGCCAACGGCTGCGCCAAATCGTTCAAGCGCGCATCTATTGAGCAGCAGCCTGGGCCTGATGTTCGTCATGCGCCATTTGCAGTGTTGCGTTCAACAGTGCCAGGGGCGTTGCTGGAATTGGGGCACTTATCAAACCCAGGTGAAGAAAAATTGTTAAAATCTGGTGCGCATCAGGATAAATTAGTCAACGCTATTGTGAAATCAATCAAAAACTACAATTTTGAAGTTTAGATATAGCTATAAAAAATCCCCCAAACGGGGGATTTATTATTTTTGTATAAAGTGAACGCTGTACTGTGGTTTCTTATCCGCCCCCAGTGATGCGCGCACAACCTTGTTTGACGCAACCTGTACGGCGCGGATCAGATTGTTACGGTCTTTGCGTTCCGCCTTGGTCAGGCCTTCGATTGCCTTGGTGATTTCAATTTGAATTTGACGTTTCATAAAACCTGTGTCGTCCGTTTCAAATATACCGGCGCTGGAAACTTCAGGTACGCCTTTCAAGAATCCACGCTTGTCAACCGGCAGTGTCACAAATACAGCGCCGTTTGATGCGATTTTCTTACGGTTTTTATAAACCTGATCATTGGCGCTGCGTTCTGTTTCGCCTTCCATAACAACATAACTGGTTTCAATTGTTTCTGAAACATACGGCGCATCGCCATCGCGCAGTGCAATCATTTCGCCATTATGCACAACCATCATATGTTTTGCGCCACCACGTTCCATCGCCATTTTTCCGTTCAGCATTTCGTTTATATAGTCGCCATGCATTGGCACAGAAATCTGTGGATGCACCATGTCATAGAATCTTTCTAATTCTGGACGGCCGGCATGACCACTGGCGTGCAGGTTATCGGTATCAAATATTGTATGTGTTTTTACACCCATACGCGCCAATTTGTTATACAGATATGATACATCCTGTTCACGACCTGGAATAATAATTGCGCTGAACACAACAGTATCTGTTGGTTGTAATTTCAATTCTTTTACCTGGCCATGGCACAGGCGGGTCAGCATTGCAAACTTTTCACCTTGTGAACCAGTCAAGAATATTGCCTGTTTTTCTGCTGGCAAATCTTTGATTTCGCTGTGTAGATACACATCATCTTTATCCAGATATCCGAATTTAATCCCCATTTCACGAAATTCTGGCAATCCCACATATGGCACAGGATTTGGATTACTGCGTTCTTTTATCGCTGCAACACGTCCTGCTGCGCGTGCTGCCTGGGAAAACATTTTGATACGCGCCAGACTGCGTGAATATCCGGTCACCAATACGCGGCCTGGGGCATTCTTCATAATTTCTGTTAATGCATCACGAACCTGGGTTTCTGTTACCTGTTTTGTCTGGCGTGAAGAATTTGTAGAATCACACATACATGCCAGCAATTTTGGATCAGAACCAATTTCGCTCAGACGGGCAAAATCTGTCGTTGCCTCAACCGGGTTATCGTCATTGAATGTCCAGTCACCTGTATGTAAAATCTTGCCAGCGCCAGTTTTAATGATTAACATTTGTGCTTCTGGTACGCTGTGCGTGACATGGAATGTTTCAACTTCAAATGGTGCGATATCTAATGTTGCGCCATTGTGGTCAAATTCCACAATATCTTTCTTTGAATCAAAATCCAATTCTATTCCTGTAAATGTGCGACGCAAAATTTCCGCCGGAAAGCGGGTGCAGTATATTGGCTTTCTGAATTTTGGCCAAATATATTTCAGCGCCCCAATATGGTCTTCGTGTCCGTGTGTGATAACAAATCCGACAACGTCCTTCTTGCGCTTTTCCAACCATGTTGTATCACAATATTGAACATCGCCTGCGCCAATTTCTTCGTCCAAGAATCCCATACCGCAATCCACCACCAGGTATTTGCCACGATATTTATAGACATACATATTCTGGCCAATGTGTTCCAGACCGCCCAACGCCATAAAATAGACTTTGTCGTCATTGGTATCTGTTTCATGTTTATTTGTGCCCTTGATTGCCTTTGGGGCTTTTGCTATTGCACCTTTTTTCTTTGATGGCGCGTGTGGTGTTTGTGTTGCCTGTTTTTTTTCTCGTACTTTTACCATTTATAATCCTTTTTGTTTTGTTTACATTTGCACGGCCACCAAATTCATTATCAATAAAGAACATGTCTTTATACACAGTGAATCTGTGGCCATGCGCCATTCCCCAGGGTATTTTATTATCGTTAATAAAGATACAGGGATAAATTCCACCCGAACGATAAACCTCGCCCGGCATTCTCTCGCGTAATTATATAATAGTGCATTTGTCCCTAAAATCAAGTGAATAAAACAAATTTATAATTTTATTCGCGGATACAGTTCCTGGACATTTTTCATCAGTGTCGTCTGCAATGTGTCCATATCAGTATTTTTTATCTGGGCTAAAACACGCGCGGTTTCAATTACCATCGCAGGTTCACATGTCTTTCCTCGATATGGTACCGGCGCACAATATGGTGCATCTGTCTCAATAACTATTCTATCCAATGGAATTTTTGCAAAGGTGTCACGAATTTCTGCCGCGTTTTTGAATGTTAAAATTCCACTGGCGGAAAAATAGAACCCACGGTCCAGCATTTTTTTTGCCAAATCCCATGAACTAGTAAAGCAGTGCATAACACCACGCACATCACCTTTTAAAATATTTGCTGTATCTTCTTCGGCTTCGCGTGTATGAATTGCCACGGGCAGGGCGTGTTTTTTTGCGATTTCTAATTGTTGTTCAAATAACTGGATTTGTTGATGTCTGCTGTCAGCAGCATAGTGATAGTCCAACCCGATTTCCCCAACCCCAACAACGCGTGGGTGGTTTAAAACGGAATCTGTCAAATATTGCGATGCATCCACCGGTGCATATTCTGGATGAATCCCAATTGTACAGAATATGTTATCGTTGGCCTCGCTCAGTTTTAATGCCCCTGGAATATCTGCCGGGTCTGCGGTTGGACAAATCATTACATTAACCTCGGCATCCATTGCACGCCCAATAATGCCTTCTGCGCCACCGGTGTATTTATCGGTTAAATGGCAGTGGGTGTCTATAAACATTTTTTGATTTCCATAATTATCTTAAAAATACCGATTTCTGGTTCCAGATATACATTCTTGATATCTGCAATCGCGTGTGTGACATTTGGATACAGTTCGGCCAACCCAAAATACGCAACGGCGTCTAATAAAATTCCATGCAGCTCTGGGGCAGGGGCGATTTTCTTGGCCAACATCATTGCATCCGCGCTGGTCACTGTCTTGGATTCTAATAATTCGATCAGTTCTGCGTATATCAAATCTCCACCTGATTTTTTCAGATTTGCAATTTTACCAAAACTGCCATTGCTTAAACGCAGTGTTTCAGTGCTAACTTCATCTTCTGGTATGAATTTTGCGCACAGTTCACGCAATTGTGAAATGGTCAGCGGGCGCATCTTTTCAACGCGCGCACGTGAACGAACGGTCGGCAGCACATTTGCCAACTGATGCACAACCAATAAAAACAATGTTTTGGCCGGCGGTTCTTCCAGCAATTTTAATATCGCATTAGACGCAGATGTATTCAATTCGTCCACAGAATCAATCAGAATAACGCGCCAATCGCCAGACATAGACGACATTTGCATTTTATCAATCATTGCACGCACGGTATAGACCGAAATAACTTTGCCATCAGGTTTTGGTTTTCCATCTTTATCAATATTGCGTTCTTGATCAATAATGAAAAAGTCGCCAACATTCCCATACACCATCTTTGCGATTTTGTATGCCAGTGTTGCCTTGCCAATACCAATCGGCCCGGTCAGCATCCAAACCGGATGAATTGGATGGCTGTCGCGTCGTTCCCATGCTGCCATAAAGTTTTGCAAAACATCCCTGTGCCCAACCAGATGTTCGTTATCCATTGGGTGTGGAAAGTTATATTCGCTAACTGCCTTTTTTCGTGGTGCCATTTTAATTCCACCCAAACATTACCATGATATTTTTCATTGCGCGCCCCAGGAATCGGATTTTACGCACAGAATCCTTGGCGACAATCGGTGCGCGCGAAATCACACGCCCGTTTTGTTCTGCAATTATTTCGCCAATTTTATCGCCTGTGTTAACTGGTGCATTAATCGGTTCATCAAATCGCGCCAACACGCGTACACCGTTCAAGCCACCTTCTTTATCAACCGTAATTGCAAACGGCTTTGCAACCGTTGCCACGACCGATGGGACGCGACCATACCATACCGGAATTTCGGCAACCACATCGCCCGGGTTATAGAAAACCTTGTTCATGGTATTGTTGAACCCAAATTCCATTAACTTTTTCATTTCTGCCGCCAGGGCATCATGCCCCTTGCCGTTAAAGCCATTTATAACCCCAATCAGGCGACGACCACCGACCTTGGCACTGGCAACCATACCGTATCCACCCTGGGCGGTATGTCCTGTTTTTAATCCGTCCGCTCCGCGCATTGTAAACAACAGTTTGTTATAGTTTACTGTATGCGTGCGTCCCCATTCACGACACCAGTCGGTTTTATGTTCTTTGAATTCAAAGCGTTTGGTTGCAAACATTGGGTATATTTCTGGATAGTCTGAAATAACATGCTGGGCCAGTATTGCCAATTCCCGACTGGTCATCAGGTTGTTCGGGTCTGGCAAACCGCTTGCGTTCCCAAATGTAGATTTTTCCATGCCGATACTGCGGGCCTTTTTCTCCATCTTTGCGGTAAAGGCGTTTTCGCTGCCCGCCAGTTTTTCTGCCACAACAACGGATGCATCGCCACCAGACAAAACAATCAACCCCAATATCAAATCACGCACAGAAATATCCTGTCCCGCAACCAGGCAAATTTTACTGGCGGGATACCATTCTGGCCGGTTATAGTCCGCATTTTCCCCAACCGGGAATCGCGTGTCCATTGTGATATTCCCCGCCGCCAGTTCATCAAACAGTACCGCCAATGTCATTAATTTTATCATAGAAGATGGTGGCATTAGTGTGTCTGCTGCCTTGGCAACAATTTCTGCCCCTGAATCATAGTCAACCAGAAATACAGATTTTGCTTTGGTTTTAAACTCAGCCCCGTGTGCCACAGATACGAATACAGATAAAAATAATACAAATAATTTCTTTTTCATGTTCGTGATATTAGCAATTTTAAATAACTTTGCCAATAAAATAATCGTCCCTCATATCTGTAATTTCTATATCGCAAATTGTACGGGCAGGGATGGGCGCCCCATCAATTTTTACCGCAATATCATGTGGGCATCGCGCAATATTGTTTTCTTCAACCAAGACCTGAACAACATTGCCAATCTGTGCGCGCATAAAATCTGTGCGGTTTTTGTTAGCCAAATCATTGATAATTTTTACGCGTTCTTTTGATACATGCCTGTCAACCTGTTCCGGCATAACCGCGGCAGGCGTGCCTGGTCGTGGTGAAAATGGGAATGCGTGAATCTTAATCGGTTTTGTTTCGCAAACTAAATCAAATGTTTCTTGAAACAGCTCTTCTGACTCGCCCGGGAACCCACAAATTATATCCCAACTGAATGTAATCTTGCCCATTGCGCGTGCAACCAAATCGCGAACGCGTTGCGAATTATGTCGGCGCCCCATTTTGCGCAGAATGCTGTCAGACCCCGATTGCATAGAAAAATGCATGTGTGGCATCATTCGTGGCTCTTCCAGGATTAAATCAATAATTTTATCAATGTCTGGCACCGCTGGATCAACGGATGACAGTCGCAACCTTTTTATACCTGGTACATCTGTCAGTAATTCTTTACACAGATTGGATAACTGGAACAATTTGCCGTTTTTTTTCTGGATGTATGATGCGATATCTATCCCCGTCAAAACAATTTCGCCAAATCCATTTTCAACGGCCGTCCTGACATCAGCCAATATATTTTCGTATTCAAATGACACCGATGGTCCGCGCAACGCGCGTGTTATGCAATATGCGCAATTGTGATTGCAACCATTTTGAATTTGAACAAATTGCTTGGACAGTTTTGACTCATGGTGTTCAAACTTTTCAATTTTTGCAGATTGTGTGGCGCATGGTATGTTGTTAATTGCAGAAATGTATGCATTCAGATTTAACTTATCATAATTATGTACAATGGCTGTGTTTTCTATTTCTGTAAACAGTTGCGGGTTGCGTGTTGCCGCACATCCTGTGACAAAAATTGGTGCGTTCGGGTTTTCGCGCGCAATGCGACGAACTGTCTGGCCTGATTGGCGTTCCGCCTCGGCTGTGACGGCACAGGTATTAACAACAATCGCGCAATTTATATGCGATTCCAGCATTTTTTGAATCTTTTCAGATTCCAATGCATTCAGTCTGCACCCAAAAGATAATGTTTTTATATTGTTTTTTTTATTTTCTGCTTGCATTTTGACCATCCATAGGGCATTATAGCGGGGTTAAAAATGATTTCAACAAAGGATTTTAGAAATGGCACGTACAACAAATTCTGATACATTACCATATGTGGAAAGCCGATATGAACTGGGGATGTTGGCATCTCAACGCGTTCGTGACCTGGATGGTGGTGCTGAAATGGTTGTAGAACGTGGCAGGGATAAACTGACAGTTGTTGCATTGCGTGAAATTGCAACAGGTAAATTAGATGTTGCGAATGTTCGCCATGAATTTGTTCAGTCTTACAAAGATGCACCATCTGCAGAAATGGCCGAAGAAACATTAGAGGTTGGCAGCGAAGATCCATTGTTACGTGAAATTGACGCCGAATTAGAAGCAACGCTGTCCGATGAAGAACCTGGTGTAATCTCTGCCGAAGAAGCGGTTGCAGAAGTTACAGATGCAGAATAATCTCAGACCCGGAGATGTCGCATAGTTGGTCTAGTGCGCCACATTGGAAATGTGGTATACCCGCAAGGGTATCAAGGGTTCGAATCCCTTCATCTCCGCCACAAAAATCAAACGCCCATTTTGGGCGTTTTTTTTACTGATTATTTCTTTTTCGTTGGGGCTAATGCAGATTTAATCGCATTTAACACATCCTGGTATTTTTGATTCGTGTATGTTGTGGTTTTTGTTGAGTCAACAATATACCCATTGCCACACATTGTTTCGCCAATCATAATAACATAATCGGTATTTACTGAAATCTTTTTGTTTTGTTCGTCTATTAAATCTACAAATGGCATTATTTTATCCTTTTAATCTTAGTTTGTATTAAAAATTACCACAAAAAAACCAGGTTGTCAACATTGCTGTTTGCTTACATTTTTATCTTTTTTCCATATAAAAAATATGATAAAATTACCGACATGAAACGTATATTTTTATTGCCCATTATTATGGGTGCGATGTTCGCCTTGGCGGGTTGTCAGACGGCATCCGATGGTGTTATTGTTGAACAAGAAATGGCATCTGAATGCATTGGTGAAGATTGCAGCATTATTCGTTATACCACGCCAAATGGTAACGATTTGATGTTGGAAACGGACAAACATGTTATTCAAATTACCGCCAATCCTGGTACGCCGTACACGTATTATGTGTGGGCGGGTAATAAAACAACATCTGATGATCCCGATATGGTCGTTGACCAGGGAACGGTTATGGTTTTAGCCGACGCGCCTGCGGAATAATCCAGAATTTTACATCCCCACAGTGTGGGGATTTTTTATGCGCAATTTTGTCGTGCGGAATTTAGAAAACTTAATATGTCATCCTGTGCAACAGACAGTGCGTTTTGCGCATTTATTTCAGGATATATCACGATATTTAAATTATTTAAATTTGTATCATTATAAATCCCGCATTCGCCGACCGATACAAATGTCTGCATCTGTCGTATTGCAGTCCATCCACCAATAATCAGTAATGGTATTTTGGGGGCAGGGCTGCGCCTAAAATTCAAATTACATGCCTGTTGTAATCTTTGTGCAACGGATGGGCGCGCCATTATTGATATTCCACCAGTATATGTGTTATTGGTGCGTGTTATATTTTGTACAATATCGCCTGCGCGCCCAACCCCAACCAAGAATGTCGGCAAATTATTCATAGTGCGCGCATGTCGTGAAATATTTTTTATGTTAAATTGCTGCACAGCATATCTGTGTTGACTAAAGAAATTTGTTAACAGGTTGCAGTTTTGTATGTTTGCATCTGTGTCATAAACAATATTCACAATACCAACAGGTTCTTCTGATTGTTGTCTCATGGGGCATTTCCTTAAATTATGTATAAATATTACATGTTTAAGGGGTCCTGTGACATAGGTATCTATTCACTGCACACATTGTTGCCGGCCACACGCCCACTGGCCCATGCCCATTGCAGATTAAAACCGCCCAAATCGCCTGTTATATCCATTACTTCGCCCGCAAAGTATAGTCCCGGACACAATTTTGATTCCATTGTTTTTGATGATATGTCGCGTGTATTTATGCCACCAAATGTCACTTCGGCGCTGACCATAGTGTGATATTTTATTTTGTCACCCCGAATATGGAAATTAGTTGCGTGTTCTGCAATCCGACCCAATTCTGCATCCCTGACATCTGCTATATTTCGTGTGTTGTTCCCGGCAATCCATTTTGCAACGCGGGTGGGTAAATATTGCCCCAGCACACCCGCAACAGTTTTGCGACCATTGGTCTTTTTTGTGTTTTTCAGTATTTCTAAAACATCCATGTCTGGAATCAGGTTTATGTGCATGCCGTTAGTTATATCATACAAACTGGCGCGATACGCTGCCGGCCCGCCAATTCCAAAGTGTGTAAATAATAAATCATCTTGAACCACTGCGCGCCCAATTTTAATTTTGGCATTTATTGATATGCCAGCAAGTTCGGGCGGTATATCTGGCGTGGCTAGTGCGCACAGCCCAGGGCGGGGCGGTATGATTTTGTGTCCAAACTGTTTCGCGATTTTGTATCCTGCGTCCGACACGCCCAATGTGGCAAAGGAAATCCCACCTGTCGCCACAATCAGGTTTTTGCACATAATGTTATTTACCATAAATCCCATATCTGTTTTTGCAACAGAATCAATATGTGTATCATAAAAAATATCTGCATCCCACACATCGCGCATTAATGCGTCAACAACCACTCCCGCTCCATCTGTACAGAAATATCGCCCCGGTGTCTTCTCATACAGTTTGATTTTGTGATTTTTTGCCCAATTTAAAATATCGTGTGGTGATACACGGCTCAGTGCACCGCGCACAAAGTCTGGGTTTTGCCCAAAATATCTGTCGCGTGTGGCGGCAGTGTTTGTTATGTTGCATTTGCCACCGCCTGATGCCAAAACCTTGCGGGCGGGTAAGGCGCCCATGTCAAAAATCGCAACACTTAATCCGCGGGTAATTGCCACGACGGCTGCGCTTAATCCTGCGGCACCTGCGCCAATAATAATAACATCATAATACTTTTTCATACTATTATATTTTATCACAGTAAATGAAAAAATCCATCCAAACGGACGGATTTTAAAACTTTGGTGGGTTAGGTAGGACTTGAACCCACGACCAAAGCGTTATGAGCGCTCCGCTCTAACCAACTGAGCTACTAACCCACGGCGCCCATTATATACGATTTGAAAAATCATGCAAGATAAAAAATGATTTATTTTAATATTTATTTATGTAATGATTGTCGCATGAATGGAATAACCCCAATTTTAAACGCAACCCAGATGTCTGCATTTGATGCGATTGAGCGCACAAATTCAAACCTGTTGATATTGGGGCCAGCCGGAACAGGTAAATCAACATTTGTGAATTATCTGAAATCCGCATCGCGCAAAAGGATTGTGTGCGCCTGTCCAACGGCGGTGTCTGCATTAAATGTTGGGGGACAGACGATACATTCCCTGTTTCAAATTCCGCCACGCGATTTTACATTGCCCGAATTTTTAAAACTAAAGGCTAAGCCACGCAATATCCTGACGGCGACAGATGTGCTGATTATTGATGAAATATCAATGGTTGCGCCCGATTTGCTGGATGCGATTGATATTCTGGCGCGCTATGCCCGCCGTAATAACGAACCCTTTGGCGGGATTCAGGTTGTTGCCATTGGCGATTTATATCAGTTGCCACCGGTCATAACACGCGAAGCGAATCAATACTATGAAACAGAATACGGGCATCCAAACGCATACTTTTTTGACAGCAATGTTTACAAGCGTGCAAATTTCATCAAATATAATTTTGATTTTGTGTATCGCCAAAATGACCTGCCACTGTTGGAAAATCTGGTGCGATTGCGCAATGGCGATACGGGCGCGCTGTCTTTTTTCAATGATTGCAGAATAGATGATGCCACACGCCGTGAAAATGCGGTTTTGATAACGCCATTTCGTGCGGTTGCCGAACGCATTAATGCCACGCGCCTGAATCAAATAAATGAAACAGCGGTCGTGTATAACGGTGTATTAAGCGGTAATTTTTCTGATCGTGATGTGCCCGCGCCCCTGGCATTGGAATTAAAGGTCGGCGCATTGGTTGTTTTTGTAAAGAACGGCGATAAATGGCACAACGGTTCAATGGGAATTGTCCGCGCAATGTCTGCACGCGATATAACGGTACAACTGCTGTCTGATTCGCACGAAACCGTGACGGTTAAACCCGAAAAATGGCAAAAGATTGAGTACACGCGCGATGAAAACGAACGCCTGGTTGAAAACGAAGTTGGTTCATACAAACAATTCCCATTAAGTCTGGGGTACGCCATGACAATCCATCGTGCCCAGGGCAAAACACTGGATGCGGTCGTGATTGATGTTTCGCGTGGTTGTTTTGCGCATGGCCAAACATATGTTGCGCTGTCGCGTACGCGTCGTGCGTCTGATATACACATGTCTGCACCACTGCGCGAACGCGATGTTATATTTGACCGGCGGGTCTTGGATTTTGTAAATGATTTATAAATCTTTCTTCATCATAATGGCGTCAATCCCATCATAGTACTTTGGGCGAACGCCAACTTGAACATAGCCATTTTGTTCATATAATTTGCGGGCGGGGGCGTTATTTTCTGCAACTTCTAAGAATACAGATTTTACACCAGACTTTTTCAATTCCCCTTCCATAATTCCCATCATGGCGGCTGCAATCCCTGTACGCCGTGCATCAGGCGCAACGCCAATTGTGATTAATTCTGCTTCGTCCGCGACCGCCCGCCAAACGATAAAACCATTTTGGCTGGCGATAATCTCACAGCCTGATTTTTTCAAGTCGGCAAAATCGTCCGCAGACCATGGTTTGTGCGGAAAGCATTTTTGATGAAGATTTGCTAATTCATTTAACATTTTGTTTAAGGAGCTTCAGCTTTAACTGTTCTAATATTTGTTTTGCAAATTCAGTATTTGTTTCTTGAATTTTTACATTTGTTTCGTCTATTTGCATAATAAAATGTAAATCAACACTTTGTTTGCTGTTATAGTCCCGGATGTGATAAACATCTAAAAATTCATTACTTTTCCATATGCGATATGTATCTATATATTTATATGATTGTTTGCAAAATGGGGCATGCTGTAAAAAACAAACCTTTTCATTATCTGCAAGGCATTCAATACGACTGTGTATTTGGTTTTTTAATAAAGATTTGATGTTTTCTTGCATATATTATTTGCCCTTGTTTTCTTCGGCATAACTGGGGCGCAGATACATTGGCACCGCAGGTTCCAAATCGCCACCGGCGATTTTTTGTTCCACAATACTGACCCCCAGTTTTAAATCAAATGGTTTATGTCCAACTGTGCGCGGCCATTCCATTTGTTTAACCTCTAATTCATCAATTCCCATTGTCTGTGGTGACAATCCATTTGCCGCAACAAAGAAATCTCCACGCCCAGAATCAATCGCAACAAACGCATCTGGCATCGCCGCCAGGTACAGGTCAAATGCGCTGATACCAACGACCGGGATATTCAGCCCCAACCCCAGTCCCTTGGCGTATGCAATCCCCAGGCGAATGCCTGTAAAACTGCCCGGACCAACAACAATACCAATTGCGCTGATGTCGCGCCATGTTGCACCACATTCGGCGATAAACTTTTCGCATTGGGCGGGCAGGGCAACCGATTGTTTTTCCACAGCAATAGATTTGTAATTATCGCCCAATACAAATTCTAGGTCTTTGCCAGAAGTATTTATTATCAGAATCATTTTTGTTGCCCCCGAAAATTGTTTAACATATCGAACATAAATCCTGCAACAGTTCCCATATAGGTGTTTGCTTCCTTTGTTTTACTGTCGTAAACTTGAACACGATATTGTGGTGTAAACAGTAAATTTGTTGCACCTGGTGTAGCGACCCTGAATGCGACGATTTCATATTTGTCAGATTTTACACTTAGTATATCTTGTTGACGTGTATTTTTGTTGGCTGGTATGGTTGCGTATTTAAATGTCGCTTGATGCGTTTTCATGTAATGTTCGATTTTGTGAAAAGTATCTATTTGCTGCCAACCGTCACCATCTATGCACAAGACCTCAGGTCTGCCATTGATTGTCATGTTGTAAATGCCATTTGCTTTTTTAGTTCTCATGCGCGAACCCCAAATCCAATTTTTTTGGATGAATTAATTGATTTGCGTGTTGACATTAATTGATCAATCTTTTGTGGTGTAAATTCCGTCTTGATATCTTCGCAATCGTTTTCCAGCAAAGAACGGCGCAGTATAGCGGTGATTTCGCGCTGTGCCTGGCGCACGCCTTGTTCAGATGTATAATTTTGGATAATATGTCGCAACGCATCATCAGACATAATGATATTGTCGATCTGCCATCCTGTATCACGTGCCGCGCGCCCAATCAAGTGTTCGCGTGCAATCTTAATCTTGTCATCCATTGAATAGCCCGGGATTTCAATAATCTCCATACGGTCTTTTAATGCATTTGACATATTTAAACTGTTTGCTGTGGCAATAAACATCACATTTGACAGGTCAAAGTCCACTTCCAAATAATGGTCACGAAAGGCCTTGTTTTGTTCTGGGTCCAGAATTTCCAACAATGCAGATTCCGGGTCGCCACGCCAATCGCGCCCCATCTTGTCAATCTCGTCCAATACGATAACAGGGTTGTTGGTTTTGCATCGTTTCAGTGCGTCCATAATACGCCCTGTTTGCGCCCCAATATATGTTTTACGGTGACCACGGAAATGCGCTTCGTCCGATATCCCGCCCAGCGATATACGCTGATATTTGCGCCCCAACGCATCCGCGATTGATTTGCACAGCGATGTTTTTCCAACGCCCGGCGCGCCAACAAAACACAATATGCTGCCCTGGTTAGATTTTGTTTTTTTCATAACCGCAATATGTTCCAGAATGCGTTCTTTGACATCAGTCATTCCTGAATGCTGCGAATCCAGTATTGCGCGCGCCTGTTTTAAATCTATTGGTGCGTTATCAGATTTTCCCCATGGCATAGCCAGCAATTCGTCCAAATAAGTTTTCAGTAAACCGCCTTCGTTTGACATTGGCGACATTGAACGCATGCGCTTCCATTCACTGATTGCTTTTTCTTTGGCTTCGCGTGGCATGGCCGAACGCATAATTTTCTTGCGTATATTGGCGGTATCCATCTCAGCGTCATCGTCGCCCATTTCCTTTTGAATTGCGCGCATTTTTTCTTGCAGAATCGCTTCGCGTCGCCCGCTTTCCATTTGTTGGTGAATGCGTTTAGCAATCGATTCTTCTATTTTTGCGGTTTCCAACAATAGCTTAATCGCTTCCAGCAATATAGTCAGTTTTTCAGACCAGCTGGTCGCTGCTAAAACCTTTACCGCCGTATCATTGTCAATATCTGCGGTTTGAATAACAGAATCAATAAACGCGGGCAGGGGATAGTTGGCGATTACATTACGCAGTTTATCAACTTTAAATTTGCGTGTCGCCTGTGCCAGTTCTTCCATATTGTCGGCAACAATATCGCGCAGCATCAATGTCTTTTCGTCAAACATATCGTCTGCAACCTCAATTGGTGTGGCGACACCGGTAAAGATACCGCTGTTAACCTCTATCTCGCTTAATTTAACTGCATCGCGTGTTTTTACCAGTATATGCATTGCGCCATCTGGCATACTTAACACCTGGATTATTTCGCCAATTGTTCCAACATCATAAATATCTTTGATATCTGTGGGGTATGACCATGTGTTCTGTGGGGCCAGAACAATTTCCTGACCTTCTGTCTTGGATGCGGCCTTGATACAGGCCACAGACATTTGATTATCAATCAGTGCCGGTACCGTCAATCCCGGCGAAACAACTAAATCACGAAACGGTAAAATGTATTTCTTCATAGCGTTGATAAATATAATATATTTTCATCAAATTTCAAGGACTATAAAATCCGTATCAGCATACGGCGTAATATAACCTTAATCAACCAAATGATAAACCATGCCATTATAATTAAAGTTGATGGTGCCGGTGGCCTTGCCGGTTTCTAACTTGCCATAGCATTTTCCGTCATTATACCCAACCACCAACGATGGTTCGGTATATTTTTCTGCATACAGCGCAAAAGACAACCCGGTTGAGGTTTTAAAATTACTTATCCCCAGTTCACATTTTTTATATTCCGTTGGGATTTCCGTCGCGAACAAGGCTGTCAAGAACGACTCTTCTTGATCTTTAGAATAATATGCAGTGTAGCTAAAATCATCCCAACAAAAATCATCTGCATCCGCGCGGTCTTGATAACATGCATAAGAATCTTCTTCTGCATACAAATTAGCGCACGCTTGTGTCGTTGTACGGTCCGAAGGATTATCATAAACCCCAACCCAATGCGCGACATATGGTTTCACCATTCTGCAATACAAATACACTGTATCCTCGCTGGGTGATGCTACAGAAATTTCCTTGTATAATGATGCGAATTTAGATGGAGAGTACGAAAACGCCGCCTCAACCTCTACCAAGATATTACAATTTCGCGACGGTATATAGCAATAGCTTTTTGGGTCGTACTTCATATTAATATAATCCGACCCGTCACACGTCGGAATTGTTTCGTCTGGATATTGAAAACACCGTTCGACTTCGCCATAACCTTCCAAATATTTGCCGGCTGACCATGCGGGACAGGTAACAAAAGGCATCAGTGCTAAAAATGACAATACAATGTGTTTCAAAAACTCCCCCGTTGTAAAAAAATAACCGCCACGGGAATATGACGGTCGGGGTGTTCAAAAAATCATACACAAAAATGACCCCGTCGGCCTTTGGGGTTACCCCCTGTTGTATGGCCGACGGCACCCCGACCAAGAGAAAGTGGTAACGGCCGGGTTATGCACAAAAAAAGACGCATCCGCGTCAATTTTTATGCGGATATCAACGCAACAAAATATTGCGCCGTTTGTGTGTGGGCTTTTTGACGACCCCGAACCCACATCCCTGCGGATTCAAAAATATGATAAATCATTTGCCACTTGAAATCAAGAAAAAACCGCCAATTGGCGGTCTAAAATCTTAGCGACGACGATACCCATTGCTGTGCTGTGCGCTGTTGCTGGAACGTTTTGACAGATAGCGCGCGGCAATCAAAATCAACCATTCCAATGATAACAAACCCATCGCAGCGATTTTGTTTTCAAAACCCGCGACCCAGCCCAACACATAAACCATTTGTGCGATAAATGATATATACAAAATACCAAATACGCCCGTAAAAAATACTTTTTTAATTTTTCCAAACATCTCTATGTCCTTACTTTTTTTATGTATGCATATAAACTTAAAATGCCGGGATTTCTGGTGCCATGTACCCGGCGAACACCGCAATTGCTAAAACGAATACGGTCAACAATCGCCAACCATATTCAACGCCATCTTAGGCAGCCATTGCAAGGCGAACATTGTCGTTCGCAGCGATTCTATCGCCATTCAGTTTTTAGTTGGCTTTTAACGACGCCATGTCGGATTCAACCAATTTGTCTTTCATCGCCTGTCGAATCTATGTCAGCCCCATAATCAGATACGACCCAAATATCATATCAAATCATGGTGGAGCTGTGGGGTACCGCCCCCCAGTCCAAAACGACTATTTCACAACGGCTTCAGAATCATCACTGCACAGCAGCACGATTATTATAGCCTTTTATACTGGAAATTGCAAGTTTTTAGATTATAATGAATTCTAAGAGGATAAAAAATGAAGTTCTTAGATCGTGCAAAGATTTATGTCAAGGCAGGTGATGGCGGAAACGGTTCAGCCAGTTTTCGTCGTGAAAAATATATTGAGTTTGGTGGGCCAAATGGTGGCGACGGTGGTCGTGGTGGCGACGTTGTATTTGTGGCCGTGCCAAATGTTAATACCTTGATAGATTATCGTTATAAAACCAAGTTTTTGGCGCAGCGTGGCCAAAACGGTATGGGCAAAATGCGTACTGGTGCGTCTGGTGAAACATTGGTTTTGCCTGTTCCAACTGGAACGGTGATTTTGTCTGAAAACGAAGAAATCGAATATGCCGACTTGAACGAAGATGGTATGGAATATCGTGCGGCACGTGGCGGAAATGGCGGTTGGGGAAATCTGCATTTCAAAAGTCCAACAAACCGTGCCCCAAAACAGGCGAATGATGGTTTGCCTGGCGAAGAACGCACGGTAATATTGCGTTTGAAATTAATTGCAGATATTGGACTGGTTGGTTTTCCGAATGCTGGTAAATCTACGTTGTTGTCGGCGGTGACGGCAGCGCGCCCAAAAATTGCAAACTATCCATTTACAACCCTGAATCCACAATTGGGTGTTATGTATGCGCACGATCGTGAATTTGTTCTGGTTGATTTACCAGGGCTTATCGAGGGGGCGCACACAGGTGTTGGTCTGGGGGATCAGTTCTTGGGGCATGCCGAACGAACCAAGATGATTTTGCATGTTATTGACGGCAGCGAACCCGACTGGGCGGCTCGTTATGCTGCCATTCGTCACGAAATGGATTCATATGGTGGCGATTTGATTGCTAAACCAGAATTGGTTGTGATTAATAAAATTGATGCAATAGAACCTACGGAATTAAAGGAAAAATTGGCCGAGTTCAAAAAATCATTTGGTCGCAAAAAGAAACCTGAAATATTAACGATCAGTGCTGCAGGGAGACAGGGGATAGACACACTGATATCATCAATCGAAAAGAAGTTCTTAGGTATCGAAGGCAATGTCTAAAAAAAATAACAGCTTAGCAACGCACGTCAGTGATTTTGACAAGGTGCGTGATTACAATTCTGCCCGCGCGCGTGGCGAAGAAGCATATCTTTCGAATGGTAAAAGTGTGTCCTTGAATGCGGTTGGTCTGCACGACGTTGAGTTTATTGGTGGTCTGTGGCGTGTCCAGGATAAATTCCCGCACCAGATACAAATCGTGCGCGATGTTCCGTTTGTATTGGGTGCGCGTATTTTACGTAACGAACGTAATTTATTTGAATTTTACCATGCGCGTCGCGTATGTGAAAATTGCTATGGCAAATATTTGGCGCCGTCCCCCCAGTATGTTGTTGCAAAATATACAACTGACAAGGGGACATATTGGGCATATGGCGACACTGTTGAACAGGCGCGCGCATTTTTGGGTATAAAATTATATGATGAATACATGGACTTAATCCATTCTGTCGCCTGCAAGAATCAGACGCCTGAAAAACAAAAATAATTTTTTGCATTTTAATATTTCGTCTGTTAAAATTTGGGCAGAAACTTAAAAACTAACCATAAAAGGAGAACAAACAATGGTGTCATTAAAAGGTACACAGACTGAAAAGAATCTGTTAATTGCATTTGCTGGTGAATCCCAGGCGCGTAATCGTTATACTATGTATGCATCTGCAGCCAAGAAAGAAGGTTTCCAGGCAATTTCAAAAATCTTTTTAGAAACTGCAGACCAGGAAAAAGAACACGCATCTCGCTTGTTCAAGTTCTTGGAAGGTGGCGAATTAGAAATCACAGCCTCATTCCCTGCGGGTAAAATTGGCACAACCTTGGAAAACCTGCAGGCTGCAGCCTATGGCGAACACGAAGAAAATACAGAAATGTATCCAAAATTCGCGCAAATCGCCGCCCAGGAAGGTTTCCCTGCAATCGCAGAAATCTTAAAAAATATCGGTTATGCCGAACGTTATCATGAATCGCGTTTCCGTGCCTTGGCCGAAGCGATTGAAGACGGTACATTGTTCAAACAGGACAAGATTGTTATGTGGCGTTGCACAAACTGCGGTATGTGGCAGATCAGCAACGAAGCCCCAAAGGTATGTCCTGCATGCTTGCATGAACAGGGATATTTCATCAGCGAAGGTACAATTTCACGCTGTGATACAAACGAAGGTTTCTGTGAATACAGTGCAATCGATGACTAATCAAAATCCCCCGATGGGGGATTTTTTGTGTCGTTTCGTGTGCGTCTTAAACGCACACAAACAAGATAAATTATTGGTTTATTATTTTGTGTTTATAATATCGCCGGCCTTGATATATTCGGGGGCATTTTTATTCAGTTCTTTTTGTGCACGTCGTGCATATTTTTTTGCTTCATCTGGTTTGTTAATCATTGCATAGTATTCCGCCATTGCCCACGCGCTGCGTCCCGGGTCCGTATTGCCGTATGCACGTGCCAATACCCAGTATGTCAGTGGTGCGGCATCAATCAATAATGCACGCTTGCCCAGGTTGATTGCGTGTTCTGTATCCCCGGGTTTATTTCGTTCCACCAACACCAGCGCCAGCGCAGTCTGAATCTGTGGCGCATCGCCCGCCAATTCTAATGATTTTTCATATGATTTTACACTGTCGTCATAGTGCCCAAATTGATATTCAATATCCCCCATCAATTCCCAGAAATATGGATTGTCGGGTTTTCGTGAAATCAGTGTCTGCACCCCTACGCGCGCCCCGTCCAGATTGCCAGCCTGCATATTTGCGATTGCGCGGGCATAAATGGCCGCATCTGATTTGTCTGCATACGGGTACAGTTCGCGAACGCGTCCCGGCGTATCCAGATATCCAACCAACTTTGCCCGAACCAGTTCATATTCTGCCACGCGTTCGGTTGTCTGTTTTTTGTTTGGCTTAAAATCTGGTGCAATTTCATTTATGCGCGCCTGAACATTATTCAATCTTTCGCGGGTCAGGGGGTGATTTATTCTGTTTGGATTTACCCTAGATTCTGTTTCGCCCGTTAAATCCTGCATTTGTTTCAATACGGTAATAAACCCATTTGGGTTTTGTTTTGCGCGCACCATCAAATCAACGCCCATGTTATCGGCAATGCGTTCTTCATCGCGCGAAAATGCCAACATAGACTGTTGTGCAATACCGCTGCTACCGGCCAGAACGCCGGCCCCCAGTGTTGGGTTGCCGCCCGCCACCATCAGCCCCACGCCCAACGCCTGAATCAGCATTGTTCGCTTCATCTCGGCCGCCATTCGGTCGCGCATTTGTGCCATGTGCCCACCAATCATATGTCCCATTTCGTGCGCCACAACTGCTTGCAGGGCATCTGGGGCCTTGATTTGTTTCAATAGTCCGGTGTAAATATATACATCTTCGCCCCCCATAACAAACGCATTAAAATCATCGTCGTTAATTATGTGAATTTTCAGCCGTCCATCTGGAATATCTGCCGCCACGGCCAATGGCGCAATCAGCGTGCCTAATACGCGTTCTGTTTCTGTGTCACTAATCTGTGATGCAGCCATCACAGGCATGCCCAACATTAACGTCATCAAACATACAATAATCTTACGCACCCAATACCACCCCACGGTCAAAGATAAACATTAAATCATGCACCCATGAATCTATATCGTTATCACGTGCTGCGGTCGATGCCAATTTGAATAAATCCCTGTGTTCACGCCAATCTACAAAATGATAGCGCATCCAACCGCTTTGTCGTGTGCCCAATAATTCGCCAACCCCGCGCATCATCAGATCTTGTTCTGCGATAACAAAGCCGTCGTCCGTCTCGCACAGGACATCCAATCGCTTTAATCCATCTTCGCTGACCCCATATCCAAACACCAGAACGCAAAACGATTGTGTGTTGCCGCGTCCGACGCGCCCGCGCAATTGGTGCAAGGCGGCCAATCCGAACCTTTCTGCATTTTCAATCACAATAATAGACGCGCGCGGAACATCAATTCCGACCTCTATCACCGTTGTTGCGACCAATAACGACATGTTCGAATTGTCATCTGCAAATTCTGCCATAACCTTGTCGCGTTCTTTCTTGTCCATCTTGCCATGAACCAGACCTACATTTGGGAAAATTTGCGCCAACATTTTATGCCGTTCTTCTGCGGCCCCCATTGCGTTTTCGTTTTCAGATTCTTCCACTAATGGGCATACCCAGAAAACCTTGGCCCCCGATGCAATTTGTGGTCGAATCCGTTCAATTAATTCCATAATTCGCGCAGTTGGTAATTTAGTTGTCTTAATTGGCTTACGGCCCGCAGGCTTTTCATTAATAATTGAAACATCCATATCGCCATACACCGTCATAGACAGGGTTCGCGGAATTGGTGTTGCGGACAACGCCAACATATCTGGATTTTTACCTTTATTGCGTAATGCTTCGCGTTGTGCAACGCCAAATCTATGTTGTTCATCAATTATAACCAGTCCCAAATCGCGATATTCAACATCTTCGGAAAACAACGCATGTGTTCCCACAACAACGCGTGTACGCCCCGACCGCAGTGATATCAGTTTTTCGCGTCGTGCCACCCCCTTGTCACGCCCAGTCAGAATATCGCACACAATCCCGATTTTATCGCACATTGGTTTCAGTTTTACAAAGTGTTGCTGTGCCAATGTGTCTGTCGGTGCCAACAGGGCGGTCTGCGCCCCTGTTTCTGCCATTTTTACGGCGGCGGCGGTTGCAACAATGGTCTTGCCGCTGCCGACATCCCCCTGAACCAGGCGCATCATTGGAATATCGCGTTGCATATCGTCAAATATTTCATCGCATGTTCGCCTTTGTGCACCCGTCATTTCAAAAGGAATACTTTCCCAAAATCGTTCCATCAGGTTATACTTTATCGGCCGTGGCATACGACGGTTTCGCACATCCATTCGGTTTTGCCGACTGATAACAATCGCCGCCTGATGCGCCAACAGTTCGCAGTACGCCAACTTGGCCATAAATGTCGCATTTGGCATCAGGTCTGCATCAGACCCGGCATAATGCACATGTTTCAACGCATCGACAAATTCAACCACACGTTCGTCTGGTTCGTTTTTTGTTTTCTCGGGCAGGGTATTAAAAATAGCATCACGAATACTTGTAAATATTTTTTGTGTCAATCCTTCGCCCGCCGGATATATCACCTGGGCAGACGGTATTTTATGTGCATTTTGTAATTCTTCTATAAAGTCCGGATGACTGATTGTTGGGCGCGCGCCGCGTTCCAGTTTGCCCGATACCATACGCCACGAACCGACCGGTAATTTTTTTAACCAATAATCCAAATAATTCGCATTAAAGAATTGTAACACAACGACATTGTTCATCTTGTCATTACAGATAATCTGGGTTGGTCTGCGCCGGCCACGACCAAAGGCACCACCCCGCCTGTGTGATTTTATCATCAGTGGTATTGTAATAACATCACCTGGATTTGCATCCATAACATTTTCTGTCACGCCACGCGCCCGCACATATGATGGCCGATGCAACAGAAAGTCCAACACGCGCCGCCCCCCCAGCACTTCGTCCAACCGCGCCGCCAATACCGGTCCCACACCGCGAATAAATTGCAGGTCAGAATTAAAAAAATTAAACAATTCAGTTTTCATGGTATAAAATTTAGTGAATTTTTAATAAATGTTCAATACGAAAATTGTGCTTGACCAAATGATAATAAATAAATTATCCTGTCACAGAACACAGGGGGAAAGTTTATGTTAAAGCTCAATCGTTTTGCAAAGCATTTATTGTCATTTTTTGCAGTTTTTTTAATTCGACTGGATGGCGCAGATGCAAATCCTACAACGCTGTATGAACCAAAGGATGGTTCGTCGTATGGATGTGATACATTGATTGGCGGATGTATGCCTGGCGCATATTGTACAATTACATACAGCAATGGTTCAACAAGAGATATCCCACTGGGGTACAGATTACGCCAAGGGACACTGACCAAATTAAAGTCCTATTACAATAGTGCGTTAGGTGAAGATAAATATGACGTGTACTATCGGGGGAGTCTTGGATGGTCCGCAGCTCAATCATATGATTATGCCAATGATCATTTATGCATAATCAAGCAGGACATGGTTGGACGCCCGGTTCTGGAACATGTAACCTCACAGAATAACAACGGGGTGCTGGTGCGTGATGATTATTACTGTGTATGTGAATTCCCTGATGGCGACAGTCACCCAGAATATACGCCTGGTACGCCCAACTTGTCTGAATATGAAGCAGGGAGAAGTCTAAGTAATGGTATTTATATTTGTGCGGCGGGTTATTGGGGACCGGGTGGCGGCACGGGTGTTGCATGCGAAAAATGTCCAACAACGACCGCTGGCAGAATTTTATCAGAAAATTTTAGTGTTTACCCTGATTTGACGGCAAAAACCGTTGATGCACAATATACCGTATGTGGTGATGATGGGTACTATGTGACTGGAATATGCGTGGCATGCCCAGATAATTCGGATGAATGTCCAACATACATTGATGAAAATACCCAATCTTTTACATGTGCATCAGGTTATATAAAAAAGGCAAGATATTGCGTCGAATGTCCCCACAACGCAGTATCCTGTGCCAATGGGTACATAGAATGCACTGCCGGTGGAACTGGTACGTCTGGTTATTATTCAGTCGTTTCTGCTGATGGTATTGCCAGTTGTGTTCCCTGTCCGCCAAGTGCAGCATCTTGTGATGGCAGACGTTTTTATTGTACGGGTGGTTATTATTATAATCAACCGGAAACTGGCACTGGCAATTGTGCATCTTGCCCTGCAAGTGGGTCTTACGATTACTGTGATAACGATGGATTGGTTTGTCAAACAGGCTTTTACAGAGGAGTTTCAGGACTCGGACACACATGCAATAGATGTCCATGGGGTGAAAATAGTGCGACAGGTATGTCTATTACTGGTGTAACCAGTGTGAACCAGTGTTACATTCCGGGGACAGTTTATTCTGATGGCTACTCCGGTTCCATTACCGGAGGAACCATTGGGACATCTATTGGTGTAATGTTCTGTGATACAGATGCCTACTATGAATAATAATACGCCGTGTGTGAAAAAAACAGATGCCCTTGGCGTCTGTTTTTTTTAGTGAAAAATGGCTTGATTAAAACAGATTATATAATTTATACTGGCATTCAAAGAGAGTGTTAAATATGAAACCATTAAAAAGATTTTTCCTGTATTGTTTTTATTGTACCGTCGCATATTTTACCAAGGGGCATTCTGCATACGGCGCGTATAGAACATCGGAATATGTTAATTCCAGAAACGTGTACAGCAACACCAGCATAGCGGGGTGCAAATCATATGTTGTTCCTGACTATAATGAAATAGAAGGAACTGAGGCCGGCGCATGCGGTGCCACAGGCGCCAGTCATATGACATACAATCCCGCTGTTTCGTGCACCACACTGTCCAAGGATTCAGATGGGGTATGTACATTAAGCAAATGCAGCTGGGACTGCGCGATTGGATGCCCACAAAAATACTGGGGAAAAACAATGTTGTATCATGAACTTGAATCAAGCACATGTACCGAAAATCTTGGGCCTGCATGTCCCGTGGGTGATACTTTCCTTAGCTTATATTACGTCTCTTGGTGCAACTCTTGCCCAACCAGCGATGCCTACAAAGACAAGGTTTGTCCTGGTGGCGAGACATTTAGATGCATTGATTACGAAGATCAGGAAAGTGTAGAAAATTATAAAACAAATAATTGCGATATAATCTGTTCTTCGGTGCCTGGGGCATACACATGCGATGGCGACCAGGTTACCGACTGTAAAAGTGGTTATTACGAAGTGGCAGATTCGTGCCTTGAATGTCGCCCATGGGAAATTTGTCCCCAGGGTGACGATGACGGTGGTGTTTTGGGATGTAAAGTTAATGACAGTTCCTATACTGGCGAAGCGTATACTGGCACTGGTACGGGTGTCAGTGGATATATATATGGGCCATATTATATGTTAGATAATGGTTGTCACGCCTGTCCCGCCAATGCCGAATGCGATCAAGAAACATTTTCGATGACCTGTAATGATGGATATTATCGTGAACGGTCCAGTATGACTTGGAGTGGCGTAGGCGTATTTGGGGGTGAAATAAGCCGGAAATATGATACATATGTATGTAAAGCATGCACTGGCAACGCAGCAACATGTGATGAATCCGGCGCTTTATCATGCAAGACAAATTATTATCTTGTTGGCAAAGGATGCGTTAAGTGCCCAGATAATGCCACATGTCATGACAATGGAACCTGGGTATGCAACGATAGATTTTACAAATCCAATGGTGGTTGCGAAGAATGCCCCACAAATTATGAAAGCTGTACGGATGAAGGATTTACATGCAAGGAGGGATATTTCAACAACGGTACCGCCTGTCCCGCGTGTAAAGACGCTTTTGAAAATGCCATAACCTGTACTGCTGTGGCTGCAACATCTTGTTATGATGGGTATTATCTCAAGGCTGGTCAGTGTGCGGCATGTCCAACAAATTCAACATGCACATCCGACACGGATTTTACATGTAATAATGATTTTTATAAATCCAATGGCGCTTGTGTATCATGTCCTGCAAATTACGAAACATGTAATAATAATGGCTTTACTTGTAAAGATGGGTTTTACAAAAGCGATAATGAATGTATTAAATGTACCGGAAATGCCACAACATGTAATGAAGACGGTGCATTATCATGCAATGCTGGATATTATCTCATCTTGGACCAGGGGGTAAAAAAATGTCAGGTCTGTCCCGCCGAAGCAACATGTCGCGGCGGCACCGCCACCTTTAAGTGTAATGAAGGTTCTTTCCAGGTTGGAAATGCTTGTTCCCTTTGTGGCGAAGGTATGTGTTGTTCTGATGGGAATTTCGTTCGCTGTAAATATACAATGGCTGATGATGATTGTACTGGATCTATCAATCAGAATGCTACCGGTGTTGCATATTATGGCGACGCAAAGGGTTGCTATAAATGCCCAGATAATGCTATATGCAATGCCAATGCAACAACGGGCGTATGTATTACTGGTTTTTATGGTAATGTTTCTGGGACTGGTGCCTCGTGCACAAGATGCCCCGATGTTGCCGGGGGCCGTGCTGGGCTGTCTGTCCAAGGTTCAACAGGAATAAATGATTGTTATGCATATGCCAATCCTGGACCAGCATACACATACACAGACGACTATGGTGAATTTTATTTTAAAAGTACAACTGGAATTACAGAACAAACCGGTTTGGGTTATTCTGGTTTTACGGGGGCTGTGTGTTTCTGGACATCGCCTAACGAATAAGAAAACACCCGCCGTTCGGCGGGTTTTATCCTGGCGGAGACAAAGGGATTTGAACCCTTGATACGGGGTTGCCGTATACACGATTTCGAGTCGCGCGCATTCAACCGCTCTGCCATGTCTCCGTGCCGGTCATTATAATTGCAATATGATTATTTTGCAAGACCAAATATTTGACTTTTTTTATACGCTGACTAAACTATATATCATGGAAAAAACATTCAACGAACAGGTTTATGATATTGTCGCACGAATTCCATCTGGGCGTGTTGCGACATTTGGTCAAATTGCAAAAATGATTGGCCGTCCGCGTATGGCGCGTTTTGTTGGATATGCATCTAATAATAAAAACAGTTGGCATCTGCCATGGCATCGTGTCGTATTCAAGGATGGCAGCCTGTGCTGTGGTTTTGCAGACGAACAGTACCGTGCCTTAAAAACCGAAGGGGTAAAATTCGACGACGAAAAACATGTAATTATGCCGATTTATCAGTGGGATCCTGAACGTGATGTGGCACCGTTGGATATTCGCGACTTTCCGCTGGTATTTTGAACCAATAGCATACCCAGTTATTGGCCCCCAGATTACTTTTTACAAATTTTTTCATATATTTCCGCCTTGTCTAATGCTTTATATGTCATAAACCATGGCACATCACCATTGTGTTCGCGCATTTTTCCTGCCGTTGTTGGGGCGGGGCACAGTACTTTATCGCCCGGCATCCAATTCGCCGGTGTTGCAACTTTGAATGCATCTGCCGTCTGCAACGCGACTAAAATTCGCCAAATTTCGGATATGTTTCGCCCCAGTGTTGCCGGATAATACAAAATTGTTCGGATTTTTGTCGCTGGGTCAATTACAAAAACCGCGCGCACGGTGTGTGTATCTGATGCGTTGCGATGAATCATTCCGTATTTGCGTGCGATTTCCATGTTCATATCATCAATTAATGGAAATGTTATTTTCGCGCCATCTGGCATGCCTTCAATCGCATCAAACCACGCCAAATGCGATGGCAACGATCCAACCGACAGGCCCAGCAATGCAACATTCATTTTTTCAAAATCTGAAATTGTTTTTTGAAACGCAATAAATTCTGTTGTGCACACTGGTGTAAAGTCCGACGGGTGCGAAAAGAATACAACCCATTTGCCCCTGAAATCATCTGGGAATTTAATAGGCCCATTTGTCGTGCTGGCCTGAAATTCTGGGGCAATATCGCCAATCAGTGGCATTTTATCTTCGTTTATTATTGTGCCATCGTCTAAATCAAATATATCGTCCATTTTTTTCTCCCTTCTTTTTACATAAAAACTAACATTTATGGGATTTTTTTTGTACAGGAACCTTTTCTGCATAAATAAAAAACTTTACTCTTGATAAAATGTGCTAAGATATTAATAATATAGGGCAAGACATAAGGATATATAACATGAAAAGATCAGACATAGTACGTTCTATTCAGGTGAAATTTAAGCATATGCGCGCATCTGATGCGGCGGCAATATTAGATACAATTTCTGACCATATGATTGAATCAATCGCAAATGGCAATCGTATTGAAATCCGTGGTTTTGGCACATTTCAGCCACGCGCCCGCGCAACTAAGATTGGGTACAACCCATGCACCGGCCAGCCTATGCCACTGCCGGCCAGTACGACTATTTTGTTCAAGCCTAGTCGTGAATTAACCAAAAAGATGAACGGTCAATAATATGTTATTTGGTAAAAAATCGGGCATAAAAAATCGGAATCGTGAACGCTATGAACGCGTGCGTCGCCTGATGTGGATTAAGTGTGAATCCTGTGGTAAGTTGGTTTATTACAAGGATTATAAAGAAAATAAGTATATCTGTCCGCGCTGTGGGCGCGCATTTATCATGAACCCAAAGCAGCGATTTGATTTGCTGTTTGATGATAATTCGTGGCAGCGTTTGCCGTCGCCAAATGTTTCGGACGACCCGCTAAAATTTTCAGACCGTGTCCCTTATCAAGAGCGTCTGGATTCTGCGCGTGCTGAAACTGGTTGCTATGATGCAATAACATCGGCCGATGGTACAATTGGTGGCGTGCCGACAACTGTCTGTGTTTTAAATGGCCTGTTTATGATGGGGTCTATGGGGCGCGCAGCGGGTGATGCAATTGTGGCTGCGATGGAACATGCCGTCGCCGAACATCGCGCGTTCGTTATGGTTACATCCAGTGGTGGTGCCAGAATGCAGGAAAACATTTTATCTTTAATGCAGATGGCGCGTACAACTGTTGCGGTAAATAAATTGCATGCAAACGGTATTCCATATATCGTGCTGTTAACAGACCCAACCTTTGGTGGTGTGACGGCATCTTTTGCAATGCTGGGCGACATTCATATCGCGGAAAAGGGCGCACGCATTGGCTTTGCTGGTCGTCGTGTAATTGAACAAAATATTCGCGAAAAATTACCATCTAATTTCCAGACTGCCGAATATCTGTATGAACATGGTATGGTTGATATGGTTGTCGCGCGTGGCGACCTGCACGACACAATCGCACGCGTTTTGGCGGTTTTGACCAAGCAAACACGCGAACCGAAACAGATTACCGTTACAACACCTGTACATGATATATCTAAAAAGATTCGCGGTATGGGCGAAAATGAAGCTTATGACAAGGTTTTATTGGCGCGCCATGAAAATCGTCCGCATTTCTTGGATTATATTAATGGCATTGTTTCTGATTGGACATATTTGGCGGGCGATCGTTGCTTTGCCGAAGATGCCGCCATGGCAACAGGGCTGGGATTCTGGCGTGGGATTCCTGCTGTAATTATTGGTCAGGAGCAAGGTCGCACAATTGAAACCCGTCAAAAACATCGCTTTGGTATGGTAAATCCTGATGGATATCGCAAAGCAGTGCGTATGATGCGCATGGCGGAAAAGTTCCAACTGCCATTAATTTCCCTGTTTGATACCGCAGGCGCATTTGCCGGACGCGAAGGCGAAGAACGCGGTCAATCCCAGGCGGTTGCGTCATCTATTGCAGCGGGGTTGTCTATGCGCGCGCCTTATGTCGCTGTCAATGTAGGTCAGGGTGGGTCTGGTGGTGCAATTGCGATTGGCACAGGTGACCGTGTATTAATGTTGGAAAATGCGATTTATTCGGTAATCGCGCCTGAATCATGCGCCAGTATTCTGTGGCGCGATAATAACTATCGTGCAACTGCATCTGCTGCGATGAAGTTAACTGCGCGCGATATGGCGGATATGAATGTTATTGATGAAATAATACATGAACCTGCCGGTGGTGCGCACACAGATTGGCAAACAACAATGGAATTACTGGCCAAGTCTGTTGAAAAACACATAACAGAATTGCAACAGTTGCCAATTGAAGAATTGCCAACGCGTCGTGCAGAAAAATTCCTGGCAATGACGCGCGATGTTGAAATATATCGCCCTGAACATGTCGGCGAAGAACACTAAAACACCCGCCAATCGGCGGGTATTTTAATTGCGTAATTAATTAACGCAATAAAAATCAACCCACCATTTCTGGTGGGTAAATTTCTGGCGGAGCGTATAGGACTCGAACCTATGGACCAAAAATTTCGGTCACAGATTAGCAATCTGCTGCATTACCACTCTGCCAACGCTCCGTGCAGGTGACATTATATAGAATTATAAAAATAATTGCAAGTGGTAAAATAATAAAAAATCCCGCCACAGGGGCGGGAACAATAACAGAAAAATATCTATTATTTCTTTGCCGCTGCCGCAGCCATCGCTGCTGCCTTGGCTTTTTCATCTTCTTCCATTGGCATTTTACCACCGATTGTTGCAAACGCCAATTCAGCCTGGTGCAGACCTAATTCAACACCCGCTGGTAATACCAGGTCGGTTCCGTGAACCACATCACCGATTGTCAATGTTGCCAGGTCAATAATGATTTTTTCTGGGATAACATCAACCAAGCCACGCAATGCAACCTTGCGCACGGCAAAGTTCAATGTGCCACCCAATTTCAGGCCCTTTGAGATTTCTGCGTTGATAACTTCAACTGGCACAACAACGTTAACTGGTTTTTTAACATCAATGCGCTTAAAGTCTGCGTGAATAACTGCATCACTTACTGGGTGATACTGAATATCCATCAGCATAGCATCTTCTGTACCATTTGATGTTTTGATTTGGAATAATTTTGTCCGCAAGCCTGGTGTTTTCAACAACATATCAAATTCACGACCGTTTAATTCAATCGCGACAGGGGATTTCTTTTCCCCGTAAATAACAGCAGGGATATTTTTGTTGTTGCGGATACAACGTGCGGCCCCCTTGCCAGCAACATTGCGAATTTCTGCGCTTAATTCAATTGCCATTTTAAATCCTTTTAATGGTTTTGTTTAACTGTACACAGCCTCCAAGGGTGCTGTGCGTCGCGCATTATGACCTAAAAAACACGAAAAATCAAGTAAAAATAATCAAAAATAATTAATTTTTCATCATAATTAAAAATCTGGCGCGACCGTATGTTTTGTCGCGTAAAATCTGCCATTTGGATTCATCGGGCTGATGTGGATTTATTGATTCTTGTTCCCAGATTACAATCGTGCCACTTTTTGCCAATGTGCCAATCTTTTTAACCAGTGCCGCGCCCAATTCGTGCATATCGTACGGCGCATCAATAAATATCAAATCTGCCATGGGGGCATATTTTTGTGCGGACGAAATCGCATCGGTCTGAATAACACTGGCACGCGCCCCGACCCCCAGGGTCGCCAAATTATCACGCATTGTTTTAACAGATGTCGGCGCAATATCTGTAAAGACAACATTTGCCCCCGCATATCGCGACAGGCATTCAATTCCAAATGCGCCACTGCCACCAAACGCATCCCACACATTTTGCAGGTTATCAAAATCAACAATCCCAGATTCAATCATATTAAACAGCGCAATTCGCGCACGATTTTGTGTCGGACGCGCATTTGGCGGCAGGCGCAATTTACGTCCGCGATAATTTCCTGAAATAATTTGCAATTTTGAATCCATGCGTTAAAGTATACAACATGAAATTTATGAATCAAGCCCTTACTTGCGCCCGGCGCGCATTTGCACACGACGATGTACCAATTGGTGCCGTTATTGTTCGTGACGGTGTGGTTATTGCGCGTGGCGAAAATCAGGTGCAATTGAAAAAGAACCCAACCCTGCACGCAGAAATTGTCGCGATTAATCGTGCATGCAAAAAATTAGGCACAAAATTTCTGGACGGCTGTGATATTTATGTGACATTGGAACCGTGTGCAATGTGTGCGACGGCAATATCATTCGCGCGCATCAATAATATTTATTTCGCCGCAACCGATGTCAAGGGCGGTGGAATAACATCTAATTCCCGCATATATGAAACAGACCCACACCTGTGGAAACCGTGCGTACACCAATTGCCAGAATTTGCAGATGTGTCTGCACAAATGCTGCGTGATTTTTTTGTGTTGCGCCGTGCTAAAAAGTCCGCTTGACTTTTTTGGTCAAAAAATGGCATAGTCAAACCGTAATGACAATTCGTTTTATTAATTTTTACTGTTGTTGTTAATTTGCACATTTTGCGAACATAATCTGTTTGCACACAGAATACACAATCACTAAAATTTCAAATAAATAAACCGACAAAGGAAAGCATAACATGACGATAAAATTATATAATACATTGACCCGCCGCCTAGAAGAATTTATCCCATTACAGCCCGGCAAAGTTGGTTTTTATTCATGTGGTCCAACGGTTTATCATTACACACACCTGGGCAATCTGCGCACATTTTTGCATAATGATTTTCTAAAACGTATGTTTCTGGCGAACAATTATGAAGTGCGCCATGTTATGAACATAACAGATGTTGGGCATTTGACCAATGATGAAGACGATTCTGGCGAAGACAAAATGGAAAAGGGCGCAGCGCGCGAAAACAAATCTGTCTGGGATATTGCAAAATTCTATAAAGACGAATTTTTGCGCGACTTTAATGATTTGAATATGATTGCGCCAACAGTAATGCCTCATGCAACAGATTATATCACCGAACAAATTGAACTGGTTCAAAAGCTGGAAGAGCTGGGCTTTACATATGAGATACCAGGGGATGGTATATATTATGATACAGCAAAATTTGCGGCATATGGCGCATTGACCGGCGGAACATTATCTGGTAATCGGGCAGGGGCGCGCGTTGACTTCAACGACGCTAAACGTAATCCAACAGACTTTGCGTTATGGAAATATTCTCCAAAAGACGCTAAACGTCAAATGGAATGGGACAGCCCGTGGGGCGTTGGTTTTCCTGGTTGGCACGCAGAATGCAGTGCAATGAGTATGAAGTTACTGGGTAATCATTTTGATATTCATACCGGTGGCGAAGATTTATCACGCGTTCATCATGCAAATGAAATTGCGCAAAGCGAACCGATTACTGGCGCGCCGTGGGTAAACACATGGTTGCATTACAGTTTCTTACTTGATAAATCTGGTGAAAAAATGGCCAAGTCCAAGGGTGAGTTCCTGGGGATGGATGCTGTGCGTACCCGTGGTTATGATCCAATGGTATATCGCTATTTTGTTGCTATGGGGCACTATCAGTCCCAGTTGGCGTTTTCATGGGAAACGATGGACGCTACTGCAAAAAGTTATACAAACCTGGTTCGTCGTGTTGCAGACCTTATGGGTGCAGAGGGTCAGGCAATAAATCAGGAAATATATAACAAATGGCATGATGATATGGTGGCAGCCATGTCTGATAATCTGAAAACTGCATCGGTTTTGGTTCTGTTGCAAGAATTTATTAAATCAAATGATATTGATAATGCGACCAAGTTAGCATTGGTTCGTTTTATTGATGAACTGTTGGGGCTGCAATTTATTGACCGTGCAAAAAAATTGATTGCGCTGGAACGCGAAAGTGCACCGTCAGAAATTGTTGAGTTAGCAGAACAAAGACTGGCCGCCAAGGCGAACAAAGACTGGGCAACGGCAGATAGCCTGCGTGCCGAAATCGATGCCGCTGGCTGGACTGTTTTGGACGGAAAAGACGGTTATAAAATCGTCAAAAAGGCATAAAGTAACAAAAGTGCCCCCCCCGCATCAACAAGAAGATGGGGGGAAATTTTTATTGACAAAATATTATTATGTGTTGTATCTTTGTGTAGAGAAGAGGCTTGTCAAACATGTTACACAAAGAAATATTAAAAATACTTTTTGGAGAAAGACTGCGAGCAGAGCATAACATTGCTGATTTTGATCGCGTGTATTTTACAAAAAGACGTCCTGAAATAAAAAACAAAGAAGATTTGTTGGATTATATTTTAAATTTTGCAGGGTATTATAATTTACGTTTGCCAAATGACAGAAAGGCTCACCTGGATGGTATCGGATTTACGAAATACATATGCAAAAAATATGCCGAAGGGGCTTTATTAAGTGAGCATGATTTAGATAAAGAGTACGGTATTCTTAACGCTTGTAATTTATTAGCACACGTTGGGCGCGGTGTTATTACATGTCCAGATTCTTCAATGTTATTACAAACAAAATATAAACCGCTTTTTTATCAGGCGCTTTTACGTGATCGGTTAAACGCAAAGATATATAAGATAACAAATGTTCGACCGTGGAAAAATGATGCAAATATAATACTTCGAACCGTGAATGATTGTATGCGATATATGATGGATTATTGTATTTCAAATGGATTAACGGTTTATGACCGACAGGAATCTGCAGATTTTATAAAATATCTGGAAAAATCGCACGGCGAAGGCAGGTTGTTAAATGGTGCCGACATAGAAAGATATATCAAGGCGCCAGGATTGGGGGACGGGTTATTAAAGCAATACTGGGCATCTGGCACAAAGAAATCAATCAATTTTATTCGTAATAATAATGGTTATGTGTATCTGCCTGTTGGCAATCTTGATGATTTCCTGGGATGGGTCCAAAGAGATAATAATGCAATGTTAAAAAATTCAGTGTTGAAAACATTTTTTGCGGACCCAACAACACTTAGCCCAGAAAAAGTTGCTGTATTTGAACGTATGTACCCAGGACACCGCAAGAATGACATTACTCAGGTCATAGACTACTGTATAGATTTTGCTTCGTTTTACAATATAAAATTGCGCGAGTTTTCCGGTGCGCCATATTCGTTGGTTAAAATCATAGATAAAAAAAGGCGCGACAGTGATTTGTTGAACGCTGCAGATATTGAACATAAGACGGGTATAAATCAATGTGTGCCAACCTTGTTAAGGCACTTTGGCAAAACCAATCCCTGTGGTACATTACAATTTGTTGATAACAACGGATTTTCAGAACTGTATCTAAGGTCGGACAGTCTGGATTCTTTTATTATGGGTGCAAAACAGTACCGATTTATTATATCTTTTATGAAATTGACAGACGCTTTTGCTAAGCAGATACCAAGTAAAGAGACATGGGGTGTCCCTGCAAATCAGTTGTCAAAACAATCTGCTGGCGGAGATGAGCTTGATAAAGACATATATTCATTGACGGATCAAGAAATGGATGCGATGGCGACTATGCTGGCGCAAAGTAACTATCTGGAAGAATGTAATGCGGTTAATGCGATGTTTAATTACATGGGGGCGCATGTTTTTTCTAAAAAATAACAAAAAACTGTTGAAATTGGGGCAATATTAGTGTATATTGCCCCACGTTAACAATAGAGGAAATTTCCATGAACTATCCATATATGCCAAAATCAACTGCACTGTGGTTAATTGAAAACACTGCGTTGACATTCGAACAAATCTCGGAATTCTGCGGGTTGCACGAATTGGAAGTGAAAAGTATCGCTGATGCAGAAACATATAAAATTCAACCCTTGAATCCAATTTTAAGTGGCCAGGTTACGCGTGAAGATATCGCAAAATGCGAAGCAGACCCAACCGCGCGCTTGACTTTGCGCAAAGAAATTGTTGATGCGCAGCAGAAACAGAATAAACGTGGCGTTGGCTATACGCCAAAATTACATCGTCAAAATCGTTTGGGGGGTATTTTGTGGATTGTCAAGAACTATCCAGATTTAACAGATGGCCAGGTTGCGCGCCTGATGCGCAGTACTAATACAACGGTTGCGTCTGTTCGAAATAAAACACATGCGTCATATTCTCTTATTCAGATTCAAAGTCCAATTGTTTTAGGGTTGGTATCGGAATCTGCAATTCATGATGCTGTGGCCAAGGCGCAGAAAATGGCGTCTGCCCCAAAAAAGAAAAGCAAGAAAAAATAATATATCCCATTAACACTTTAATATTGCAAGCAGGTTATTAATGGCTAAAAAACTGGACGAGGCAACAAGACTTTTGATTGAGTCTTTACCAGAGAACTTACAGAAATTGGCAACCAGCGCGAGCGAAGTTGGCTATATGTCGCGCATGGATTTTGATGCCGCAACCGAAGCGGACGAAGTTCCGGCCGAAGAACATGATGAAGTTCTGGATTTTTTTCAACAGGACTTGGGACTGGAAATCCTGGAAATTGACAATTATCCCCAGGATTTAAATCGTTATTATGGCACTGACGAAGACGAAGAGTCGCGCGATAAAACACGCAACCTGTTAAATGCGGACGCAGAACAGGTTGATGTAAACGATGACGACTATGAACATTATGCAAAACAGCTGGAACGCAGCCAGACTGGCTCGCTGGTTCTGGGTGTTCAAGATTCTGTTCAATCGTATTTGAAGCAGATTGGTACGGTTCAATTATTGACTGCTGCTGGCGAAGTTGCAATCGCCCAACGGATTGAGGCGGCATCGCGCCTGATGGTATATGGCCTGTGCGAAAGTCCTATGACAATCCAAGCAATGTTGGATTGGTATCAGCAATTATTAAATGAAGAAATTCGCCTGCGTTACATCGTGAATTTAGAAGTTATGTATTCCAGTGATTCTGAACAAAAGAATCTGGCAGCATTGTCCGAAGCTTTGAAATCCAAGGGTGTTGAACATGTTGATGAACTAGACGATGATGACCTGGATGATTTGACCGACAGTGTCGAAACCGAAGATGAAGACGAAGAAGAATTGGATGACGAAGACGGTATAAAAAAAGAAGATACGCCACGTGGCACATCTGGTGTTCCAATTCCTGTGATGGAAGAATCACTGATGCCAATGGTTTTGGAATTATTTGCAAAAATCAAAAAGATTTTTAACAGCATGCAAAAACTTCAGGCCAAACGTCTGGACAATTTGTTGTCATCTGACACGCCTGATACAGCGCTAGAAAAGAAATACACCAAAATGCGCCTGGAATTATTCGAACATGTCAGCAAGATTCGTCTGAACGACGACAGAATTGCTGAAATTCTGGAACAGTTAACCAAGCGTGACCAGTTGTTAATGGGGCTGGAAGGGAAATTATTGCGTCTTGCAATGGCGAACAAGATTAAACGCGAAGATTTTCTGGCGGAATATGTTGGAAATGAAATTAACCGCAATTGGGTAAAAAAACTGGCTAAGCATAAAAATGCAGCCTGGACAGGCTTTGTGAAAAAGCATGAACCAGATATTTTGAAAATCCAAGAAGATATCACCGCAATCACCGCTGAAACAGGTCAACCTACGGCCGAATATAAAAAGGTTGTTGAGCTGGTACGCCGTGGCCAGACCGAGGCTGCCCGTGCCAAACGTGAAATGATTGAAGCTAACTTGCGTCTGGTTATCAAATTTGCAAAAAAATCCAGCAATCGTGGTCTGGGATTGGACTTCTCGGACTTGGTCCAAGATGGAAATATTGGTTTGATGAAGGCGGTTGATAAATTTGACTATCGTTTGGGAAACAAATTCTCGACCTATGCAACAAATTGGATTCAGCAGGGCATTTCACGCAGTATTGCCGACCAGGCGCGTACAATCCGCATTCCTGTGCATATGATTGATAACATTCACAAGATTCAGCGCGCTTCGCGCCAGTTTATGCACAAATACGGCCGTCAACCAACCGCCGAAGAATTGTCCAAGATTATTTATCTGCCGGTTGACAAGATTCACAAGGCAATGAAGGTAAATCTGAAACCAATATCATTAGAAGCCCCTGTTGGCACCGAAGACGACAGTTCGCGCATTGAAATTATCGCAGATGAAACTGCCAAGAATCCATTTACATCTGCCGCGCAAAAGAATCTGCGCAAGATTGTGACCCAGATTTTGTCTGAATTAGACCCCAAGGAAGAAACCGTCCTGCGCCAGCGTTTTGGTATGTCTACTAACAAGACCAGCACATTGGAAGAGGTTGGTGAATACATTGGCGTAACACGTGAACGTATCCGCCAGATTGAACAAAAGGCACTGAACAAGTTGAAACATCCAACTCGTGCACGAAAATTACGCAGTTTCCTAGAGGATTAAAAGAAAGGAGTAGGCATGAATAATAAGTTAAATTCAGCGAATCAGAAAATACAGGATTTAATGACACTATATGATCAGCTTGATCGTTTGCCAAATCGTAATCAATGGTTTTTTGATCCGCAATATCAAGATGGAACTTCCTGTGCATTTGTGTTTTCGCATACAACAACCGATGTGTCACAGCGTTTGGATACATTGAATTTATTGTCGAATGTATTGTATCATGGTGGAATCAAGGCATCTATTATTGCCAGGGATGGCCTTATGTCAGATGTTATTATTAGACCTGAACATACAGAACTGGCCCGACAAATGTTTTCTAAATATCAGACAAACGCCAAAAGCGGGGACAAGACTAATTATGCATCACTGGAACAAGAATGGTTACGCAAGGTTCAAGGGAATCAGCTGTAATGGCTGATTTTCTTTATGAAAAAGGGTATTGAAATGGACAAGAAGACGCTTTTGTTTTGTAATGGCATATCGGGCAGTGGAAAAACATATTTTATCAAAAACACATTGCCTGCGGGACTGTTTTATAATCTGCGTTCTGCCACCACGCGCCCAATGCGCGCCGGCGAAAGCGAAGGCGATCCGTATTTTTTTCGTGATGAATCCTATTTTAATAACACTCCATTGGCAACGCATCTGTGGGTGAACCGGCATGTTTGGACGCCGGGCGAAAAAAAATGGATGTACGGTATCCCAGAATCTGAGATTTTCGACCATCTGGGTCAGAATTTGATTTATGATGTTATCGAACCGCGCTATGCCCGCCAATTAAAGGATTGGTTTAAACGACATGGGCTGGATGCGCAATATAATTTTCGTGTGGCATATTTTCTGCCGCCGGTCAATCATATAAATACTGTAAATTCCCGCGCAAACATGCCAAATGATGCAACGGTTCGTACATTAAACACATGTAATCCCGGGGATTTTACACGCGAAAACCTGCGCATAGATTATATTTTGCGCCCAATTGACGGAATTTATGACCCACGATTAATGGCACACATTGACCAACTGCAAAAACAACGGTAATTTCTGCAAAATCACAGATAAACAATAGTTTAGTGTGGTGCGGTGGGGTAGGGACCACTAACCGTGCGCAATGTACACCAAATAACCATTTCAAAATACTAAACAAACCTTTTGTTTTTCGCGGAAAAAACACAATAAAAAGAAGAACTATCTATTTGTTGGATTCCTTTGTTTTTATGATTGACATTTATTTCTTAACTTTATTAAAATAGTTCTGTCATGGCGGGTTGCCATGATGGGGTGTGAAGACCCGTTTGTTGGCGTCGGAATAAGAATCTGTGGCGCATGTATGCGCTGTTTTTATTATTCTGACGATATTCTCCTGATCAATCCCACTTGGTCAGGAGGGCTTGTGAATATATTGAATAAGCAGCACAATTCCAATAAATTGTCTTCAACCTCCTGACCACCTGAATTTTCTGGTGGTTTTTCTTTGTGTTCGGGGAAGGGGAACAATTTTGCGTCGTATAAGATTGATTTTTTTATTTCTGTTTGCATTGTTGCCTGGCATGAATGCGTGGGCGCTTTCTGTGCCTTTGCCGCAGTCGTGTGTTAATGGTGTGCCGATGCAGGGTAATGTGGTTTTGGATGGGGCGTTTTGTAGTGAAGATAGTGTGCAAATGTGTGCAGATGGCGGATATTGCATAGCAGGGGTTCAGTATCCTTGTCCTGCGGGTACATATTCAGATACGCTCGGTGCATCGTCGACAGATGTGTGTCAGTCGTGTCCGGATGGAACATATTCAACCGGTGGTGCGTCTGAGTGTCTTGAATGTGCGGTTGTGCCGTGTGATCCTACAACAGGCGAACCCGCGCCCGAATATAAATTCATCGCAACAATTGATTTGAGTTTGTATGATGATAATCTAATTGGTTCTGCGACAGTAACAGAATTTGGTTTTGACCTGGGGGCGTCGGGCACATTCTATGTTGATTGGGGGGATGGAACAACCGAAACCATTAAGAAAGATAATACGGACGCGGTCACATACACCCATGATTACGGCACGACATCTGGCACATATACCGTGAAAATTGGCGGTCTGGCCACCGATTACAGTGATGATGAATATACGCCTGCGATATCT